>JBEKJZ010000131.1:0-7478 GCA_050010955.1 Xanthobacteraceae bacterium | reverse complement strand
TTATGGAAGGGCCTTGGTGCCGATTCCGAAGAGAAGCACGAGCCCGTGAGCGACATCGACACCGTAGTGGTGGATAGTCTGAAAGTGCTTGACCCCAAACGGCCGATTAGAGAAGCAGACATAAATTTAGAGCCCAGGCATCTGTCGCTACGCGCGCAGGCAGAGCGACTTCCTAAGCGAAATACTGGCCGCCGTTTGCCGATAGCGTCGAGCCGGTGAACAAGCCGGCATCGTCGGAGGCAAGGAAGACGACGCAACGGGCGATCTCCTCCGGTTCGCCGAGGCGGCCGATGGGGATGAGCGGCAGGATGCTCTTCTCCAGCACGTCCTTCGGCACCGCTTGCACCATTTCGGTGTTGATATAGCCCGGGCAGATGGCGTTGACGGTGATGCCGGATCGCGCGCTTTCCTGCGCCAGCGCCTTGGTGAAGCCGAGCTCGCCGGCCTTGGCCGCCGAGTAGTTGCACTGGCCGAACTGGCCCTTTTGCCCGTTGATTGACGAGATGTTGACGACGCGGCCGAACTTGCGGGCGCGCATGCCCTCGATCACCTGTCGCGTCATATTGAACAGCGAGCCGAGATTGGTGTTGATCACCTCGGTCCACTGCTCCGGCTTCATGCGGTGGAGCTGGCCGTCGCGGGTGATGCCGGCATTGTTGACCAAGACGTCGATCGGCCCGACCTCGGCTTCGACCTGCTTGACGCCGGCGGCACAGGCCTCGAACGACGCGACGTCCCATTTGAAGACGGCGATGCCGGTCTCGGCTTTGAATTTCTGCGCCGCCGCGTCGTTGCCGTGGTAAACGGCCGCGACGCTGTAGCCCGCCGCCTTGAGCGCCTTGGAGACCGCCGCGCCGATACCGCGTGTCCCCCCCGTGACCAACGCAACGCGGGCCATGATGCTCTCCCTGTTTGTTCCGGTCGTGCCCGGACTGTTTCCGGGCGCCCCTCGGTTTTCTAACAGCTTAAAGACAAATATGGCCGGGGCAAGCCCGGCCATGACGTAAATCAATGCCGCGTGCGTTCGCCGTTCACCGCTCCACGCACATCGCGATGCCCATGCCGCCACCGATGCACAGCGTGGCGAGGCCTTTCTTGGCGTTACGCTTCTGCATCTCGTAAAGCAGCGTCACCAGTATGCGCGCGCCCGAGGCGCCGATCGGATGACCGATGGCGATGGCGCCGCCGTTGACGTTGACTTTGTTGGTGTCCCAGCCGAGGTCTTTGTTGACGGCGCAGGCCTGTGCGGCGAACGCCTCGTTGGCCTCAATCAGGTCGAGATCGCCGACGCTCCAGCCCGCCTTCTTCAGCGCGGCGCGCGAGGCCGGGATCGGTCCGGTGCCCATGATCTTCGGGTCGACGCCGGCCTGCGCCCACGACACGATGCGCGCCAGCGGCGTCTTGCCGAGCTTGGCCGCCTCGCTCGCCTTCATCAGCACCATGGCGGCGGCGCCGTCATTGATGCCCGAGGCGCTGGCGGCGGTCACGGTGCCTTCCTTGTCGAAGGCCGGCCGCAATTTGCTGATCGCTTCCAGCGTGGTTCCGTGCTTCGGATACTCGTCGGTGTCCACGATGATGTCGCCTTTGCGGCTCTTGACCGTTACCGGCACGATCTCATCCTTGAATTTCCCGGCCTTCTGCGCCGCCTCGGTCTTGTTCTGCGAGGCGACGGCGAACGCGTCCTGCTGCGCCCGCGTGATCTGCCACTGGCGGGCGACGTTTTCCGCGGTGTTGCCCATGTGATAGCCGTTGAAGGCTTCCCACAGGCCGTCCTTGATCATGGTGTCGACCATCTCGAAATTGCCCATCTTCACTCCGCCGCGCAGATAGGCGCAGTGCGGGGCCATGCTCATCGATTCCTGGCCGCCGACGATCGCGATCTCGGAATCGCCGTTGACAATGCCCTGGTAGCCGAGCGCGACCGCGCGCAAGCCCGATCCGCAGAGCTGGTTGACGCTCCAGGCCGGAACTTCGACCGGGATGCCGGCATTGATCGAGGCCTGGCGGGCCGGGCCCTGGCCCTGGCCGGCCTGCAGGATCTGCCCCAGGATCACTTCAGAGACGCGGGACGCCTCGACGCCGGCGCGATCGATCGCCGCCTTTATCGCGACCTTACCGAGTTCGTGGGCCGGCATGGTGCCGAATGCCCCATTGAACGCGCCAACCGGCGTGCGTACCGCGCCGACAATGACAATGTCATCCTTCATGGGAGGTCCTTTCGGGTCACTTTCGGGTTATGAATTTACTAATCGCGGGACTGCCGCGGCTTCATTGATATATGTCATAAGGAGGCGACGGGCCGTCGACAAGACGGGTGGCAGCGGCATTACTGCCATGCCCAGCGTGGCTCCCGAGCGTGGCTGCCAAGTGTGCTTGGCCGGCCGGTCGTTGAATTGAGCCATTGCGCCGAAGATCCATCGGGTGTGTCATAAAACGGTAGCAGTGTCCGGAGAAACCGCCTATTTTGATGGCAAAACCGCGTAGCCCAGTCCCATGTCCCAGACCACCACCAAGTCCGAAGAGCCCGTCACGATCAAAAAGTACGCCAACCGGCGGCTCTACAACACCGGTACGAGCACCTACGTGACGCTCGAAGACCTCGCCGCCATGGTCAAGAGCGGCGAGGATTTCGTCGTCTATGACGCCAAGACCGGCGAGGACATTACCCGGTCGGTGCTCGCCCAGATCATCTTCGAGCAGGAAAACAAGGAAGGCCAGAACCTCCTGCCAATCGCGTTTCTGCGGCAGCTCATCCGCTTTTACGGCGACAGCATGCAGATGCTGGTTCCGCGCTATCTGGAAGTCTCCATCGAGTCGCTGACCCGCGAGCAGGAGAAATTCCGCGAGCAGATGGCGCAGGCGTTCGGGGTGGGCGCGTTTCCTTCGCTCGAGGAGCAGGTGCGACGGAACATGGAAATGTTCGAGCGCGCCTTCACCATGTTCGCGCCGTTTGCCCGGCGCGAGAGCCAGGCCGCCGAGGCCGCAGCGGAACCGGGCAAGGCGGCGCCCAAAGGAGAGCCCAAGGGCGGCGACATCGACGACCTCAAGCGTCAGCTCGATGAAATGCAGAAAAAGGTCGATCGTCTGTCGGAAAAAACCCCGGGCGGCGGGGGACGGTCGGACTGAGCAAACCGCCGGCGCGCGAAGGTGCCGGAGGAGTTTGAAGAATTTCGGAAATCCCTAAGCCCGATTAAATCCGCCGGCTACCGCGCATCCCTCGACTTACAGGATATCGCCGGCAACACCGCGCCGCTTTACGCGCCCCGGTCGGTTTCGACTTCGACCCGGCGCTGCGAGCTGCGGATGCTGACGATAAATCCGGCGAGCACATCGACCAGCGCGATGATCATCAGCAGAAAGAACGTCGAGGTGCCGGCCTGCCGCACCAGCAGAAATTCGACCAGCATGGCGACAAACAGCGCCATCGCCAGGACGTGGTCCATGATCGACCGCATTCCGATCCGCGTCGATTTGATGATTTCGATCCAGAGCAGGAAAATGGCGAACACCAGGAGCAAATCTTCCCAGGTCAGCACCCAGTCCTCGCCGGACATCATGTGCACCGTCGCGACCGGGGCGGTCCAGGCCACCCCGGGCGTCAGAAACGCAATCATGTTGTAGATGGCAAAGGGGATGAGCAGCAGCGGAAAGCCAAGAACGAACATGGGGCGCGCCACTGATCCGAAGCTCTACGCCTCGGTTTTCTTGTTCAGCACCTGCCGCCCGCGATACATGCCGCTCTTGAGGTCGATGTGGTGGGGACGGCGCAACTCGCCGGAATCCTTGTCCTCGATGTAGGTCGGGCGCTTGAGCGCGTCGGCCGACCGGCGCATACCGCGCCGCGACGGCGATGTTTTCCTCTTCGGCACGGCCATAGGTCGTTCTCCTCTTCAATTGCGTCATTCCGGGGCGCGGCCGAACGCCGCGAGCCGAAACTCCATATTCACGGACGGCGGTTATGGAATGACGAAAGCGGGGCTTATAGAGCAACGCCCTGCATGACGCTAGGGGGCCCGGCGGCGGATACAGGCATCGAGCGCCGGATGGGCGGCCGCGCGGCGCTCATAGAGACCGGCGAGCCGGCGCACCAGCGTGCTCGGCGCCCGGGCGCTGCGGCGAACCGGATTCGGCAGGATGGCGGCAAGTTCCGCCGCCTCGCGCGCCGTCAGATCGCGTGCCGGCTTGCCGAACGCCCAGCGTGCGGCAGCCTCGGCGCCGAACTCGCCGTTGGGACCCCACGCCGCGACGTTGAGATAGATTTCCAGGATGCGCCTCTTCGGCAGCACCAGGTTGATCCATAACGCGAGCGGGATTTCGAGGGCCTTGCGCACAAAACTGCGCCCGGGCCAGAGGAACAGGTTCTTGGCTGTCTGTTGCGTGATCGTCGAGGCGCCGCGCGCTTCCTCGATATCGCTGGCCCGCTGGAAGGCCTCGCGCATGGCGCCGAGGTCGATGCCGTGATTGCGGCAGAAGCTGGCGTCTTCGGCGACGATGACGGCGAGCTGCAGCGCCGGCGCGACGCGGCCGAGCGGAACGGCGATGCGCTCGACGCGGGTCCCGGTTGCCCAGCGCCAGAGCATCGGCGTCGAAACCGGCTGGATGAATCGATAGAGCGGGGCGATCAAATACGGCAGAAACAGCAAGGTGAGGAGAATGATGCCCAAGGAAACAAGGAGACGGCGCAAGGCTGCCGGCATGGGAGACCGCACACCGCGCCCGCTTTAGTTGCGCGCATAGCCGATGAGCGGCTTCTTCTTGCGTCCGAGCAGGATGAGAATCATCGCCACTATTCCGAGCGCGACCCAGGCGGGCACGTGGTCAAAAATTGCCTGCACATACGGGTCCCAAGCCCATGTCGCTTTCCGCTTCACCCACTCTTCCACCCAGTTTAGACTGTTTTGGTCGATGTCGGCCCAAACCTCGCCGACCTTGTAGTAAACCAGGTGCTGGTTGGCGATGGACTTGGTCCCGTCATAGACAAAGAAGACAAAGGCGGTCGCCAGCACGCACAAGCCGACGAAACGAAGCAGAAATCTGATCATGGCTAGGCCGGCAGGCTCCGGAGGAAGGCCGATGTGCAGGGATTACTCTGCCGCGCCGGCTTATTCAATGCGTGTCGCCAGCGGCGCTTTTTGCATACCGCGGGCGACAAATCATGGGCCAGCGATCACTTGAGTAGAGGCTACTCATTCCGCTAACGTCATTCGCCCCCGCATTCGATGGCCGCGCCCCGCTGCGCCTCATCAGCAAGGACTTGAAATGGCATCGAAAACCGGCGACCGCACGCAGCGGCCGACCTTTACCGACCAGGAGGCGCTGCTGTTTCACAGCCAGGGCCGGCCTGGAAAGCTCGAAGTCGTGGCGACCAAGCCGATGGCCACCCAGCGCGATCTGTCGCTCGCCTACTCGCCGGGCGTCGCCGTGCCGGTGCTGGCCATCGCCGAGGACGAGAGCCGCGCCTACGACTACACGACCAAGGGCAATTTCGTCGCGGTGATCACCAACGGCACCGCCATTCTCGGCCTCGGCAATCTCGGCGCGTCGGCGGCAAAGCCGGTGATGGAGGGCAAGGCCGTCCTCTTCAAGCGTTTCGCCGACATCGACTCGATCGACCTCGAAGTCTCCTCCGAGGATCCCGACGAAATCATCAATTGCGTGAAACTGCTCGGCAAGAGCTGGGGCGGCATCAATCTCGAGGACATCAAGGCGCCGGAATGCTTCATCATCGAGCAGAAGCTGCGCGAGCTTCTCGATATTCCGGTCTTCCACGACGACCAGCACGGCACCTCCATCATCGCCGCCGCCGGACTGATCAACGCGCTCCAAATCACCGGCCGCGAGATCGAGAATACCAAACTGGTCTGTAACGGCGCCGGCGCCGCCGGCATCGCCTGCCTCGAACTTCTCCGCGCCATCGGCTTTCGCCCGGAAAACCTCATCCTTTGCGACACCAAGGGCGTGATCTACCAGGGTCGCACCGCGGGCATGAACCAGTGGAAATCGGCCTATGCGATCAAGACTTCGGCGCGCTCGCTGGCCGAGGCATTCGAGGGCGCCGATGCGGCCTTCGGACTCTCGGTCAAAGGTGCTTTCACCCCGGCTATGATCAAGTCGATGGCGGCAAATCCGATCATCTTCGCCTTGGCCAATCCCGACCCGGAAATCACCGCCGAGGAGGTGGCGAAGGTGCGCGACGACGCCATCATGGCCACCGGCCGCTCCGACTATCCCAACCAGGTCAATAATATTCTCGGCTTCCCGTTCATTTTCCGCGGCGCCCTCGACGTGCGCGCCACCACCATCAACATGGAGATGAAGATCGCCGCGGCGCACGCGCTGGCCGATCTGGCGCGCGAGGACGTCCCCGATGAAGTCGCCGCCCTCTACGGGGCGCGGCCGAAATACGGCCCCGACTACATCATCCCGGTGCCGTTCGATCCGCGGCTCATTTCGTCCATTCCGCCGGCGGTGGCGAAGGCGGCGATGGATTCCAAGGTGGCGCGGCGCCCGATCGTCGACATGGACGCCTATCGGCAGCAATTGCGCAGCCGGCTCGATCCGATCGCCGGCGTGCTGCAGCGGGTGTTCGAACGGCTGCGCCGGCAGCCGAAGCGCGTCGTCTTTGCCGAGGGCGAAGAGGAGCAGGTGATCCGCGCCGCGGCCAGCTTCGTGCACCAGGGCCTCGGCACCGCGCTCCTGGTCGGCCGCGAGGCGCGGGTGCGGGAGACGGCTCAGGCGCTCGGTGTCGAACTCGGCAGCGGCATCGAAATCATCAACGCGGCGCTGTCGTCGCGCAATGCCGCTTATGCCGCCTATCTGTACGAGCGGCTGCAGCGCCGCGGTTTCCTGCAGCGCGACTGCCAGCGCCTGATCAACCAGGACCGCAATCATTTCGCCTCCTGCATGGTGGCGCTCGACGATGCCGACGCCATGGTCACCGGCGTCACCCGCAATTTCTCGGTGGCGCTGGAAGACGTGCGGCGCTGCATCGATCCCAAGCCCGGTCACCGCGTGATCGGCGTTTCGCTGGTGCTGGCGCGCGGCCGCACCGTGCTGGTCGCCGACACCGCGGTCACCGAGATGCCCGACGCCGCCGACATTGCCGACATCGCCGTTGAGGCGGCGCGGGTGGCGCGCGCGCTCGGCTACGAGCCGCGGCTGGCGCTGCTGGCGTTCTCGACCTTCGGCCATCCGCCCGGCGAGCGCTCGCAGCGCGTGCTGGAAGCCGTTCAGCTCCTGGATCAGCGCCGCGTCGATTTCGAATATGACGGCGAGATGGCGGCCGACGTGGCGCTGAACATGGAGCTGCGCGAGGCCTATCCGTTCTGCCGTCTGTCCGGGCCGGCCAATGTGCTGATCATGCCGGCGTTTCACTCGGCGTCGATCTCGACCAAGATGCTGATGGAACTCGGCGGCGCCACCGTGATCGGTCCGATGCTGGTCGGTCTCGATCGCTCGGTGCAGATCGTTCCGCTCTC
>JBEKJZ010000130.1:0-10894 GCA_050010955.1 Xanthobacteraceae bacterium | reverse complement strand
GCAATATAGAGCCGGCCTAAGGAGATGAGATCCGCGAGATTGCGACGGCGTGCCTCAAGGGCCAGCTCCAGGTCATAGCCATTATTCGCGATGTAAAGCCCTTTGAACGACCGCCGCAGAATCTGGAGGTCGAACCCACCTAGGATCTAGCGGGGCCCTTGGGTTGCTCCTTCGATGATGTGGATATAGGCCAGACCAAACGTGTTCAGTCGCTCGACGACATAGGCGTAGCTCGCTGCGGGATCACTGTCGAGGTCGGCGCCGTTGACCGGACTAACCGGTGAGAGCCGAATGCCCACTCGTTCGCCGCCACAGACCCCCGCGACTGCCTCTGTCACATCAAGTAGGAGACGCGCGCGGTTCTCGCGCGAGCCGCCGTAGGCATCGGTCCGCTTGTTCGTGCTGTCGCGGAGGAATTGCTCGATGAGATAGCCGTTGGCTGCATGGATCTCGACGCCGTCGAAACCGGCGGAAAGGGCGTTTCGCGCTGCATGACGGTACTGCTCGACGATCTCTGGAATTTCGGTAGTTGCGAGCGCGCGGGGTGTTACACAAGCTTGAAAGCCGGTCTTAGTAAAGGACTTAGCATCCGGACGAATCGCCGAAGGAGCCACCGGCAGGGTACCTCCCGGCTGGAGCGCGGGATGCGACACCCGCCCGACATGCCAGAGCTGAGGAAAGATCCGACCGCCGCGGGCATGGACGGCCTCAATCACCTGTCGCCATCCCACGACCTGTGCGTCATTGTAGATGCCCGGCGTAAAGGCATAGCCTCTCCCCTGGGGCGAGATGTTGGTCCCCTCAGCGATGATTAGCCCGGCGGAGGCACGCTGCGCGTAGTATTCCGCCATTAAGGAAGTCGGAACACCGTCTTCGCTGGCGCGGCTTCGCGTCAGCGGTGCCATGACGATGCGGTTCGCGAGCCGATACGGCCCTACGAACACCGGTTGAAATAGATCGCTGTGCTCCTCGGTATTCTCTGTTCTATTGGTCATGTCGTCCTTTCTCCTCACCGGCGAGGAGCGCGTCGCCGCCAGAGTATATGGTCTAAGATGCGCAGCCTTGATCCTGGTCAATGTCCGGCACGAAGCGCAATGCTGCGATAAGTCAATCGTCAGGTGAAAGCCGGTGCGAGGCCGTAGACCCGGATTTCGCTGCGCTTCATCCGGGCTACAAACTATCCGCCAACTCTGCCCGGCTCGATGATCGTGCCCTGATACGAACCCTCGACGGCGGCGACGTAGGCCTTGGCGACATCGGCCGCCGCCATGCCGTGGGCCGGGTCCATGTGGAGCTTCAGGAGCGTTTCTTTCACCCACGGCGGACTGACGGCGTTGATGCGCAGCCGGCGCGGCATTTCGAGAGCGGCGGCGCGCACAAAGCCTTCAAGGCCGGCATTGACCAGCGAGATCGCGGCGCTGCCCGGCATCGGGCGCATCGCCAGCACGCCGGTGGTCACGGTGATCGAGCCGCCGTCGCGGAGGTGATCCTTCGCGGTGCGGGCCAGCGCCACCTGTCCCATCAGCTTGCTGCGGAGGCCGAGTTCGTAGTCGGCGTCGGTGAGCGCGGCGAACGGCTTGAACACCGCGTTGCCGGCGCACGACACCGCCGCGTCGACTCGCGCACGGTCTCGAACAGGGCGCGGATCGAAGCCGGCTCGTCGAGATTGACCTTGACGGCGCCGTGGCGCGACGCGGCGACGACCTCGTGCTTGTTGGCCGCGAGCGCTTTGGCGACCGCGGCGCCGATGGTGCCGGTGGCGCCGACAACGATGATCTTCATGACTTGACCTGTCTCTCTGGTCTGCCTTGTTCAGATGTCGGATGGCGGAAGCTCTGCCGCAACGCCCGCAAACCCGGCGCGCGGCAGTGGAGCACATAGAAGGTGCATGAGATTGGCGGTCGTTGCGACCGCTGACGAGCCGCCGCGGCGAAGACGGCGGCGCTGGATCGACGCGTCGGAGCGCGGCCTTAGAGCAATGGCGTGAGCCACCGCTCCTGCGCCAGCTCGAGCAGCGTGCCGGCATTCGGGCAATACGTTTCCCACACCGGGTTGTTGGGATCGCGCTCCAAATCGACGGCACAGGCTTCGCGATAGCCGCAGCCCATGCAGCGGCGCATCATCTCTTTAAGGGTGACGCTATCGGCGATTTCGGCCGGGGTGAGCTGGAGACCCAGCATGACCATCCGGCAGTCGAGCAGCTCCTCCTGCTGCTCAGGTGTCGTCGATTGCCCGGTTGCGCGAGGTTTACCGATTTGCATCGAATCCTCCTGACGTTCTTGGCCTAAATCACGCTGAGGACCGTTCATTCCTGCATTGACCTACATCAACCGCGACGAAATAAATCGGAGCGCAATCGCTTCAGATTGGATCGATTGGCGCTCTAAGTTCTTGTTTTATCGCGCGTCCGGACGGAAAACCGGTTTCCACTTTTCCTGGACGCGCTCTCGTATCTTGGTGGAGCATGATCTTTTCGGAAAACCGGCCTCCACCCTCGGATCAAGTCCGAGGGCAGGCTTTTTCCGGATCACGCGCTAAATCTCCTCCGGCACCATGCCGATGGCGCCGCACGGGCATTCCTGCGCGCAGACGCCGCAGCCCTTGCAGTAGTCGTAGTTGAACTGGAAGCGCTTGCCGGGACCGAGCTTGATCACCGCATTGTCCGGACAGACGCCGTAGCAGTTGTCGCACTCGAAGCAATTGCCGCAGGACAGGCAGCGCCGCGCCTCGTACAGCGCGTTGGTCTCGTCGAGGCCGCCCTGTACCTCCTCGAAGGTGCTTTGCCGGCGGGCGACTTCCAGCATCGGCCGCACCGTCTTCGGCGCGTCGGCGTAGTACCAGGTGTTGAGCTTGTCGATGCTCGCGAGCTCGTGCGCCGGCGGCGGCGCATAGGCGGCGCCGCGCAGCCAGGCGTCGATGTGGCGCGCCGCCTTCTTGCCGTGGCCGATCGCCACCGTGACCGTGCGTTCGGACGGCACCATGTCGCCGCCGGCGAAAATGCCGGGATAGCCGGTCATCATGTTGGCAGCGACCTGCACCACGCCGTCCTTGATTTCCAGTCCGGGCACGCCGTCGAGCAGCGACAGATCGACGTCCTGGCCGAGCGCCAAAACCAGCGAGTCGGTCTCCAGCGTCTCGAACTCGCCGGTCGGCTGCGGGAAGCCCTTGTCGTCGAGCTGCATCTTTTCGACGGTGAGCACGCCCTCGTCCATCCTTTTGACGGTCGAGAGCCATTTCATCATGATGCCTTCCTGCAGCGCCTCCTCGACCTCGAAATCGTGCGCCGGCATGCGATCGCGGGTGCGGCGATAGACGATGATCGCCTCGGTGGCGCCGAGCCGTTTGGCGGTGCGCGCGGCATCGAGGGCGGTATTGCCGCCGCCGTAAACGACGACGCGCCGGCCAAGGAGCGGCTGCTCTTCGCCTTCCATCGAGCGCAACAGCGAAACAGCGTCAAGAATCTTCGCCGCCGAGCCGGCGGGAATAAAGGAGCGCTTGCCGATATGGGCGCCGACGGCAAGGAAGGCCGCATCGAAGCCGCCGGCCTGCATGCTCTCGACGATGCGGTCGACCTTGCTGTTGAGCTTGATGCCGACGCCGAGGTCGACGATGCGGTTGATCTCGGCATCGAGTACGTCGCGCGGCAGACGGTATTTGGGAATGCCGAAGCGCATCATGCCGCCGGCGAACGGGCCGGCCTCGTGAATCTCCACCGCATGACCCATGCGCCTTAAGTGATAAGCCGCCGACAGGCCCGACGGACCGGCGCCGACCACCAGCACGCGTTTGCCGGTCGCGGCCTGCGGCGGCGCAAAGCGCCAGCCGTTGCGGATCGCCACGTCGCCGAGGAAGCGCTCGACCGAATTGATGCCGACCGCTTCGTCGAGCTGCGCGCGGTTGCAGGCATTTTCGCAAGGGTGGTAGCAGACCCGGCCCATCACCGCCGGCATGGGATTGTCGGTCGTCAGTGTGCGCCAGGCGGTTTCGTAATCGCCGGACTCGGCGTGATAAAGCCAGCCCTGGATATTCTCGCCGGCCGGACAGGCGTGGTTGCACGGCGGCAAGCGATCGACATAGACCGGCCGCGAGGTGCGCCACGACCCGGTCAGGTTGGCGAGGCTCGTGCCGACATCGAGACTGATGGCGAAGGGGTGCGTCATCAGGCCTCTCCCTCCGCGTCGAGCAGATGATATTCGGCAATGTTGCGGTCGGCGATTGCCTGCAAGTGCGCGATGCGGCCTTTGCCTTCCTCGGAGCTGAACAGATGGGCGAAGCGCCGCTGCGGTTTCAAATATTCGACGACCGGCACCTGCCGGCGGATCTTGCGGCTGCCGGTGACGACGCCGTGCTCGGCCTCGAACAACGGGAACAGCCCGCACTCGACCGCGAGCCGCGCCAGCCGGATCGTGTCCTGCGACGCCGAACCCCAGCCGAGCGGGCAGGGCACCTGAATATGCAGATAGCGCGCGCCATCAATGCCCATCGCCTTCATCACCTTGCGCTCGAGGTCATGCAAGTCGGCGACCGTGGCGGTGGCCACATAGGGAATGCCGTGGGCGACGGCGATCTTCGGCACGCTCTTGCCGGTACCGAAGACGTTGCCCGGCTCCGGACCCATGGCCGGCGTCGTCGCGGTGCGCGCCCCCGGCGGCGTCGCCGACGAGCGCTGCACACCGGTATTCATGTAGGCTTCGTTGTCGTAGCAGATGTAGAGCACGTCGTCGTTGCGCTCGAACATGCCGGATAGGCAGCCGAAGCCGATATCGGTGGTGCCGCCGTCGCCGCCTTGGGCGATGGCGCGCACTTCGGGCCGTCCTTTCACGCGCATCGCGGCGGCCACGCCGGTAGCGACCGCTGCGGCATTGCCGAACAAAGAATGCAGCCACGGCGTCTGCCACGAGGTTTCCGGATAGGGCGTGGTGAACACTTCCAGGCAGCCGGTGGCGTTGACGGCAATCACATTGCCGCCGGCGGCGCGCATCGCGGCGTCCATCGCGTAGCGGGCGCCGAGCGCCTCGCCGCAGCCTTGGCAGGCGCGGTGGCCGCAAGTGAGCGCATTGGAGCGGTCGATCGAGGCCTGCACCGCGCGCTGCTGGTCGGAAACCAGCCGATTGCCGACCGTGAAGGTGCCCTTCTGATAGAAGTGCAGCTTCTGCGTCGCATCCAGTGTGCGGTCGTTCACCGGTTTCTCCCTTATACCGCGGCTTTTTCGGCTTTGCCGAGCCGGCGCAACAGGTTTTCGGCGGTCGGACCCGAGCGCCGCACCTTGCGCACGTAATGCAGTTCCTTGGCGACGATCTTCTCGTTGAGATCGAGGAAGTGCGAGCCTTCCCAGGGCTGCACGAAGGCGCCGCGCAGCACGCGATGCAGCGACGCCTTGGTGATCGGCCGGCCGCCGAGCCCGGCGATGACCGAGTGCACCTGCGGCGCGCCGGCGACGTTGCGCAGCGCCAGATCGACGTTATTGGCGAGCGGGCCGCCCATGCCGACGGCGAGACTCTTCTCGATAACGACGACGTTACGCGCGCGCACGAGCTTCTCGCGCAGCGCCGCGGTCGGGAACGGCCGGAACGACACCAGCGTGACCAGGCCGACGCTGAGCCCGTCGGCGCGCATCTCGTCGATGGTGTCCTTGATGGTGCCGTTTACCGAGCCCATGGCGACGACGATCAGCTCGGCGTCCTCGCAGCGGTAGGAGCGGAGCAGCCCGCCGCTGTCGCGGCCGAATTGTTTCTTGAACGCGGCGGCGTATTCGGGAATGAGGCGCAGCGCCAAGGTTTGTTTGTAATGCTGCAGATAGCGCACCTCGGTGAAGGCTTCCGGTCCGACCATCGCGCCGATCGAGATCGGGTCTTGCGGATCGAGCACCTGCACCGGTTCGTAGGGCGGCAGGTAAGCATCGACTTCGGCTTGGTCGGGAATGTCCACGCGTTCGACCGCGTGGGTGAGAATGAAGCCGTCGACGCAGACCATCACCGGCATCGACAATTCCTCGGCCAGGCGGAAGGCCTGAATGTGCAGGTCGGCGGCTTCCTGGTTGGTCTCGGCGAACAGCTGCATCCATCCGGAATCGGCGACCGCCATGGCGTCGGAATGGTCGTTCCAGATGTTGATCGGCGCGCCGATCGCCCGGTTGCCCAAGGTCATCACGATCGGCAAGCCGAGGCCGGAAGCGTTGTAGACCGCCTCCGCCATGAAAAGCAGGCCCTGGCTGGCGGTCGCGGTATAGGCCCGCGCGCCGGCAGCCGACGCGCCGATCGCCACCGACAGCGCGGCAAATTCCGATTCGACGTTGATGAACTCGCATTTGCTGATTTCGCCGGTCCGCACCATCTCGCCGAGGCCCTCGACGATGTGGGTCTGCGGCGTGATCGGATAGGCGCAGATCACTTCCGGCCGGCATAGGCCGATGGCCTCGGCCATCGCCCGTGAGCCTTCGATTTGCTTAAGCATGGCGATGATCCATCAGGCAGCCGCGACGGCGCCGGCGGCGGCGACAGCGTCGTGCGCGGCGGTGGCGGCGGCGATATTCGCCGCGGCGATCTTTTCCGGAAACGCCTCGCGGATCGCGGCGGCGACGGATTGCAAATGGATGATGCCGGTGAGCCGGGCGAAGGCGCCGAGCAGAGCGGCATTGGGCAGCGGGCGGCCGACATGCTTGAGCGCCAGCTCGGAAGCCGGCACGGTCAGCACGTGACCCGCCGGCAGTTGTCTGGCGACGGCGTCGAGATGCAGATCGCTCAGGCTGCGATTGCTGTTGACCAGCAGATAGCCGCCGGGCTTGAGGCCTTGGCAGACGTCGATCGCCTTGAACAGTGTAGGGTCTTGGACGATCAGCGCATCGGGCTCGAGGATCGGCTCGCGCAAGCGGATTTCCTTGTCGTCGATGCGGCAGAAAGAAACCACCGGCGCGCCCATGCGCTCGGAGCCGAAGCTCGGAAAGGCCTGGGCATGCTTGCCCTCGAGATAAGCGGCCACCGCGAGAAGCTCCGCCGCCGTGACGACACCCTGACCGCCGCGGCCGTGGATGCGCACCTGGAACATCGGATCGGTCCTCGCCCTGAAATGCCGTCTCGTCTCGCAAGCTGCCGGACCGGCTAGGGCCGGCATCTGACGCCTATAAAGAGAATGACCAGCGCCGCCTTGAGCTAGGTCAATTGCCGGCCAGGCCTCGCCCATGGGTCATCTTGTTCAGCGCCAAAATGGCCTTGGCTAGCTGTGCAAGTTGCGAACCCAGGCGCCGGGTTCATCAACCAGCAATTCAAAAAAGATATCGGCATTCGGGCAGAAGCGCGGGGCGAACGCCATCGCCGCCGGCATGCTGTCGAGCCACTCGCGGCAGGCCTGTTTCGACGGGCACGCTTCGCAGCGGTGAAACGCCGCGGCGTAGCTCAGGCCGAGACGCGAGATCGTGCCGCCCCCCGGCTCAATACCGAGGTGCTCCATCATTTCGCGCATGTAGATCGACTGAGCGTGTGGTGGCGTGGTCATGGTCGCCTACTCTTTTTATTCAACCGGAGAATGTACGGTAGGCCGCGCAGCAAAGCGCTTCTTGATCTAGATCAAAACCCGCCTCGCCGTGCACAAGATCGGCATGTAAGAGTTGGCTGGTCCAGGCCGCGCGCCCGGCGCCGTCCTTCAAGTTGACATTTTTCGGCTATTATGAGGGTTGCTTGGCCCCGCCGACCGGGCCGGACCGCCCGGGCGGCGGCTCATCGCGAAAATTCGTATGGGCGTTCATTGGGCGAAAGTCATCGGGCGAGATTGATGGCGACAAGCAAGCGGCGACGGCTCGCAATCGCGCTTTCGATCGTGACGGCGGGCTTAGCGCTCGCGGTCCCGGCCGGCGCGCAGATGTTCGGCACGCACGCCGCCTTCGATCAGCGTCCGCGCGCCGCGCAAGTCCAGTGGCGGGAGTTGTTTCCATTCCCGTTCTTCGGCGGCCGCAGATCGTTCAATCCGGACAATCCGTTTGGCCCGCCGCGGCCGCAGACCTTCGAGTCGACCAGGCCGCCGCCGCCGCGCAAGGTTGAGACGCCGCCGACCGAGACGGTGCTGGTGATCGGCGACTCGCTCGCCGACTGGCTCGGCTATGGGCTGGAGGAGACGTTCGCCGATACGCCGGACATCGGCATCGTGCGCAAGATCAAGCCCTATGCGGGTCTGGTGCGCTACGAAGCGCGCAACGACGCGCCGGATTGGTCGCAAGCCGTCAAGGACGTGCTGGCGGCGGAAAAGCCGAGCGCCATCGTCGTGATGCTCGGCATCAATGACCGGCTGCCGCTGCGCGATCGCGCGCCGCCGGCAAAAGGCGCGGCCGCGCCGGCGCAAGGACAGAGCACGACGGCGCAAGGGCAGGGCGCGACGGCGCCCGCTGCATCGTCTCCCGATACGGCACGGCCGGACGGCGAGCAGCCGGCGGTCGTGGCCAACGAGCCGCAGCGCCGGCCCGGCAGCTACTACGAGTTTCACACCGACAAATGGGCCGAACTTTACGACAAGCGCATCGACGACATGATCGCGGCGCTCAAGGGAAAGGGCGTGCCCGTGCTGTGGGTCGGATTGCCGGCGATCCGCGGCACGCGCTCGACCAGCGATATGAGTTACCTCGACGAGCTTTATCGCGCGCGCGCCGAGAAGGCCGGCATCCCTTATGTCGATATTTGGGACGGCTTCGTCGACGAATCCGGCCGCTACGCGGCGCAGGGGCCGGATTTCGAAGGCCAGATCCGCCGGCTGCGCACCGGCGACGGCGTGCATTTCACCAAGGCCGGCGCGGTGAAGCTTGCCCATTATGTCGAGCACGATTTGCGCCGGGTGTTGTCGAGCCACATCGTTCCGGTGGCGTTGCCCGGCCCGGAGGAGCAGGCGCCGAAAGGCAGCGCCGTCGGCGCGCGCCCGGCCATTGGCCCGGTCGTTCCCCTGGCTGCGATCGGCGGCGGCGAGGGCGGCGATCTGTTGGGCGCCCCGAGTCATCCGGTGCCGGCGGCATCCGATCCGCTGGCGACGCGCGTGCTCAGCCGCGGCGACGCCATTGCGGCGCCGCCGGGCCGCGCCGACGATTTCTCCTGGCCGCGCGCCGGCGCCAATGCTGCGCCGGATGCGGCAGCCGAGCCGATCGTGGCGACGCCGCCTGTGCCACCGGCCAAAAGCTCCGGCGGCAAAAACGATTCCAGCGAGAGCGACGTGAACAAAAACAACGCCAACAAGATCGACGCCAAGAGATCGGGCGACGCCAAGGCTCAGCTCGCGGTGCCGCCGGCCGGCGCGGCCGCCGCGCCCGCAAAACCGCGCCGCGCGAGCGGAGACCTCGACGGCGCGCCGCGGCCGCCGATGCCGATCGCTCCGAGCCGGGATTAGGATCGCGCGTCTGACTGCTTAAGCTGTCGGCTGCCTGAACAGCGGCACGCGAGTCGCGTTGTTGTGAGTCGAGGCGCTGCGGCTATGGCGCCTAAAGGTCAAGAGGCGGCGCCGAAAGGAGAAAACCAATGCCGAAGCAAGCAACCTCGCTGCGCAGTTGGGTTGTCGGTGTTATCGCCGCGGCGGCGCTTTCGCTACCTCTATCGGTCGCGCAAGCTGATCAGCAAACCAATGCAACGGTGCCTCTGAAGAAACACGCTGCGAGGATGCCCCATCCGAAGCAGAGGAAATCCGAAATTCGCCCGGGGATTTATGGCGCCGCGGCAAACTCATCGGGGCGGTGTACGTGGCCATATCGGAACCAGTTCCCGCCTTGCCAATCGACGTGGCCGGCCGGCGACCCGAATTACCACGGATCGCGGCCCGGCGTAACTTTTGACGAGCCCTGGGACCCTAACCAATAAGATCGTTGCGAAGGCTTCCAACTCACCATCAAACGCAGATCATTTTGAACGCTGGTCCGCGAGGAACGCGGCGGCGCGCCGCGGCCGCCCATGCCGATCGGGTCACACTGGCGCGTTTACTCATCGTCGAGGTCGGTTGGCGGTTGGTCCGCTTTGCTCCCGATAGCGTATATTTGTCGTGCCGAGTGGAATGTCCGCTTTGGGCCGATTCTGTTGAAAAAGTCCAAGTATTGACCCGGCCCCATTTTTTTAGCGCCGGACTCAACGGAGCGAGTTCTAAATCGATCTGCGGCGGTAATAAACGTCAATCGAAGATGTCGTTGGTATTTTAGCAGATTTGCAACGACTATAGACTCGCGACTTTTTCAACAGAATCGGCCAACAACAGACTCTCGCGCTGCAAAATAAGGTTGCGGAGCGCACTTTTCGGCGCGCGCCGCAAGAGACTCTTAGTAATGCTCCGCGAAACAAGTCCGATTATGACGGTCTAAGGCGCCGGCTTTAATCATATCTTCAGTGGCCAAAGTGCGGTCAGGGCTATGTTTTTGCCAAACCGTCGAATGCGGAGGAGGCTCTTGCTTTCGCTAGCAGCTTTGACTTGGAAAGTGGCATCAAGGCTCTATTGGCCTATTCGAAAGGCATTGGTGACATCAATAGCAGCGCTAAATTCGCGCAGTCCGTTTTTTCAGCGGCCAAGCAAATGTCTTCGAAAAAAAAGTGCGGCCGGTCTCTGGGGAAGAGTTCTCTGCACGAAGCTAAATCAATAGGTCGGGCCACCGACTGGGCCGGTTCCGCGGATTTTTGTCGGTTTATGGCAGGCGAGACCCACCTCTCGGTTGTTAGGATCATCGGGAGCTTTCTTCATTTCCGCCTACTGCCCGAAAGTGCCTCCACGAGCGCCGCGCGGCCTTTCGCAATGCGGAAGATGACGGAGGCAATCTGACGCTTTGGGCCATGTGTGGACGGCTCCGAGTTGGCAAGGAGAATCTTCACGTTGCAGGCTTGGTCGGTGCAGCCATGTGTTCGGCCTTTGAGTGCGGTTCACATGACCGCTGGCCATAATGCTCTCC
>JBEKJZ010000129.1:0-7632 GCA_050010955.1 Xanthobacteraceae bacterium | reverse complement strand
TCGATCTCGCGCGAGGCCCACACCACGCTCGCCATCGCCATGAACCGCATCGGCGGCAAGTCGAATACCGGCGAGGGCGGCGAGGAAGCCGACCGCTTCAAGCCGCTGCCGAACGGCGATTCGATGCGTTCGGCGATCAAGCAGGTGGCGTCGGGCCGGTTCGGCGTCACCGCCGAATATCTGGTCAATTCGGACATGATGCAGATCAAGATCGCGCAGGGCGCCAAGCCAGGCGAAGGCGGTCAATTGCCCGGTCACAAGGTCGACAAGACCATCGCCAAGGTGCGGCACTCGATGCCGGGCGTCGGCCTGATCTCACCGCCGCCGCATCACGACATCTATTCGATCGAAGATTTGGCGCAGCTCGTCTTCGACCTGAAAAACGTCAACCCGGACGGCGACGTCTCGGTCAAGCTCGTCTCCGAGGTCGGCGTCGGCACCGTCGCCGCCGGCGTGTCGAAGGCGCGCTCCGACCACGTCACCATCGCCGGCTTCGAAGGCGGCACCGGCGCCTCGCCGCTGACCTCGATCAAGCACGCCGGCTCGCCGTGGGAGATCGGGCTCGCCGAGACCCACCAGACGCTGGTCGCCAACCGCCTGCGCGGACGCATCGCGGTTCAGGTGGACGGTGGCATCCGCACCGGCCGCGACGTCGTCGTCGGCGCGCTGCTCGGCGCCGACGAGTTCGGCTTCGCCACCGCGCCCTTGATCGCCGCCGGCTGCATCATGATGCGCAAGTGTCATCTCAACACCTGCCCGGTCGGCATCGCCACCCAGGACCCGGTGCTGCGCAAGCGCTTCCGCGGTCAGCCCGAGCACGTCATCAACTATTTCTTCTTCGTCGCCGAAGAGGTGCGCGAGCTGATGGCGGCGATGGGCTACCGCACCTTCTCCGAGATGATCGGCCAGATGCAGATGCTCGACGAGCGCAAGCTGGTCGACCATTGGAAGGCGCGCGGGCTCGATTTTTCCCGGCTGTTCACCAAGCCTGACGTGCCGGCGAGCGTCGCGCTCTACAATTGCGAGAAGCAGGATCACAAGATCCACGACATTATCGACCGCACGCTGATCGCGCAGTCGCAGGCCGCGCTCGACCGCGGCGCGCCGGTGCGGTTGAGCCTGCCGATCAAGAACACCGACCGCACGACCGGCGCCATGCTGTCCGGCGCGATCGCCAAGCGCTACGGCCACGTCGGCTTGCCGCCCGACACCATCGTGGTGCGCTTCAAGGGCACCGCCGGGCAAAGCTTCGGTGCGTTTCTCGCCCGCGGCGTCACCTTCGAGCTCGACGGCGACGCCAACGATTATGTCGGCAAGGGCCTGTCCGGCGGACGGCTGGTGGTGCGCCCGCCGGCGGAATCCGCAATCGTTCCCGAGCAATCGATCATCATCGGCAATACCGTGCTGTACGGCGCCATCGAGGGCGAGTGCTATATCCGCGGCGTCGCCGGCGAGCGCTTCGCCGTGCGCAATTCCGGCGCCATCGCCGCGATCGAGGGCGCCGGCGACCATTGCTGCGAATACATGACCGGCGGCGTCGTCGTGGTGCTCGGCCGCACCGGGCGCAATTTCGCCGCCGGCATGTCGGGCGGCATCGCCTATGTGCTCGACGACGACGGCACCTTCGCCTCGCGCTGCAATCTCGCCATGGTCGAGCTCGAGCCAATGCCGCAGGAAGACGACATCAACGCCCGCGTTTTCCACCACGTGCACGATCTCGAAAGCCACGGCCTCGTTGACATCATGGCCGATATGAGCCGCCACGATGCGGGCCGGCTGCATCACTTGATCGCGCGCCACGCCCGCTTTACCGGTTCGGACGTGGCCGCCAAGATCCTCGCCGAGTGGCCGATCTGGTACCCGAAGTTCCGCAAGGTCATGCCGGTCGAGTACCGCCGCGCTCTCAACGAACTCAAGGCGCAGGCCGCTGCCATGCAGGCGGCGGAATAGCGCGTGGAATAGAGAGCGAAGTGGGCAAGGTCACCGGCTTTCTCGAATACGAACGCGAAGACCGCGACTACGAGCCGGTCGAAGCGCGGATTCGCCATTGGCGCGAATTCATCCAGCCGCTGCCGGAGGCGGACTACCGCACCCAGGCCGCGCGCTGCATGAATTGCGGCGTGCCCTATTGCCAAGGCACCGGTTCGCTGATGCCCGGCACGCCGGGCTGCCCGGTCAACAACCAGATCCCCGATTGGAACGACCTGGTCTATGCCGGCAATTGGGAGGAAGCGGCGCGCAACCTGCATTCGACCAACAACTTTCCGGAAGTCACCGGCCGGATCTGTCCGGCGCCGTGCGAAGCCTCCTGCACGCTCAACATCGACGAGAACCCGGTTACCATCAAATCGATCGAATGCGCGATCGCCGATCGCGCCATCGCGCAAGGGCTCAAACCCGAGCCGCCGGCCCTGCTGACCGGCAAGAAGGTCGCGGTCATCGGCTCGGGGCCGGCGGGGCTTGCCTGCGCGCAACAGCTGGCGCGCGCTGGGCATTCCGTTCATGTCTACGAGAAGTACGCCAAGGCGGGCGGCCTTCTCACTTACGGCATTCCCGACTTCAAGATGGAGAAGCATCACGTCGAGCGCCGTGTCGCGCAGATGGAAGCGGAAGGCGTCGTGTTCCATTGCGGCGCCCATGTCGGCGTCAATGTCGCGGCCGAGAAGCTGCTCGCCGAATACGATGCCGTGGTACTGACTGGCGGCGCCGAGAAGCCGCGCGACCTGCCGGTTCCCGGCCGCGAGCTCAAGGGCATTCACTTCGCCATGGATTACCTGCCGCAGCAGAACCGGCGGGTCAGCGGCGAGCCGGACGACGCCGAGCCGATTCTGGCCACCGGCAAGCACGTTGTGGTCATCGGCGGCGGCGATACCGGTTCGGACTGCATCGGCACGTCGATCCGCCAGGGCGCGCTGTCGGTCACCAATTTCGAAATCCTCCCCGCTCCGCCGCTGCACGAAAACAAGCTGCTGACCTGGCCGAACTGGCCACTCAAGCTGCGCACCTCGTCGAGCCACGAAGAAGGCGCCGAGCGCGATTTCGCGGTGCTGACCACGCGGTTCTCGGGCGCCAACGGTTTCGTTGAGAAGCTGCACTGCGTGCACGTCGACGACAAGATGAAGGCCGTTCCCGGCAGCGAATTCGAGGTCGCCGCCGAGCTCGTGCTGCTGGCGATGGGCTTCGTACATCCGGTGCACGAGGGCATGATCAAGAACCTCGGACTGGCGCTCGATCAGCGCGGCAATGTCAGCGCCAAGACCCGCGATTACCGTACCTCGATCGACAAGGTCTTCACCGCCGGCGACATGCGCCGCGGCCAGTCGCTGGTCGTGTGGGCGATCCGCGAGGGCCGTCAAGCGGCGCACGCCGTCGATAAATTTTTGATGGGCTCCTCGCTGCTGCCAAGGTAGGGCGCGAACTCGCAAACATGCAAGCAATTTCTGCTTCTGGGGGTCAAGCAGACATCGCAAAATTAGCACCGCAAAATAGCGGCCCCGTAGCGCGCTAACTCGAAAGCTCGCTATATGATGCATCAAGATGCGTGATGCCGATCCCCAGCTTCGAGACGTGCGCCCCGCGGACGCAGAGGCCTGTGCGGCGGTAGCCTTTCGCGCACACGCT
The DNA here is from genome assembly GCA_050010955.1 of Xanthobacteraceae bacterium. Taxonomy (GTDB): domain Bacteria; phylum Pseudomonadota; class Alphaproteobacteria; order Rhizobiales; family Xanthobacteraceae; genus BOG-931. The sequence goes on along the minus strand of JBEKJZ010000129.1, from coordinate 4,011 downwards.
GCCGTTTCCGCTGCGCACAATTTTCCACCGGAGCTTCCCTCTCTCGCAGTTGCGCTTCGATTTATCCGGAGCAAGGTGGATGACCCGAACACGCAAGGATTTCTGATCGAGAGGAACGGGCGGATCGTTGGCAGCATTTTCCTCACGATCATATCCGAATGCCCGGTAGCCGCCATTGGACCGCTCACTGTCGATCCCGCTGCGGAGGGCGGAATCGGCAGGAAGTTGCTGCAAGCCGCACTTCGAGCGGCGCATCAGGTCGGTCTCACCGAGGTACGGCTCATACAATCGCCGATGCACCTACGATCGCTCGCGCTCTATACGAAAGCCGGATTCAATGTTTGCGAGCCCCTCCTGACGGTCGAGAACGCGGTCCCTGTGAACGCAGCAGACGGCGATGGGGTACGGCTCGCGACTCTTGACGATGTCCCACGGTGTCAGCAAATCTGTCACAAAGCATACGGCTTTGCGCGCACGTTCGAGCTGAATGCTGCGATCTCCCAGCAGATCGCCACAGTCGTCGAACGGGACAGCGAGATTGTCGGTTATGCGTGCGGGATCGGATTTTGCGGCCACGCGGTCTGCGAAACGACCGAGGAATTGAAGTCGCTGATCGCCCACTCTCCCAAGCATCCTAATGCCGGATTCTTCGTCCCGACACGAAATGGAGAGCTGCTGCGTTGGTTGTTCCAGCATGGCGTGCGAGCGCTCTGGCCCGCTACGCTCATGGCCAGCGGTGGATATCAGCAGCCGACGAGTGCTTTTCTACCTGCAATGGCCTTTTGAATGAAGCCGACGTTTCATGTAATTAGCCGACCTGCGTCTGCTTTGGCCCAAAGCGGACATTCCATTCGGCGCGACAAATATACGCTATCGGAGGTAAACCGGAAGTGCTTGGCGCGTGCTCTAAATGACGCTAATGACGGTTTCTGTTGAAAAAGACGGAATATCGACGCGGCCCAATTTTTTCAGCGGTGTGGGTGCGGTTTTCAGATGCAGACGCGGGGGGCCTCATCATCCGCCTCAGAGTGAACGGAGCGAGCTCTAAATCGATCTGCGGCGGCAATTAGCGTCAATCGAAGATGTCGTTGGTATTTTGGCAGATTTCCAACCACGTTAGACTTGCGACTTTTTCAACAGAATCGACCCAACTCGACCGTTGGCGGCGAGACTTCGGTGCAACGCAGCATCGCCGAAGACACTTGCTTGGTCTGTTTAGTCTTGCAGTGTACCGTGCGGGGAATTTGTCGGAAAACCTGTCTGTCGCTTTGGACCAGAAGTTCAGTCAGACCAAGATTACTCCGCCGGAGGCGGGGCCGCGATGCAGGAGATTGCGGACTGGCTCAAAATGCTCGGGATGTCCGAATACGCCGAGCGCTTTGCCGACAACCGCATTGATTTCTCGGTGCTTCGCGACCTGACCGATCAGGACTTCAAAGATCTCGGTGTCGTCTTCGGCGATAGGCGAAAGATGCTGCGTGCGATCGGCGAACTCGATGCGGCCTCACCCGCGGCAGCTGCAACCCCGACCAAGTGCAAGGCATGGCGGTGCTCCTTTTCCTGACAAGCCCCCCGCGCACTCTGAGTGCCATCAGGGGCGGGAGCGCGGCCGGTCCATCCCATTCACGTCACGTGCCGCGATGCAGCGAGACTTCCGGAGTTGGACGATAAGCGGACATCGCGCGGACAAACCTTGTCCTTGACAATTCTTCTGGATGCCGCCAGATCATGCACAGTTGATTCATAAATATCGCGTGTAGTCGGCAGGTGCCGCCACGTCGGATGAATCGATCAGCTCCAAAAATCGTGGGCGCTTTCTCAGGAACAGCTTTTTTCACTGCGAAACGACAACGGCGGCGTAAATTCCGCTCGCTCCGATAGCCGTCCTGCGGCACGGGGCAAATTGTGGCCTGTCATTACCAAGGAGTGAGTCATGCAGAGTAGCCCAAGAACAATCGTGAATTTGCACCGCCCCAAATCGGCTAGGCCATTTGCTGACCGCTCCAAGCAGTGGACATCGAATGTTCCCCGTCCCGCGTCGCGGGGCTCGCAAAACGCGCAAAGAAGCTATGAACGCTATCTCGCGTTAGCCAAAGCTCAGGCTCAGGCCGGCGATATAGTCGGGGCGGAGAATTACTACCAGCACGCCGAGCATTATTTCAGATCGATGTCCTCGGACCGAGAAGCTGCGCCGCCGGTTTTCGGCAGGCTCGGAGCCGATAGGAAGCATGACCGATAAAGCCGACCACATTGCATGGGCCTTCTATCCGTGAATTGAATGTCGGATTAAGCGTTATGGGTGATTTCGGTCTGGTCGTTCCACGAGCTTATAGTGCGGTCGCAGGGCGGAATTCCATTGAACCATTCTCCGTTTGCAACACTCGCAATATTCGCTGCCACTGTCAGCAATAGGCAATTGGGTATAACTCACAACATACCCTGCTCCGCAATGCGGACAACTGAAGGCAACGTCATGGGCGGATTGTGAACTGCGCATTCTTGCATTGTATGCGCCTTGACACCTGACCGATAGTCGCTGGGCGTCGTCCATAAATAGCCCAGCGCGTCGGTTGCCGTCATGCAGCAATTCGGTCGCGTGCGACGCCTAAGTGTCACGCAGGCCGTGGAACGATATTGGCAGCTTGTTCATCTTGCGTTCGAAAAACTAACCCCGATGTACTGTTTGAGGAAGCTACGAGGAGATGGAGCTATGACGACCATCGGAATAATCGGCGCCGGACACATTGGCAGCCAGATCGCACGACTCGCGGTGGAAAACGACTACAATGTGGTAATCAGCAATTCGCGCGGGCCAGAGACGTTGTCTGCGCTCATCGCAGAGCTCGGTCCAAAAGCCCGTGCGGCGACCGCCGTCGAGGCAGCAAAGGCTGGAGACATTGTCGTCGTTTCAGTGCCGCTAAAGAACTACCGGAAGGTTCCGGTCGAGCCCCTAGCCGGCAAAATCGTCATCGATACCAACAATTACTACCCTGGGCGTGACGGCCACATTCCTGAGCTCGACAACGAGTCGACCACCACGTCAGAACTCTTGCAGGCCCATCTGGCAAGCTCGAAGGTCGTCAAGGCCTTCAACCATATTTATGCCGCTGACCTTACCACTCACGGACAACCAGCTGGCGCGAAGAATCGCCGCGCGCTGGTTATCGCTGGTGACGATAAAGATGCCAATGCCAGAGTGACCCATTTGCTCGACCAATTCGGCTTCGATACGGTAGACGCAGGCCCGCTGAGAGAGGGGTGGCGTATCCAGCGCGACACCCCCGGCTACGGTCCGCGCCGAACGGCAGAGGAACTTCGCCGCGACCTGGCGGCGGCCAAGCGGTATGCACATCAGTAGCATCATCACCACCAACGCTTGAAACAGCGACTCCTCTTCCTCACTCTGGGCCATGACATGGCGCGGCGGCTCGCGAGCTGGCGGACGTGGACAGCGCTCGAGAGTTATCTTTATGTCCCTCGTGCGTGCCATCTGTTTGGCGCGGGTTATTTATCGTTCCGAGGTCGGCGCCGCGTCGGGCACACTTCTGTAGTCTCGAAACGATGCGCGTTGCGCGTAAAGAGGCGAAAATTATGAAAGCGACTTTCATCGAACAATTCGGTGGTCCGGAAGTCTTGAAATACGGCGACTTACCAGACCCCGTGGCGGCCGCGGGCGAGGTCGTCGTCGATGTAATAGCCGCGAGTGTCAACGGTGCCGATTGGAAAGTGCGCAGCGGCCAGTATTCGCAAGCCATGTTTCCCTTGGTGCTCGGCCGGGATTTTTCCGGCTTGGTGGCCGCGGCAGACGCGGGCATCGGTGATCTGAAAGTCGGCGATGCGGTGTTCGGCGTCCTCGAAGCCGGCCGCGAGGGCGCCTACGCCGAAAAGATGGCTGCGGAGGATGTTTACGTTTGCCCTGCCGGTGAAAAGCTCGCCTTCCACTGCACGAGCGAAGAAAACGGATTGGTCCTGCACCGCTACTGGACCAATGCCTGCCAGAACTGCACCATC
>JBEKJZ010000128.1:0-7811 GCA_050010955.1 Xanthobacteraceae bacterium | reverse complement strand
GGGTTGCTGTTGGGCGTATTGCGTCGGCAGTTGTTGGGTACGGTGTCCCATCAGCTGTGTATGGGCTATGCGGGCTTAACTTAAGCGGGGTTGCCGTATCGGTCAGGACGACCGAGCCGTCGTCGGCTAGTCCGCCGCCTTCGATAACGGCAGCCAAGCAACGCGTGCCGCGCGGCTCACAGGACGAGGCGCGGCGGCTGGCAGCGAACTTGCCAAGCTGCCGGAGCTGCTGCGGCGCTCGTAGCGCGCCTCGCCCATGCGCCATCCGCGCTCGGGCGCTTTGCCCTGCCATCCCCGACAGAAAACGCCCACCAGCGAGGCCCGCAGTGGCGTTGGTAGCCCATCGTTAGCCCACCCCGAAACGTCCAAAACGTTAATTTTAGTAAACCATTTATTTTGTTGGCGCGCTCGGACGGATTCGAACCGCCGACCCTCAGATTCGAAGTCTGATGCTCTATCCAGCTGAGCTACGAGCGCGGGCTGGTAAGATGGATGCACAATAGCCGCTTCGTCGCAAAAGTCACTTTGCCTCCAACCCTGTCACGATCGCGCGGCGAATTACCTCTCGAACGCCGGATCGATCGGCACGCGATAGCCGTTGGCCAGCCGGTTGGTCTCGTTGGCCATGCCGACCACGGCCATGAGCTCCCCGAACATCGCCTCGTTCATGCCGGCCTTGCGCGCCGCGGCGCCGTGACTGGCGATGCAATAGCCGCAGCCGTTGGTCACGCTCACCGCCAGGTAGATCATCTCCTTGGTGACCGCGTCGAGCGCGCCCGGCGCCATGATCTGCTTGACGCTCTCCCAGGTGCGTTTGAGCGTGGCCGGATCGCGTGCCAGATATTTCCAGAAATTGTTCACCTCCTCGACCTGCCGCGTGCGCTTGATGTCGTCGAACACCGCGCGCACGTCCGCTGCGGCGTCGCGATACTCGATCGGCCCGTGGGCGCTCATGACGTCTGCTCCTTAGGAACACATGCGGCGCGGCAAGCGACGTTACCGCGGCTTACGCCGCCGCACCACCGGGGCGCCAGTTGACGAGAAAGACGCCGGCGACACAGATCGCCATGCCGACGAGGGCGAGCGGCGCCAGGCGCTCGCCAAACAGCGCCCACGCCATCAGCGCCGTGAGCGGCGGCGTCAGATAGAACAGGCTTGCCACGCGCGTCGCCGCCGTCCGGCGGATGAGGAAATAGAACAGCCATATGGCACCGAACGACAGCACGAACACCAGCCAGGCGAGCGCGAACACGAACTCGGCGGTCCAATGCACAGTGCGGGTTTCGAAGATGAGCGCGCCGAGCGCGAACAGAAGTCCCGCGGCCGCGTATTGCAGGCACAAAGCCGGCCGCCAATCGATGCCGCCGCCGAAACGCTTCTGGTAAGGCGTGCCGACGGTGATGCCGACGAGCGCCGCCACGATCGCCGCCCACGCCAATGGCGCGGTGGCGCCGCCGGCGGTGTTCTCCCGCACCACCAGATAGACGCCGAGGAGGCCGAGCAGCAAGCCAAGCCATTGGCGCGGCAGCACGCGTTCGCCGAGCCAGCGGTTGGCGAGCGTCGAGGTCAGCACCGGCTGCAGGCTCACCACAAGCGCGGCTAAGCCGGCGGCAAGGCCGTTTTCGATCGCGACGAAGACGCCGCCAAGATAGAAGCCGTGCACCAGGACGCCGGTCACCGCGCTGTGCACCATGCCGGCGCCGCTCGGCCACTTTGGCCGCGTGAACAGGATGATGACGACCAAAAGCCCCACCACCGCGATCATGCGCACCGCCAGGAATGTCAGCGGCTCGGCGTAACGCAGGCCGAGTTTCGCGCCGATGAAGCCGGACGCCCAGAGCAGGACAAAAACACCCGGCGCCGCGAAGACGGCGAACTTCTCAAGCATACGCGGCATCGGTCTGGCGGCCCGTTAAGAAGATGAAAGGGAGCGAACGGAAAGGAAGAACGACAGGACTTCGCGGCTTGTCCGGCCGCCGGCCGCTGTCGTCAGCCGTCAGCCGCCATGGACGAGGCTCGTGACGATACCGATGAGCGCGCCGACGAGCAGAACCGCGCAGACAGTCGCTTGGATGGCAAAACCCGGGCCACGCGTAGCGGCGTCCTTGATGTAGGTCACCATGTAGAGGACGCGGGCGGCGATCCAGACGAGACCGAGCACCGCCGCCCAGATGTCGCTGATGTAATAGGCGTACAGCCACAGCAGCGGCAGGAAGATCGGCATCCACTCCAGCGTGTTCAGCTGCACGCGGAAAATGCGGTCGAATTCCGGTTGGCCGCTCATCATCACCGGTGCCTTCAGGCCGAATTTCTGCCTGGCGCGCGGCACGCGTGCTCCCGTGTAAAAATAAAACAGTATGGCAAGCACCGTGACCAGTGCGGTGTAGTGCGGCATGGCGAGCCGTCCTTCTCTTTGCTGGCCGTACTGTAACGCCGGCGAGCGCCTTGTGGGAGTCCTGGCGCCCGATTGTGACCGCCCTGCGAAGCGGGCACAATCGGCGCGCCGCGGACGGGATGACAACAATCATGGCAAAGACACCGGACTATTTCGCCGCCAAGACCATCGTCATCACCGGCGCCGCCAGCGGCATCGGCCGCGCCACGGCGCTGATTTTCGCCCGCGAAGGCGCCAACGTCGTCTGCGCCGACCTCAACGAGGCCGGCGCGCGCCAGACGGCCGCAGCGGTCAACGCCAAGGGCAGCCAGGCGCTGGCGATAAAGGTCGACGTCACCTCGCGCGGCGAAGTCAACGACATGATCGAGCGCGCCATCGCCGCGTTCGGCACTGTACAGTTCCTGTTCAACTCGGCCGGTGCCGCCATCCGCCGCGCCAAATTCCTCGACATCGACGATGCGCTGCTGGAGAAAACCTTCGCGCTCAACGTCAACGGCACGTTCTACGCCATGCAGGCGGTGCTGCCGCATTTCTTGGCCAACAAGCACGGCGTCATCGTCAACATGGCGAGCATGGCGCACCGCCGCGGCGGCCCCGGCTCGTCGATCCACTACGCCGCCGCCAAGGGCGCGGTGGTGACCATGACCATGGGTGTGGCGCGCGAGTTCGCCACGCAAGGCATCCGCGCGGTCTCGATCTCGCCGGGCCCGATCAGGACGCCGTTCCAGGACGCGGCGCAATCGTCGCCCGAACTGGTCAAGCAATTCCTCGATGACGTGCCGATGAAGCGGTTCGGCGAACCGGAGGAGATCGGCGAACTCGTGCTGTTCGTTTGCTCCGACGCCTGCCCGTTCTTGACGGCGGATACGGTCTACGTGAACGGCGGCGGCGGCTGGCGGTAACCCTCCGGCAAGCGAGGCCCTTGCCCGCGCCTCACCGAAAACACTACCATGACGTGCACCGTCGCTGTCGCAAGCGCGCAACATGTTTCACTTAACGTCGGAACCGGACATGCAGATCACCCGAAAATATTTGAGCGTAATCGCGGCCCTCGCGTTCGGGCTGCTCGCGGCCGGGCCGGCCTGGGCGCAAGCTCCGGAGGGCTGCCCCGCCCCCGCGCCGCAGGCCATCGATTTTTCGCAGCCGCTCAACCTCGATTTCATCAAGAACCGGCTCGTCGCTTACCGTTGCACGCAATACGACGCCGACGTCGCCAAAGCGCTCGCCGAGGCACGCGACTGGGTCGCGACCCGCGCCCCGCAGGTGAGCAAGCCGGCCATCGTCCTCGACATCGACGAAACCTCGCTGTCGAACTGGACCCGGATCTACAAGAACCATTTCGCTTTTTTCTGGCACGGCTCCTGCGACCTCGCCGACAAGCTCGCAGCCTGCGGCGACGAGGCCTGGGAAGAAAGCGCGCAAGCGCCGGCGCTCACGCCCACGCTCGATCTTTTCAATTTCGCCAAGTGCAAAGACCAGCCGCCCCACCCCAACTGCACCAACGTCGCGGTATTCTTCATCACCGGACGGATACAAATCGGCAAGATCAAAGAGGCGACCGAAACGGATCTCGACCAGGCCGGCTATCACGATTGGGACGGCCTTTATTTGCGCGACCCGAGCACGCTCGGCCAGCCGGTCGCCGACTATAAGACGGCCGCGCGCGGCGATATCGACGGCCGTCTCGGCTACACCATCATCGCCAATGTCGGCGATCAGGACAGCGATCTCAGGGGCGGCCACGCCGAACACACATTTAAGGTGCCGAATCCGTTTTATTACATTCCGTAGCGCGCGCCCTCTTCCCGCATGCGGGGCATCAGTGCCCTCATCATTGCGAGGAGCCAACGGGTCCGGCCCGAAGTGGCCGGCTCGATGACAGGCTCAGCGACGAAGCAATCCAGACCTTACAGCTCAAAAAGCTGGATTGCTTCGCTTCGCTCGCAATGACGAAATAAAAATTCGTTCTCGCGACGCGCTCCGCGTCCGAGGTTTGCCTACCACGACAACAACAAGGCCCTTTTGATTCGCTTCCCTCACCACGCATGATCCCGAAAAGCTTGCCCTTGGACTTGATCCGAGGGTGGTGTCCGGTTTTCGGACCAGATCATGCGCACAAAAGAGGGAAGCGGAACGCCGGTAGACGCTGATCCTTATCCTCCGCACCCAGCGGTGCGGCTCTGCCTCCCTCTCGGGAAGCAGCTCGCCTGCCGGCGTTCCACTCGCGGCTCTCGCCAAAGGGACTTTCGTCCCCAAGGCTCAGCGTCAGGCCATGCTTCCTGGGACGCGGCCGGAGCGTACGATCCTTTGACCGCCCTTCCGGGCGAGGAGCGCACGCCGCTCCACGGGTGTTACCCGCGCCGTCCTGTCCCAGTCCAGTGAAGCACCTCACACGCCGGTCGTAGTGCCGGCAGGATGATGCCCAAGCCGCCCGGGAACGGGCCGTATCCTCCCCGCCCGCGGGCACCGCACTCGCTCTGCTTTCGGGAGTACCCTCGGCCGAAGGCGTCCTTCACTGAGCGAGATTCGCATCCTCTATAACCGAAACGGGGACCCGTAGTCAATGGAAATGTGACGACCGCAAAGCTACGAAGCGCCCTGCTCCTCGACCTGGCTCAAAACATCGCGCGTGCGGGTGACCCCGGACGGCCACGAGCGGTCGAAGTCGGCGACCAGCGCCTTGAAGGAGGCCGCGTTGAGCGCCGCGTCGGCGGCCGCCAGATCGGCGAAGCGATAGACCGCGTAATGCACGCCCGGCTCGCGCGCGCTCCAGAACCGCCAGCATTTCTCGGATTTGAACGCGGCGTGCGCGCTCGGCATGTGGTCGGTCGCATACCAGTGATCGAATTTTTCGCGCAGCGGCGCGGCGACCACGGCGCGGACGATGAAGAAGGCTTTAGGCATCATGCTTCCTCGGTAGACGGGTTTGCCGGAATCTTATCCGGACAACGCCGGCTGCAGCGCGTCCTTGGACAGGTAACCGCGCTGTTTGTAGGGAAATTCCGTCAACTCGCAATCGCGGCTTTCCTCGTGCTGATAATAGGCGCGAATTTCCACGATGCGGCCTGCCTTGAGCAGGTTCCAGTCAATGCCGCGAAACATCATGCGGTCGGGTTTGCCTCGTTGCAGGTAGGCGCAACTCCATTCGACGACCACCTCGTCGCCGTTCGCAAGGACATGGTCGATGCGCCAGACCGGCTTATAGACGATGTGGAACGTGCGCCAATAGCGGGCGAGCTCTCTCCCTCCCCTGATCGGCTTGTGTGTTTCCGGCAGGAAGTAGTGAACGACCTCGGAGTCGAGCGTGCTTATCAGCGCGTCGAGATCGCCGGAGTTGCAGGCATCGAAGTACTTGTGCACGGTTTGCACGTTCGCTTCAGGGCTCATGGCGGGTCACCCCTGCATGGTGGTCGCTACGCCGGCAGATTATCGTGCTTTCGCGCCGGAATCTCCACCGTCTTCCCCTGTCGCAAAGCGGCGGATTACGCTGCGCCAATCCGCCGTACCGCGCTTTCTTCTCGTCATGCCCGCACTTGTTGCGGGCATCCACGGCTTGTTAGCTCCAAAGACGTGGATGGCCGGGACAAGCCCGGCCATGACGGTGGTGGGTTGAGCCAACGGGTCCGGCCCGAAGTGGCCGGCCCGATGACAGGCTCAGCGAAATCCACCGCGCACCTTATGCACCGGCCGATGCCTCGGGATCGAGCGTGAACAGCTCCTGGGGATGCGACACGCCGCGCAGCGCATAGCGTCCCACCGAAACAAGGCGGCGCCTGATGTCCCCGACTTCGGCAAACGACGCCGATATCAAAACCGGCTGGTCGATCGAGCGGCACATCGCCGCGATGCGGCTGGCCTCGTTGACCGCCGGACCGATGACGGTAAAGTCCAGCCGTTCGCGGCTTCCGACATTGCCGTAGACGACTTCGCCGACATGCAAGCCGAGATACATGTCGGTGACGGGCTTGCCCGCCGCTGCGCGCCGTTTTTTGAGTTCGGCGACGGCGCGGCGCGCGGCAATGGCGGCGGACAACGCCGCGTTGCAGGCGTGCATGCGGTCTTCGGCGGTAAAAATGGCCAGCGTACCGTCGCCGATCAGCTTGAGCACGTCGCCGCCATGCTTGCGGATGGCCAGGAAGACTGCATCGGAATAGTCGTTGAGCAATGGAATGACGTGTTCCGGCGCCGTGTCGGTGATACGCGTGAAGCCGCGCAAGTCGCTGAACCAAACGACGGCGTCGATCTGCTCGGCAATGCCGCGCACGATGCGTCCGCCGAGCACGCGCCGGCCGGCGTCACGGCCCAGATAAGTTTCCATCAGCGTTTGGGTCATGCGCGCCAGCGCGACCGCTTTGATGGCGAGCGCAAGATACGGCGCGATGCGCGACAGCGCCCCGATTTGGCCGTCACTGAAACCGTCGGGCGCCCTTGTCCCCCACGATGTGTAAACGCCATCCATCTCGCCGATGATGCCGTCAGCGGCAAAGCGGGTGATGATCGCGACGTAGTCGGTCATCCCCGCTGCGCGCCACTCCGGAAATACCGAAAACTCGTTCTCGGTCGCGTCGTTAAGGCGGCGGCGCAGCAGCGAATCACCCGTTTGCAGCATCTGGTAGAACGGGCTGTGCCGCCAGCGCTCGGCGGCTGCGACAGCGCTGGGATCGAAGCCGGACGCTGCGAGCCCGTCCGGGCTGGTCCGGCCATATTCGAGCACGGCAGGTTCGGTCGGGCCGTGTCCCCAGCGGAACAGGCGGCCCTCATGGACGGGATGCAGCGTATCCACAAAAACCTGGGCGCGAGCGAGCGGCAGCCCGGCCGCGACGCAACGCTCGCAGAATCCGGACACGATGTCGGCTTCGGACGTGCCGGCAAGACCCGATTGCGTCAGCCACGCCGACAAGTCGATGAAGGCGGCCTCGTCCATGTCCGGGATTATACAGGCATTCGTTGCCGGACCGGCGAGGTAATGAATCGACGAGGCTGCCACACAGAGCGGTAGCCCGCATGAGCTAAGCGATATGCGGGGTTATTGCTGGAGAGGCAGACCCCGGATGTCGCGGAGCCTGTCATCGGGCCGGCCACTTCGGGCCGGACCCGTTGGCTCAGCCGGGCTACTTGCTTTGCCGATGCCCACGCGGAACGCCGAGGGTCATATTCAAACAACCCGTGGGCACGGCGCGTTGCGCCTTTGCCCACCCAACGCTTGCTTTGTCGCTTGTCACTTCCGGGCGTTGTATTCCTTCGACTGCCGATTGTGGTCTTCGTAGTGCCAAGTAAGTTTGCGTATGAGATCAATTAGAGCGGATTCCGGTCATGTGGAAGCGTAGCCTGCATGTCGGAAGTAATTGGCGCATTCTTGCGTACTGAATTTGGCGGTGAGGGCGCCGATCCTACGCGAGAGACGCGGAATGGTTCG
>JBEKJZ010000127.1:0-7836 GCA_050010955.1 Xanthobacteraceae bacterium | reverse complement strand
TCGGTGGAACGGCGATCGAAGTGATTGCGGCCGAGGTCTTTGTACATCGTCCCGTCCTTGAGCATGTGGTAGATGGCGGTAAGGATGGAGGCGGCGACGGCCATGATCGCCTTCTTGGGGCCGCGCCGGGCTTTGATGCGATAGAATTGGGCCTGCAGGTAGCTGTCTTTCTTTTTTACCGCCGCCCAGGCGCACTGCACCAGCGTGGTTTTGAGCCAGGGAGCGCCCTTGCGCAGGCGATTGGATCGGCGGCGTAAACCTTTATGGCGCGGATTTCCCGCGCGTGCGAGGCGGACCCGAGCGCCGCGCGACCCGCTGGCGCCGCCTGGGCGGCGGTTGGCCGCCGTCGCCATTTCTTTTTAGTTTGGTTCGGGGCGCACGCTGGAGCTCGGGCGTTCTGGGCGGAACGCTGGTGTGGCCGCCGCGGCGCCGGCGCTAGACAGAATCAGCCACGGGGTCGATTCGATACCACCCCGAACGCGTTAACCTTGATTGCGCACGACGCGTTAACCTTGATTGCGCAGTATCCTCGTGCGCGCGCGAGGCGGAGCCGAGCGACGCGCTCCGCCAGCGGAGCGACCCGCGATCAGACCGACCCGCGATGCTGCTCGACCTGCTCGAGCCGCCTGGGCGGTGCAGCGGCTGCGGGCCGCACGATGGTGAGGTCGACGGCTGCGCCGTCGAGATTATTGAATCTGGTTGGGGGCGACGATGGAGCTCGGGCGTTCGGGGACGAACGCTGATGATGATGTTGCTGCTGCGGCCGCCGGCCGCGCCGCGCGCTACGGGTCTTCGCCAACAGCCCGATCGCAACCGCACTGACAATGGGGGCGCTTGCTCTCGCTCGCGCGACGCACGGCGCTGAAAGATCAGCGGAATAGTGGGTTCGTTAGTTTTTTTGGCGCCGCGGTTCAGCTACGGGGTGCTCGCCAAAGCATGGTGCTGAAAGATGCCCCGTTGACCCCCCCCGTTGACCTTACTCGCGTCGAATCTTCGCGCGTGCGCGAGGGCCGCGCCCCGCCGAGCTCGGTCAGCAGACCGACCCGCGATCGGACCGACCCGCGTTGTTGTTGTTGCTGTGGTTGTTGTTGCTCGTTATCAGCGCGGTATTGAAAGATCAGCAGTTTAGGACAGCTGCCCATTACAGCACTCTCGATCCAGCGTGTGCTCAATCCACCGGGCGGGGCAGAGTCGCCTTGAGAAGGCAGCTGATGCGTTAAAAGTATCATGGGGGTCTCCCCCTGCGGAATCAGCCGACCAAGACATCTGGAAGCCGCTGCGGGGCAAGCTCGCTCAAGTTTCGGGCATGTTCTTTTCCGGGAAGAACGCCGCCGGTCGAGCGCGCCGTCTCATTGTCGAACTGCTGCTTTAGGTCAGGCCGACGGCGCCGATTTCGTTTTAGCGGAATCCGATTCGGGGCGGACGATGGCGGGGCTGGTGCGGCTGGGCTGATGGATATTTACTCGGCACTTCGCGCGTCAACCAAATCTCGGTCAACGGAGGGTTACTGGGATCGAGCTTGGCCGTGGGATTGCATAGAATCTACATCGAGCAGATCGCGGCAATGCGAGCGGGAGGAGACACACAAGGACGACCTGGGCGCGCGTATTCGGCAGCGGCGCCGCGCCGCCCTGATCGGCGAGTTTCAGCTACGGGGTGGTCATCGACAACGCGCGGCATTGAAGATCAGCAGATTTGGGGTGTGATCTTTGGGCTGCCTCGCGTTCCTCCTTGGCGGGTCAGTTCAAGGTACGCCCTCGAATGAATCCGGTAATCCTTCTCTGGGCTGTGAACTCGTCGAGTTCGTCTTTGCCACCTCCGACTCTGCAGTAGCCGCAGTAGAACAGATTTCGCTTTGGCTGCAGTTCGAGGGCGTGGTTTGTCCCGGGACAACGTGCGATCCAGGTTGCTACATCGAGATTTGAGGCCTTCGGCGAAAGTCCTAAGTGGGCGGCCTTGGTTACGATTTCTGCTTCCCGCCATACCTCGTTCTCTTTCTTGATTACGTCCATCTCCAGACAAACGCTGCTGATTATCGCCTCAACGTGTCTCCTGCTGAGCAGCCCGGCTCGGACATCCACCGGTTCGCCGACATAGTAGAGGCATCTCGCAATGATACCGAACAAGAGGGTCTCGACGGAATGAGCTAACGTGGATTCGCTTGGCCTTTCAGCACGCAACCAGCCCAAGTCCACGGAAGTTGCAAAAACTCGATCAACTCCCTCGGTTCGTTGGCAGCAGATCTCGACCTCAAAATCGTCAAACATGGTATCGACCACGAGGATGCAGACTATCTCCGGTGGAGCAGGTGACTCTGCCGTTTGGCCGCCCGATTTGCGTCTTGACATAAAAAACCCTCGATCGGTTCCCCGAGGACCGCCGCCGCCAACACCCCGATCGAAACAGCACTGTCGCGCGTGAAATCGCTTCAAAAAATCAGCCGACCTTTTTCCGATGAGCGCTCGGTCGTTCGGCCGGCTTTGCCACGGCTTCTTTGCCCTTCTTGCCCGGAATGGGAAGCAGCATCTCACCCTGTCCCTGGATGCGCTTCCGCCCCTTCTTGGGCGGAGCGGATGCGGCTTTTTCCTGGGCAATGCTGCGGCGGAGCGCGTCCATGAGGTTCACAACATTCTGTGGCCGCGGTCCGGCATGCTCACGCGATACCGGCATGCCGGCCTGTTTCTTCTTGAGCATGGCGACGACGGCTTCCTCGTAGTGATCCACGAACTGCGAGGGATCGAAGTCCGTCGCCTTGTTCTGGAGGATGTGCTGGGCAAGCTTGAGCATGTCCGGCTCGACTTTCACGTCAGGAAGATCGTCGAAATATTCCTTCGCGTCCCTGATCTCATAGGGATAGCGGAGCGTGGTGGCCATCAGCCCCTTGTCCCAGGGCTGGAGCATGATGACCCGCTCGCGCTTCGCCAGCACCACACGACCGAGCGCGACCATGTCCTTGCCGCGCATGGCCTCGCGGATCACTGCAAATGCATCCTCCCCCACCTGGCCGTCCGGCGTGATGTAGTAGGGGCTGTCCAGATACCGCTCGTCGATCTGCTCGCGCGGGACGAACGAGTCGATCTCGATGGTGTGGTTGCTCTCGATCGCAATGGCGTCAAGTTCATCATCCTCCACCGGGATGTAGGCGTTCTTCGCGTACTCGTAGCCGCGCCCCTTGTCCTCACCCTCGACGGGCTCGCGCGTGATCTCGTCGACCAACTGCTGGCGCAGCCGGTTGCCGGTCTTCTTGTTGATCTGGCGGAACGAGACCCGCTCGGTCGATGATGTGCCGGTGTAGAGGCCGATGGGGCACGAGACGAGCGAAAGCTTGAGGTAGCCTTTCCAATAGGGACGTGCAGGGGCCATGGAAATCTCCTTTGGTTGCGGGCGCCACTCGGGCACCAGCCGCGTTTACGGGCCACCTTGCGAGGAGAAGCGCAGGTTGGTGCGGGCCAATCCGTCGACGCCCGGCTCTGTACGCTGACATTCATCTATGATGCGATTTCTGACAAGCGAGCCGCTTCGCTTGGGATGGTTAATGGGGCGTTCCCTACCATTCCGCCTGGGCATACGGGGCCGGCTCCCCTGAACTGGTGCGGCACCTGATTTACAAAAGCGCGCTGTCGCCAGAAAAAAGCAACTTACCTTGTTTACCAGTGCGGGTTTCCCCCAGGATTGGCCTAGTCAACCTGGCCGATCGCCAAGACGCTTGCAGTAGCCATACTGATCAATTCCATTGAGGTGCCGGAGAGGCTTGGCGATGCAGGCCGCCATGAGCGACCTCGCCGCCGAATGCGGGGAGCCATCAACATGATCCGACAAGTTCAGAGCCCATTCGAACTCGCCAACATTGAGCCGGGGCCTCCGACCTGACACGAGCCCGACATGTTCCGGCCGAACCTGGAGGTGGCGGATATCTTCCGACGCCATGGTGAGGCGTGGCGTACGGCCAACGCCGGCCACCTGAGCCTCGCCCAACGACGTGTGATGACGGCGATCGAGATTTGTCGCACTGCCGCACTCGGTGGTCATGTAGAGTACTGCGAGGACTGTGCGCACACACGGATCGCCTATAACTCGTGCCGTAATAGGCACTGCAATAAATGCCAATGGCGGGCCGCGGCAGCATGGCTTACGGCACGCGAAGCCGAGCTTTTAGGCGTGCCGTACTTTCATTTCGTATTCAAGCTTCCGTCCGCGATCGGTGCGATGGCCTACCAGAACAAGGCCAAGGTCTATGGATTGTTGTTCAAGGCTGCGGCCGAGACCCTCACCACCATCGCCGCCGATCGCAAGCACCTCGGCGCCAAAATCGGCGTCATCGCCGTCCTGCACACATGGGGCCAGACCCTCCAACACACCCCTCATCTTCATTGCGTCGTTCCCGGTGGCGGCATCTCGCCGGACGGCACGCGTTGGATTGCCAGCAAGCCCGGATTCTTTCTCCCGGTTCGCGTGCTCTCCCGCCTGTTCCGGCGCCTGTTCCTCGAAGGTCTGACAGCAGCATTCGAGGCTGGCGAACTGCAGTTCTTTGCCGACCTCGCACCTCTCAATCAGGCGAAGGCATTTGCCGCCACCCTCGCGCCGCTGCGCACAGCCGAATGGCTCGTCTACGCGAAAAAGACCTTCCCCGGTCCCGAGCAGGTCTTGGCCTATCTGGCGCGCTACACCCACCGTGTCGCTATCACCAACAGTCGCTTGCTCAACGTCGATGAGACCCACGTCAGCTTCCGCTGGAAGGACTGCCGGAAGGGTGGCGGTCACAAGAGCAAAGTCATGCGGATCACGATCGCCGATTTCATGCGCCGCTTCCTGCTCCACGTACTGCCGAATGGCTTCCATTGCATTCGTCACTACGGCCTGTTGGCCAACGGCCATCGCGCCGACAAGCTCATACTCTGCCGAAGCTTGCTCGCTGTGGCCTCTGCGGCGGTGGATCGCAACAACGATGAAGACAACAAGTTGGGCGCCACCGACTACGAACCTCCGCCGTGCCCTTGCTGCGGCGGCCGCATGAAGGTCATTGAAACCTTTGATGGATCGCTTTGCCGGCCATACCACGTCCGCAGGCTGGACGGTTTGTAATCAGGATCCTAGCGTGATCGCTCGACCCGGCAAGAACCACACGGATAATCCGCCATGCTTACGGCCGCGACTACTCGTTGCTAGATCCGCAATTCGCCGCAGCAATTTTGTCGTATCGATCCGACAATATTGCTATCGAGCGCCTGCTGCCTCCGGAAGATGGACAATGCCATCCTTAGCTTCCCAGGCTTTCACCGATTCGGTCTCGCATTTGATCGAAAAAGCAACGACCTGCTTCGGCAAATCTCCATAGCCGAACTCGTGGCCGGTGTTCAGTGCAACAAGCTTCCTGCGATGCCCCGCATCGGTCGAAGCAACCGCTATATGACGGCGGGGCCTCGCATACTTTGCTCAGTATTACGCGGCGCTGCCGGCAAAATTTGAAGCCGCTACGCGAACAGCTACAAATGCTGGCATGAGCGACATCGAGGAAGCAGTCAGAGCGATCTTGAAGGCGTGTGCCGAGTTGAGCGCAGCACAGGCCGCGCTGGATCACACGCCGGATGCCACGACGGCGCCACGCGACTATGCGGCGCCCCGTAGGACTGTGATGGGGCGGCATGGAACTAAGAGCTTACGCCAGCTAAGTTATTGAAAATATTGGAGCGGGCGAAGGGAATCGAACCCTCGTATAATAGCTTGGGAAACTTCGCTTGGGGTGCCCATCCGGGTGGCTAAAAGTTAGACCCCAATTGCGAAACGGTGACCATGCTTACATCCTGGCTTACATCCTGGCGCTTTGCCCCTCTCCGGCACTCGCCTAATATGGGCATGTTCCAAGGCTGCGAGGGGCTAAACGTCCAAGAGGTAGACGACTCAATGACGACTACGAATATGCAGTAATCCCATATAAAACGGCATTTCTAGATCATAGGGCAATGCTTTGTTAACATTGCCTTGGACTAGCCGATGGAAACCCATCGCGGTCCGATGGCCCGCCGGAGAAAACGGATGGACAAAGTCGTGAATTCGAAACGCACGCGGGCAAGCTCGTCCGCGCCCGCGCGGCCGACCCGCGAGGAAGCGGAGAGCGCCGTGCGCACGCTCATCCGTTGGGCCGGCGACGATCCAGACCGGGAAGGGCTCCTGGCCACGCCGGGGCGCGTCGTGCGCGCTTATGAGGAATGGTTCGCCGGCTACAGGGATGAACCGCGCGACTATCTCAAGCGGACCTTCGAGGAGACCGGCGGCTACGACGAAGTCGTGGTGCTGCGCGACATCCGCTTCGAATCGCATTGCGAGCACCACATGGCGCCGGTCATCGGCCGCGTGCATATCGGCTATCTGCCGCGCAACCGCGTGGTCGGAATTTCCAAGCTGGCGCGGCTGGTCGACGTCTATGCGCGGCGGCTGCAGATCCAGGAGAAGATGACCGCCGAGATCGCGGCATGTCTCGATGCCGTGCTCAAGCCGCATGGCGTCGCGGTGGTCACCGAGGCGACGCACCAATGCATGACCACCCGCGGCGTGCACAAGACCGGCGTCACCATGGTGACGAGCCGCATGCTCGGCGTCTTTCGCGACCATGCCGAGACGCGCCAGGAATTTTTGGCCGCGATCGGCATTCGCGGAGCGGGGAGCGTCGGCAACGGCGGAGGGTAAGGGTTTTACGCCGCGCGTCGGATTTCGTCGGCGCGCGCGGTAGGACAACGCTTCGGCAAGGTGGACGCGGCCGACTTTGTCGGCGCCGTCGAGATCGGCCAGCGTGCGCGCCACGCGGAGCACACGGTGATAGCCGCGTGCCGAGAGCCGCATCGCATCGGCGGCTTCGCGCAGCAGCGACAGCCCACTGGCATCCGGCCGCGCCACGTCCTCGAGCACGGCGCCGGAAACCGCCGCGTTGCTGCGGATGTGCGGTAGCCCGATGGCGGCGTAGCGCGCGGCCTGCCGCTCGCGGGCCAGTGCGACACGCTCGGCGATTTCGCGGCTGCCCTCGGTCGGCGGCGGCAGGATCAAGTCGGCGGCGGTCACCGCCGGCACCTCGATGTGCAGGTCGATGCAGTCGAGCAGCGGGCCGGAAATGCGCGCCTGATGGTCAGCGGTGCAGCGCGCATTAAGCCGGCGGCGGCAGGCGTAGCCGGGCTCAGCGGCGCGCCCGCAACGGCACGGGTTCATCGCCGCCACCAGCATGAAGCGCGCCGGATAAGTGACGCGATGATTGGTGCGGGCGATCGCCACCTCGCCGGTTTCCAGCGGCTGGCGCAGCGAGTCGAGCGCTTGCGGCTGGAATTCGGGAAGCTCGTCGAGGAAGAGAACGCCGTGATGCGCCAGCGAAATCTCGCCCGGCTGCGCATGTAGGCCGCCGCCAACCAGCGCCGGCATGCTGGCGGAGTGGTGGGGCGCCCGGAACGGACGCCGGTTGGTCAACGCGCCGCCCTCGATCTCGCCGGCGACGGACGCGACCATCGAGACTTCAAGAAGCTCGGCCGGCGCCAGCGGTGGCAGAATCGAGGGCAGCCGTGCCGCGAGCATCGACTTGCCGGCGCCGGGTGGCCCCACCATGAGCAGGTTGTGGCCGCGAGCGGCTGCGACTTCGAGCGCGGGCATGGCGCTTTCCTGATGTGGTGGACGGTGCCCGCTCCCAGCAACGAAGTGCCCTAGGGTGATCGTTGCGATCGAATCACATCAGGGGGCCATCGACATGCAAGTCACCACGATCGGTTTGGATATCGCCAAAAACGTGTTTCAAGTTCACGGGATCGACGCGGCCGAGAAGGTGGTCGTTCGGAAGCAATTTCGGCGCAGCCAGGTGCT
>JBEKJZ010000126.1:0-12496 GCA_050010955.1 Xanthobacteraceae bacterium | reverse complement strand
CCAATTCCTTGCGGTTTATGCACTCGCGGCTTGATTTGTAATGAGCACCGTCCTAGCGGCCGCGAGCAGCGGACGGTGACGCGCCAGCCGAGCGCATAAGCCTCGCTTAAAGTCTCGACAGTCATAAGAACGAAAAGTGAACACTCCCCGACGCGGAGTCAAGGGCGGGATCGCTTTCCTCGCGCCCACATGCGCATGGCGAATGCGCGTTCCTCGGGCCCCATGACGTCGCCATATATAGAAGTCGTACGCAGCGAGGGATGGCCGAGCCGGCGTTGGACAAGATGCGGCGGCACGTTGGATTGAAAGGCATTGACGCCGACCTTGATGGCAAGATTGACCGCAGCGTTTAACCAGCCGATCTGCTGGCGGAACGCGTCGCTCGGCTCCGTGATCCCCACGAGCGCGCCGGGCGAGCAGCGCCAGGGCAGCGAAAAAATCGCGCGTGACGTAATCAAGGAACATATCACGCGACGCTGCATCCAGAACGAGCAGGTTAGCCGCTAGAAATTGGTTCGACTTGGCCTCGTCGGCGATGATGGGCCGCACGCGCTCGCGCATGGCGCTATCACGTTCCCAAAACTCTAGGGGGTCGCCTGAGAAGACGCCACCGGCCATCGCTGGACCGTAAAGCTCGGAGCGCACATGTGCCTGATAGTCCCCCCATACGTCTGCCGGCCAATTAGGAATCGCCATCCGGGCAGTGAACCAGTGATACCACTCGCCGGCCAGCGATCGTGCTTCCTTTGGCGTGAGCGTGCGGCCTTCCCCCTTGCGGGCCGCTCGGATGTTGGCGATCCGCGCTTCAATCTCGCTGGACCATTCGCGGTGTTTCGCTCGCGCGAGCGAGATGGGCAGAGGGCCCGTATTCAAGCGCTCCTCGGTACGCTGGCCATAGAGCTTGGCGTACTCATCGCGCACATCGAATGGGATCACCTTGCGGGCAATGAAACCGCCCTTATTGGTGGAAGCGAGTTTGGTCGCAAGTCGGGGCATTTTGAGCGCGCTACAAAATGGTTTTGTAACGTGATTTGTAGCATCGGCGCTGGAAAATACCAATGCTTTCAGTAAGCTATTGATGGATATCGGCCAAAGAGGTTAATGGAGCGGGCGATGGGATTCGAACCCACGACCCCAACCTTGGCAAGGTCGTGCTGCGTGGATTGCGGCGGCGGGGGCCCATCGCCGCGTCACGTCCTGATATCATTGCCGCGCGGCTACTCGCTGAAAAGCTGCAGAAGGTAGTGTTCTAACTCCTGGTCAATGATCCGGATTCGGACGGCGAGTGGTTTGCCGTTCCGCTCGCCCATTTGGAACTCGACTTCATCGCCTTGGCGGATCGCGTCTTGATCCGTCTCAGTCATAAAGCCGGTAGCGTGAAAGAAAACGTCGTGCTCTCCGGGGACTTTTAGGTGCCCGTAGCCTTTTTGATCGAGGTACTTCTTGACTACTCCGCGCATGTCCTTTGCTCCTTCATGGTCTGCTCAGTGGTGCATCCACCAATCAGCCGGGCATGTCGCGCCCGTGTGGAGACAAGCAGGTAGATCAGACGAGGGGGGGATTGTGATCGTTGTCTCGGACCATGCCGCAGACGACGCCCGCATGGGCGTCCGACCATGGCGCATTGTCCGGCCTATCGCCGGGAATAGCAAGGGGAGAGAAGCGGGGACCGTTCGGAGATACGTTGACGGCCGACTTGTGCATGCGGCATGGGCGCAAGCGAAAGCCCGGCGGAACGCTCCGCCGGGCTTCGCGCCGTCCCTCGCCGATTTCGCCGACGGTCGATTTTCAAGATCACGCGAGAGCCATGTCAAAAGCCAATTTTATCGATCCACAGTTTCAGCATGGGCACGGGATGGCCAACACCATAACCGTCGGCGACGGTCTTTTCCTCATGCCCCAAAATAGCCGGCGAATATCCTCCGGACATCCGGCCGCGCGCAACCGATCTTGAGCACGGTGGCGCAAGCTGTGGATAGACTGTGTGCCCGGCGATCACTTGCTGGTCATTTGGCACGCCGAGTTTAGCAATTGCCGCCTCTATCGGCTGGCCGACCAACGACGCCATACCCTCTTCGATCTTGTCGCCAGCGATAACGCTGGCCGCGAGACTGCATGACGCGAGCGTCAAGGCAAGTGCCAACGCGACAATGATCCGCATGGGCTAAAGCCCCTCTCCCCGCGCTACTACACCCCGGCGCTGGCCGCTGTGATATGGTTCGGCAGCGAGCACCTAACCCGTCGCCTGACTGCCGCTAATGACCGCCGCGAATGCCGCTAAATCGCCTCCTATCTGATTGATTTTGCTAACGATGGACGCTTCCAGGCGGGGACCACGAAAGCTTGGGCCGAAAGACCCGACCGTAAACGGCCGCGCCGTTCCAGGGGTTAATCGTGACGTGCATTCGGCGAGTACACAAAACGCGAAAAGCCCTTATTTCACGGGCTTTTCTGCAATTCGCAAAGCTGAGGTAGCTTCGTCGTGATCCCGGTCACGACCTTCGCCGGCAAAAAGGTCGCCGTGTTCGGGCTGGGCGGCTCGGGGCTCACGAGCGCGAGTGCGCTCCTTGTCGGCGGCGCCGACGTCATCGGCTACGACGACGACGCGCAAAGCGTGGCGAAGGCCAATGCCGCCGGCATTCCCACCGCCGATCTGCGCGACGCCGACTGGGCGAGGATCGCGGCGCTGGTCTTGGCGCCCGGCGTTCCGCTCACCCACCCGGCGCCGCATTGGGTGGTCCGGCTCGCGCAAAAAGCCGCCGTCGAGGTGATCGGCGATATCGAGCTGTTCTGCCGCGAGCGCTGCCGCCTCGCGCCCGACGCGCCGTTTGTCGCCATCACCGGCACCAACGGCAAATCGACCACCACGGCGCTGGTCGCGCACCTCGCGGCATCGGCGGGCCTCGACGCGCAGCTCGGCGGCAATATCGGCACCGCGATCCTGTCGCTCGAGCCGCCGGGCGCGGGCCGCGTTCACGTTATCGAGTGTTCGTCCTACCAGATCGATCTCGCTCCCTCGCTCGCTCCCTCGGTCGGCATTCTCATCAACCTCAGCGAAGATCATCTCGATCGCCACGGCACCATGGAACACTATGCGGCGGTGAAGGAACGCCTGGTCGCCGGCGTGCCAAGCGAAGGGACTGCCATCGTCGGCGTCGACGACGAATGGTGCCGGGCCGTCGCCGCTCGGCTGCAGCAGCCCGGCAAGCGTGTCGTCCGCGTCTCGGTGCGGCAAAAGCTGACAAATGGAATTTATGTCGAGGGCGGGCGCATCATGCGCGCCGACGCCGCGGGCATCATTCAAGTCGCTGAAATCGGCGGCATCGGCTCGCTGCGTGGGCTGCACAATGCGCAAAACGCCGGCTGCGCGGCGGCGGCGGCGCTGGCGCTCGGCATCGAGCCGGCCGCGATCAAGGCCGGCCTGCACTCGTTTCCCGGGCTGGCGCATCGCATGGAGGAAGTCGGCCGGCGCGCCGCCGTGCTGTTCGTCAACGATTCCAAGGCGACCAACGCCGATTCGGCGGCGCAGGCGCTCGCTTGCTTCAGCGACATTTTCTGGATCGCCGGCGGCAAACCGAAGACCGGCGGCATCGAGTCGCTGCGGGCCTTCTTTCCGCGCATCCGCAAGGCGTATCTGATCGGCGAGGCCGCGGCGGAGTTCGCCGCCACGCTTGCAAACCAGGTGCCGCACGAGATTGCCGGTACGCTCGATAACGCGGTGGCAGCGGCCGCGCGCGATGCGGCAGTTTCGGCGGCGGCGGAACCCGTCGTGCTGCTGTCGCCCGCCTGCGCCTCGTTCGACCAATACCGCAATTTCGAGGTGCGCGGCGACGCCTTCCGGGCGCTGGTGCGGGCGCTGCCTGGGTTGGTGGCGAAATGAACCGTCCGCCGTTCGGCGGGGCAGCCGGGTAGCGCTGTTCCATCAAGGGGCCGGCGCGGGTCTGAGTGGCGAAATTCGCTCTGGTCGGCCGCCTTGAGTTGTGCTCATTTGGCATGCCTGGGGACAAGCGGTGGGCGTAATATCTAGGGATCCTTCTTCGGGGGCACTCACGTTTCAAATCGTGGTCGTTGGCGGATGACCGGGGCTTTCTTCGCTGCCGTCCCGCGGGACGAGCAGTGCGCGTATTGCAACGGCGAGCGTCGGGCCGCGACGCTCGCGCCCGACGTGCAGGCGATTTACTGCATCTCCTTGCAGGAGCAGCCGCGCCGGGCCGCGCAGGCGGCCGCGCATTTGCATGCGACCGGGCTATGCCGGCAGGTGACCTTCTTCCGCCCCCGGCGTGGACACAATGCCAACTACGCCATCTGGGAGAGCCACTGCCTGGTCGCGCAGGAAGCGGTGCGGAGGGGATTCGACCGCGTCATCGTGCTCGAAGACGACGTGTTCTTCTACGACGCCTGGAACGCGAATGTGCCGCGCGTCAAGCGGGCCATGGAGTCGCTTTCGGCTGACTGGTGGGGTCTTTACCTCGGACACGTGCCGATCCAGGCTTATTTCGTCCGCGGCGGATTGCTGCGGACGCGGTCCGGCTGTACGCACGCCTATCTGGCCAATCGGCCGCTCTTGAATTGGCTGACCACGACCCCGCCGATGGGGCCGGACGTGCCGACTTGGCAGCTGATTGGCCCGTCGATCGATTCGGCCATGTCGAGCCTTCCCGAGCTCTATGCGCTGTTTCCGATGATCGCTCGGCAGCGTTTCCTCGGCGACTACCGGGTCGACAGCCGCGTCGACGATCGCGGCCGCCGCCGCACCTTCACCGAGTCGATCGCTAGCGCTATCTGTTCATCTTCCGCGGCGCGCGCTTTGCCGAAGCGGCCGCCGTCGTTCTTTCGCCGATTCATTGGCTGACGCTCGAGTGGTTGCGCCGGCAGGTCGACCGCTCCCCGATACCGATCGAGGAAGCGAAAGCCTACCGATGGTGGACGTGAGAGCGGGGCTTTTTGACAGCTCGCAAGCGGAATCCCGGATCCCTGAAATTGCTGCCGCTTCAACTCGACCTTAATCCTCTGGAAACCATCGCGGTGTCACCAGTAAGCGGGACTTTTCGTTGGGGACGCCTGTAACGGCGAACAACTTTGGCTTCGCGCGCGCAACCTACGCCGTTGAGCGAATGGTGGTGGACGGTCGACCGGCTGACACTTGCCGCGCTGGGCGCGCTGATGCTCGGCGGCATCGTCTTGTGCCTCGCCGCGAGCCCGCCGGTCGCCGCGCGCATCGGTCTTGACCCGTTCCATTTCGTCAACCGGCAGGTGCTCTTTCTCATTCCCGCCGCCGCCGTCTTGATCGCGACCTCGTTTCTGTCGCCGCGCGAGATCCGGCAAGTCTCGCTGATCGTCTTCGCCGTCAGTCTCGTCCTGGTCGCCCTGACCCCTTATTTCGGCGCCGAGATCAAGGGCGCGCGGCGCTGGCTGGTGATCCTCGGGGTCAACATTCAGCCGTCGGAGTTTCTCAAGCCGGCGTTCGTGATCCTGATCGCCTGGCTGTTCGGCGAATCGGGCAAGCGCGCCGACATGCCGGCGAACACCGTGGCGCTGGCGTTGCTCATCACCGTGGTCGGATTATTGGTGCTGCAGCCGGATTTCGGCCAGACCATGCTGATCACGCTGGTGTGGGGCGCGCTGTTTTATATGGCGGGCATGCGTTTCATATGGATGCTCGGCCTCGGCGCCACGGCGAGCCTCGGCCTGATCGCGGCCTTCTACACCGTCCCGCATGTGGCGCAGCGCATCAACCGCTTCCTCGACCCAACATCCGGCGACACCTTCAATATCGACATCGCGACCGAGTCGTTCATCCGCGGCGGCTGGTTCGGCCGCGGTCCGGGCGAGGGCACGATCAAGCGCATCCTGCCGGAGGGTCATACCGATTTCGTGTTCGCGGTAGCCGCCGAGGAGTTCGGCGTCGTGCTCTGCCTCATTCTTGTGGCTTTGTTCGCTTTCATCGTGATCCGCGCGCTGATCAAGGCGATGCGCAACGACGATGCCTTCATCCGCTTCGCCGCCGCGGGACTAGCGATTCTGTTCGGGCTGCAATCGACCATCAACATGGCCGTGAATCTCCACCTCATGCCGGCGAAGGGCATGACCTTGCCGTTTATTTCCTACGGCGGCTCGTCCTTGATCTCGCTCGCTTACGGCATGGGCATGTTGATTGCGCTCACCCGCGAGCGGCCGCGCGCCCAGCTTCCCGGCGACATGGCGCTCGCCGGGCGAGGCATGTAATGCCTGAGCCGGCCCGCGCGCCGGTGCTGGTGGCGGCCGGCGGAACGGGCGGCCATTTGTTTCCGGCCGAAGCGCTGGCGGCGGCGCTAGGGAAGCGCGGCATCGCCGTTCATCTCGTCACCGACCGGCGTGCGGTGCGCTATGGCGGCGCTATCCCGGACGCAGCCACCCACGTCGTTGCCAGCGCGACATTGCGCGCGCGCAACCCGATTGCAGCAACGCGCACGGCCGCCATGCTCGGCGTCGGCCTCGTCCAGGCCTGGGGGCTGATCGGCCGGCTCAACCCGGCGGCGGTGATCGGCTTCGGCGGCTATCCGACCATCCCGCCGCTCCTTGCGGCGGCCTGGCGCGGCATTCCGACCCTGATCCACGACGCCAACGCGGTGATTGGGCGGGCCAATCGGCTGTTGGCGCCGCGTGTCACCGCGATCGCCACCACGTTTCCCGATGTCTTCCGCGCCGAGCCTCGTCTCGCCGCCAAGGCGACGCTGACCGGCAATCCGGTGCGGCCCGCCGTGGTCGCCGCCGCCGCAACGCCCTATCCGGCCGTGGGCGATCCGTTGCGGCTGTTGATTTTCGGCGGCAGCCAGGGCGCGCGGATCATGGCCGACATCGTTCCGGCTGCAATCGGAAGACTCGACTCGGGTTTGCGCGCGCGGCTTGCCATCGCGCAGCAGGCCCGCGATGAGGATCTCGGCCGCGTGCGCGTCGCCTATGAGAATCTCGGCGTTGCCGCCGAAGTCGCGCCATTCTTTCCCGATCTGCCGGCGCGCATGGCGGCGAGCCATCTGGTCGTGGCACGGTCCGGGGCCTCGACCGTCGCCGAGCTTGCGGCGATCGGCCGGCCGGCGATCCTCGTACCGCTGCCGCACGCGCTCGATCAGGACCAATTTGCCAATGCCGGCGTCCTGGCCGGCGCCGGCGGCGCGGTTCGACTGGTGCAGCAGGAATTTACGCCGCAGCGGCTAGCCGCAGAGCTTGCCGCGCTGGCGGCGGTGCCGGAGCGGCTCGCCGCTATGGCGGCGGCGGCACAATCCCTGGGCCGGCTCGACGCCGCCGACCGGCTCGCCGACCTCGTGCTCGAGGTGGCGGCGCGGGGCGCAAACCAGTAGGTTCGCGCCGGCGACAGCGAGTCTGGGAGACCCTATGCAATTGCCGCACGACATCGGCCCGGTGCATTTCGTCGGCATCGGCGGGATCGGCATGAGCGGCATCGCCGAGGTCATGCTGAACCTCGGCTATACCGTGCAGGGCTCCGACCAGGCCGAGAGCGCCAACGTCAAACGGTTGCGCGACAAGGGCGTCAGAATCGCGATCGGGCACGCGGCCGCGAATTTGACTGGCGTCCGCGTCGTCGTCGTCTCTTCGGCGATTAAGCCGGACAATCCAGAGCTTGTCGCCGCACGCGCGGAGCGCTTGCCGGTGGTGCGCCGCGCCGAGATGCTGGCGGAGCTGATGCGGCTGAAAAGCTGCATCGCACGACCACGTCGATGGTGGCGGCGCTGCTCGATGCCGACGGCTTCGATCCGACGGTCATCAACGGCGGCATTATCAACGCCTACGGCACCAACGCGCGGCTGGGCGCCGGCGACTGGATGGTGGTCGAGGCCGACGAGTCCGACGGCACATTTCTCAAGCTGCCGGCCGATATCGCCATCGTCACCAACATCGATCCCGAGCACCTCGACCACTTCAAGACCTTCGACGCGGTGCAGGAG
The DNA here is from genome assembly GCA_050010955.1 of Xanthobacteraceae bacterium. GTDB lineage: Bacteria > Pseudomonadota > Alphaproteobacteria > Rhizobiales > Xanthobacteraceae > BOG-931. The sequence goes on along the minus strand of JBEKJZ010000126.1, from coordinate 4,553 downwards.
GCGTTTCGCGCCTTTGTCGAGAATGTGCCGTTCTACGGATTTTCAGTTATGTGCACCGACCATCCGGTAGTGCAGAGCCTGGTCGGTCGCATCGAGGATCGCCGCATCGTCACCTATGGCGAAAATGCGCAGGCCGATGTGCGGCTGGTCGACGTCTCGCATGCCGGCGGGATTTCGCTGTTCACCGTCGTGTTTCGCGACCGCGCCGGGCGGTTCCTGCACGAGATCAAGAATGTCGCGCTGCCGATGCCGGGACGGCACAACGCGCTCAACGCCACCGCGGCGATCGCAATCGCCCACGAACTCGGCATCGGCGACGATGTCATCCGGAACGCGCTGGCCAATTTCGGCGGCGTGCGGCGCCGCTTCGCCCGCACCGGCATCTGGAACGGCGTCACCATCATTGACGATTACGCCCACCATCCGGTCGAGATCGCCTGCGTGCTCAAGGCGGCGCGCGAATCGACCAAGGGCCAGGTGATCGCCGTCGTGCAACCGCATCGCTACACGCGGCTGGCCGCGCTGTTCGAGCAGTTCTGCACCTGCTTCAACGATGCCGACGCGGTGATTGTCGCCCCGGTCTATCCGGCCGGCGAAGCGCCGATCGAGGGCGTCGACCGCGATGCGCTGGTGCAGGGGCTGCGCACCCACGGACATCGGCGCGCGGTCGCGCTCGACGGTCCCGACAAGCTTGCCGCGCTGGTCGCCGCGATGGCGCGGACGGGCGACTATGTCGTCTGTCTTGGCGCCGGTTCGATCACGCAATGGGCCTATGCGCTGCCCGGTGAATTGACGGCGGTCCACTAGTGTCCCGATTCCGAAGTTCGCATCGTTATGCGGCACCCTCGTTTGCGAACTTCGGAATCGAAGGACACTAGCAATGTATTGATCTAGTGTGGCTTTGGTTCAGAAGTCCGCATGACGAGTTCGCGGCAAAAATGATGCGAACTTCTGAACCGCCACACTAGTGTCCCGATTCCGAAGTTCGCATCATTATGTGGCACCCTCGTTTGCGAACTTCGGAATCGAGGGACACTAGCAATGTATTGATCTAGTGTGGCTTTGGTTCAGAAGTCCGCATGACGAGTTCGCGGCAAAAATGATGCAGACTTCTGAACCGCCACACTAGAGGCATCGCGCCATGATCAAAAAATGCCTGGCGGTGCGCCACGTCGCCTTTGAGGATCTAGGCCTGCTCGGCCCGCTCTTGGCCGCGCGCGGTTATGACGTGCACTATCTCGATGCCTGCGTTCAACCCTTCGACCCCGAAACGCTGATCGCGTCCGATCTGGTGATCGTGCTGGGCGGCCCGATCGGCGTCTATGAGCGCGACGCCTATCCATTCATCGGCGAAGAAATTGCCGCGGTCGCCGCGCGCATCGAATCGAACAAACCGATTCTCGGCATCTGCCTTGGCGCGCAGCTCATGGCGGCGGCGCTCGGCGCGCGAGTGGCGCCGGGACCGGTCAAGGAGATCGGCTGGGCGCCATTGATGCTGACGGAAGCCGGTCGAGCCTCGGTACTTTCCGCCCTCGGCGCGACGCCGGTGCTGCATTGGCATGGCGACAATTGCGCGTTGCCGGAAGGTTGCGCGCGGCTCGCATCGACGCAGCATTGCCCGGTGCAGGCGTTCGCGCGCTTGCCGTCGCAGCTCGGCTTACAGTTTCATCTGGAGACCGAGCCGGCGCGCTTCGAGAATTGGCTGGTCGGCCACACTGTCGAGCTCGGCAAAGCCGGCATCGATCCGCGCGATATGCGGGCGCAGGCCAGCGCGCTCGGTCCGGGGACGCATGAAGCCGGCGGCAAAGTGCTGGCGGCGTGGCTCGACAAGGTGGCCGGAGCCGCATGAGTTTTCCCGACATTGTCCCCGGCCTGAAGTCGAAAATGCCAGCGCTGCGCGGCCGGCTCCTGGCCAATCAGTCGCTCGCGGAGCTGACCTGGTTCCGCGTCGGTGGGCCGGCGCAGGTTTTGTTCATGCCGGACGACGCCGACGATCTTGGTTATCTGCTGGCCAACCTGCCGGCCGAAATTCCCGTCACTGTCATTGGGCTCGGTTCCAACCTGATCGTGCGCGATGGCGGCGTGCCGGGCGTGGCCGTCAGGTTCGGGCGCGGCTTCGGCGACATCGTCATCGACGGCGTTGATGTGCGCGCTGGCGCCGCGGTGCCCGACGTCAAGGTCGCGCGCGCGGCGCAAGAGGCCGGCATTGCCAGGCTGTCGTTCCTGCGCGGCATCCCCGGCAGCATCGGCGGCGCGCTGCGCATGAACGGCGGCGCCTATGGACGCGAGGTCAAGGACGCGCTGATCGAGGCCCGCGCCGTCGATCGCGCCGGCCGCGTCCATGTGCTCGGCAACGCCGATATGCGCTTCGCCTACCGGAGTTGCGGCGCGCCAGACGATTACATCTTCACGCAAGCCACGTTCCGCGGCGAACGCGACGATCCGGCCGTCATCGCCGCCGAGATGGACAAGATCACGGAAGCGCGCGAGGCGACGCAGCCGGTCAAGAGCCGCACCGGCGGCTCGACCTTCAAAAATCCGCTCGGGCAGAAGGCTTGGCAGCTCGTCGACGCCGCCGGCTGCCGTGGCTTGCGCATAGGCGACGCACAAGTGTCACCGATGCATTGCAATTTTCTGATCAATCTCGGCAACGCGACCGCCGCCGACATCGAGACCCTCGGCGAGACCGTGCGGCAGCGGGTCAAGGAGCAATCAGGCATCGATCTCGAATGGGAGATCAAGCGGATCGGGGTCGCGACATAACGCGCGCTACGCCGCACTTTGCGACACGTTTGCGACACATGGCGGCGATGTTGATCGCGGCGGCTTTGCAAGAATCGAGAAGTGGACTATCCTCGCGCTGAGGATGTACTGGCAATTTACTCGCCTGTCAGGAGTCTAAGCGCCGCAACCAAGTCCTATGGAGAGAAGGCCATGAAGGAGAGCGATCGACCGGGTCACATCAGCCGCCGCGACACGATCCGGCTGCTTCCCATGAGTGCGACCCTTGTCGCCGGCGCCGTCACCGCGAGTTCAATTCCCAATGCGGCATGGGCGGCGGTTTCCGCGTCCTACGAGACTACGGCACATAGCGGGCAAGACTCGCCCGATACGGCGCAAGATCTGGCAAAATTGGCTGCCGAACACTTCGAGCCTCTTGTCGGCGAGACGTTCACGATCGGCGGAAACGAGGTGACGCTCAGAGGCGTGCGCCGCGGACCCAAGACGGGCTCGCGCTTTCGCGAGCAGTTCGCCGTTGTCTTCGACGCGCCGCAGCAGCAATCACTTCCGTCCGAGCCGCTCCTGGTGTCGCACCCGGCGATTGGCCGGCATAACCTTCTCGTCAGCCAAATCATTGACGGCCGGGCGCTCGAAATCTGCTTTTCTTGAGCAGAGAAACGACTGCGTTCTGTTCGATGATTTAAAGGCGTCGCCGATTCCGGACACCAGGCCGGGATCGGTGGGCGCGGTCTGCTTGCATGCATGAACCAGGGCTCTGCCCGAGTGCAGCGGTGGGATTTGGGCACGGCGCCGGCGCCATGCCGGTCTTCTGCCGCATGTCCGAGGCTTACCGGTTTCAGGATTAATTCCGAGACTCTCGACGTTTCGCCAATTGTGGATTCTATTGGTGACCCAGCGAATCAACCGTACCGGCACACGGTACCGGGCTGGGGCATGACGAAGCACGTCGCCGTTCTGATGGGAGGCTGGTCGGCAGAGCGCGACATTTCATTGCGCTCGGGCCAGGCCTGCGCCGATGCGCTCGCCCGCCTCGGCTATCGTGTGACGCCGATCGATGCCGGGCGCGACGTCGCCACCGTTCTCGGTTCGCTGAAGCCCGACGTCGCCCTCAACGTGCTGCACGGCCGGCCCGGCGAGGACGGCACGCTGCAGGGCGTTCTGGAAATCCTCGGCATTCCCTACAGCCATTCCGGCGTCTTGGCCTCCGCGCTCGCCATGCAGAAGGATTTTGCCAAGGCGCTGTTCCGCACCGGCGGCGTCCCGGTCGCCGAGGATATCGTGGCGTCGCGGTTCGAAGCCGGGCGTCGTCACCTGATGCCGCCGCCCTATGTGGTCAAGCCGATCGCGGAAGGCTCGAGCGTCGGCGTCTTCATCGTCACCGAGGACCATCCGCATCCGCCGCAGGAGCTTTACCGCGACGACTGGCCGTTCGGCGACAAGGTCATGGTCGAGCGCTACATCCCGGGCAAGGAACTCACCTGCGCCGTGTTCGACGACCGGCCGCTCGACGTCATCGAGATCGTGCCGGCGACGCGGTTCTATGATTACGAGGCGAAATATGCCGCCGGCGGTTCCAAACACCTGCTGCCGGCGCCAATTTTACCAAATGTTTACCAGGAAGCCCGAAGACTGACGCTGGCTGCCCACAGTGCGCTCGGCTGCCGCGGCGTGAGCCGCGCCGACTTTCGTTACGACGATCGGGGGACGGGAAAGCTGGTCTGTCTTGAGGTCAATACGCAGCCGGGCATGACCGAGACCTCGCTCGTGCCCGAGCTTGCTGCCTACGCGGGCATCACCTTCGATGAGCTGGT
>JBEKJZ010000125.1:0-8005 GCA_050010955.1 Xanthobacteraceae bacterium | reverse complement strand
TCATGCTTGGCCAGCACCGTGTCGGCCTCGAACACGCCAGCGCCGTCCAGCACCCCCTCGGCCACCACCCCTTGGCCTTCGCGGAACAGGTCCGGCAGAACACCCCGATAGCTGACCGCGATCTCGCGCTCGCCGTCGGTCACCGCGAAGCGAACCCGCAAATTGTCGCCGCGCACCAGGCTGTCGGCCTTCACCAGGCCGCCGAGCCGCATCCGCGTGCCCGCCGCTACGTGCTTCTCAACCACGTCGCTCGGCGAATTGAAAAATACAATCGAGTCGCGCAGCGCATTGAGCATCAGCCCAACCGCAATCGCCAGCACCCCAAGACCAACGCTAATCAATACAAGCCGTCGTCGCTTACGAGTCATGATATCTGACGGTTCCCCGGTGAACTCTGTAACGATGAAACGATAGCAGATGCTGGGGCCTCAAGCCACGGCACGTCGCGTTGCTCGGCTGTGATCAGGCAAACTCCGACCGGTTGTGAGGCGTCCCCGCTATGCGACGGTTCCATTGCGTTCTCATGCTCAAGGCGGCGGTCAGGCACGCAATATCCGCGGCCGCGGCGGCAAGCGTTGATGCACATCAAACTTCCATCACCGCAGCCGTCACTGAAGTTGATCTGGATCAAAGTTACCTCTTGTGCCCAGGCTACTGTGATCGGTTATCGGCTCCGCGATTGTGGCTTATTGAGTGGGCAGCCAATCACCGGTCGAGCTCTCCTCCGATAGACAAGGGGCATCACTGCCCCGCGCCCTTCTCCAAAATCTGGATATCGGATTGCGCCTCGGTGGCGCTTTCGAAAATATGCGGGGCTACGCCGCGCTTTTCCAGCGCTTCGCCGAGCTTTATACGCAGGAAGCCGCTCGTCGTGTAGCGGGAGACGCCGGAATAGAACCGGTCCACCAAGCCGCGGACCGTCGCCGAGTATTCGTCAAGCAGTTCCGGCGCGATGGAGAAATTGTCGTAGTTGACGATCGCGTAGACCCGGTGCCCAAGCGGCGCGAGCTTGCTCTCCACCGCCTTGACGATGGCGCGTATTTCGCCGTGACTGCGCACTGAAAAGCGCTCGAAATTGACGAAGAACAGGTTCTGCTGCGGATCGTAAGTCAAGCGCTGGTCGAGCGGGATGCTCAGCATGTCGTCGCGCAGACCCATCGGTTCCTGGCGAAAGATACGCGCATCCATCATCTCGGGCGTGTCATTTACTCTTGGCGTGAAATCCATTTGCGCGAGAATGTCGCGCTCGATGTCGATCCCGGGCGCGACCTCGCGCAGTTCAAGCCCGTCCGGTGACAGCGCAAACACACATCGCTCGGTGACGTACAGCACCTGTTGCTCGCGCGAGGCGGCGTACGGACCGCTGAAGGTCACGTGCTCGACGTGTTGGACAAATTTTCTCGCCGTGCCCTCGTCGAGGATGACGAGCTTCTCGTTTTCAATCGCCACGCGCAGCCGGCCAGCGTTGAAAGTGCCGACGAATATGACCTTCTTGGCGTTCTGGCTGATGTTGATGAAACCGCCCGCGCCGGCGAGCTTGGGCCCGAACTTGCTGACGTTGAGATCACCGCGCGCATCGACCTGGGCGAGGCCGAGGAAGGCCATGTCAAGTCCGCCGCCGTCGTAGAAGTCGAACTGATAAGGCTGATCGATCACCGCCTGCGTGTTGGTTCCGGCGCCGAAGTTGAGGCCGCTCGCCGGAATGCCGCCGATCACTCCCGGCTCCGCCGTCAGCGTGATGAGGTCGATGATCTTCTCCTCGTTGGCGACCGCGGCAATGCCTTCGGGCATGCCGATGCCGAGATTGACGACGCTGTTGGGCTTTAGCTCAAAGGCCGCGCGCCTGGCGATGATCTTGCGTTCGCTCATCTCCATGGCGGGAAGGGAACTGACGCGCACCCTGATCTCGCTGGAAAACGCTGGATTGTAGTTGGTCGCAAAGGTCTGCCAATGGTTCTCAGGTTTGGCGACGACCACACAGTCGACCATGATGCCCGGTACCTTGACTTGACGCGGATTGAGGCTGCCGCTTTCGACCACGCGCTCGACTTGCGCGATGACGATACCGCCCGAATTGCGCACGGCCATGGCGATGGCCAGCGCCTCGAGCGTCAGGGCCTCGCGCTCCATGGTGAGGTTGCCGTCGGCGTCGCCACTGGTCGCACGGATGATCCCGATGTCGATCGGGAACGTCTTGTACAACAGGCACTCGGTGCCGCCGAGCGTCACCAGCTCGACAAGGTCCTCGGTGGTGCGCGGGTTGAGCTTGCCGCCGCCGTTGCGCGGATCGACAAACGTGCCGATGCCGACTTTGGTGATATGGCCGGGACGGTGGGCGGCAATGTCGCGGAACAGGTGCGTGATCACGCCCTGCGGCAGGTTGTAAGCTTCGATCCGGTTGGCAATAGCGAGTTGCTGCAGCTTCGGCACTAAGCCCCAGTGCCCGCCGATCACGCGTTTGATAAGGCCCTCATGGGCGAAATGATTGAGCCCGCGATCCTTGCCGTCGCCCTGGCCGGCCGCATAGACGAGCGTGAGATTGCGCGGCTTGCCGGTGCCATGCGGCGGCTCGACCTCCGCCGACAGGTAGAGCTCCTCGAGCGCCAGCGCGATCTCTTCGGCAAATCCGATGCCGACGAAACCGCCGGTCGCGACTGTGTCACCGTCGCGGATCAGACGCACGGCCTCGGCCGCGGTAACAACCTTTCCCTTTTCGGGGCTCCGCAGATACGGCAATGCAGGATGTTGCGCCATGTCAGGCCTCCCAGTTTCCGACAAGCTCCATCTTGGCGTGAAGGTCGGTGTCCAACCAGCTCACGTGGGGCGCGTCAACTCCTCCAACAGGTAGACAAAGGACACATAGTCTCTGCCTGTCGCGAGGTTCAGGCCAATCTCACATGTGCGGTTGCTGCAGAGATAAGCGTCGAACTTGCGTGTGCGAACCTCCTCCGCCTCCTCGGCCGTGGCCGACCGGGTGAGTTCGGTGTGGAGGAAGCCACGGTCGCCGGCGAAGCCGCAGCACCCGTGAGCGGCCGGCGTGACCGCATCGTCGGCCATCGCGGCGGTAAGCGCCTGCAGCTTTGGCGCAAGCTTGAGGTGATTGACCGAGCAGCCCGGATGCAACACGGCGGATGCGACCTTGCTCCGAATTTGGAGCTTGGGCAGCAACCGATCGTGGGCCCAGGCGATCGAGTCAAGAATCGTCAGCCGTGCGTGATGCTCGCGGTTCTCCGGCGTCAGATACGCGACGATTTCGCTGGTGATCCCGAACGAGCACGAACTGGCGTCGCAGATGATCGGAAGCCTGCCGCCGTCGCTCCAGCGCCACAGACTCTCCGCGGTGCGGTTCGCCATGAGCGCATTGCCCTCGGCGTAACCCTTCGAGTGCCAGATCGTCGCGCAGCAATGGCCGCCGACATCCTCAGGAATCCACAGCGGCATCCCCGCGCGTGCCGAGACGGCGATCATAGCCTCCTGCAGTGACGGCTTATGGCCCTGACCCGCCATCCGGCCGAAGATGCGATTGACGCATGCCGTAAAGTAGACGCCGGCAGCGCCGTCGCGTGACGTTTCGGGCAGCTTCGGCTTGGCGGCGGCCGGCATGTTGGGCAGCCAACCAGGCATAAGATCCTTGCTGACGAAAGCCCGGGCCGTATCGGTCACCGCGGTGACCGTGCGCTTACCGAACACTTTTGCTGTCGCATCGGCGGCGCCGACCGCGAGACGGGCGACGCGCTCGACGGTGCCGAACCGTCTCGCGAATGTGGCAGCAAAGCGTTCGGCGCGCGGGCCGTGTTCGAGGTGGCGAAAATGTTTCATCAACTCCCCGGTATTGATGTCCACGGGGCACGCTATCCCGCAAGAACCGTCGCCCGCGCAGGTCTGGATGGCGTCGTAGTCGTAGTCCGCGAGAATCCCCGCAGACACCTTTGAGCCTGCGGGTTGTCGCGCCATCTCGCGGCGCAAGGCGATCCGCTGGCGCGGAGTCGTGGTCAGGTTGCGACTCGGGCAGACCGGTTCGCAAAAGCCGCACTGGATGCAGCGGTCGACGGTCGGCTCGATCGTAGGAGCAGTCTGCAAGTTCTCAAGATGGCTTTCCGGGTCCGGCGTCAGCATGACCCCAGGCGACAGAATATTCTGCGGATCAGCGAGCCGCTTCAGCTTCCACATCAACGCCGTGAGTTTGTTGCCCCATTCCCGTTCGACGTAAGGCGCGATGTTGCGGCCGGTGCCATGCTCGGCCTTGAGCGACCCGTCGTATTTGCCGACCACCAATTCCACGACGTCATGCAGGAACGCGCCGTAGTGAGCGATCTCCTTCGCTTCATTAAGGAAAGGGGTGATGAGGAAGTGCAAGTTGCCGGCCGAAGCGTGTCCGAAGACGATGCCGGTGTAGCCGTGCTTGGCGAACAGGGCCTGCAGATCGAGCGCGCCGTCGGCGAGCCGCTCCTGCGGGAAGCACACGTCCTCCAGAATAAACGATGAGCCTGACGGCCGGGCACCGCCGACCGAGGCAAGGAGCCCGCTGCGCACGTTCCAAAACTGCGCTGCAAGAACCGGGTCCGGTGTGAATGCCGCGGGTTCGAGCAGCGTAAGCCCGGCCAATGTCGCGTTGGCGATGCGTTCCGCCTCGCTGCGGGCCGCGTCATTTGGTGTACGGAACTCGACCAGCAGCGCGGTTGCTTGCTCGGGCAGTGCTTTCCAGCGGTCCGGCACCCCGGGCTTGCCCTCAATGGCGCGCAGCGATGCACGATCGACCAGCTCGACCGCGGCCGCGCCGTGATCGACGAACGGCTTCACCGCCGCGCAGGCCGCATACATGTCGGGAAAGATCATAAACGACGTGAGCCGGCACTGATCGTCGGCGATGGTCTCGAAAACCGCCTCCGCGATAAAGGCAAGCGTGCCCTCCGAGCCGACGATCAGGCGGCGGAAGATCTCGAGCGGCGTCGCGCCGTCGAGGAAGGCCTCCATGTGGTAGCCGGTCGTGTTCTTGATACTGAACTTCTTGCGCAGCCGCGCGACGAGTTCCGCATCGGATTCGATGTCGCGCTTGATCTCCATCAGGCCGGCGGCGAGCGCCGGTTCGGCGGCGGCGAAATGCCGCTCGGCATCTTCTCCGGCACTATCGACGAACGTGCCCGAGGGCAGCATGAACTTAAGCGACGACAGCGTCTTGTACGAGTTCTGTGTGGTACCGCAACACATGCCGCTGGAATTGTTGGCGATGACGCCGCCGATCGTGCAGGCGGATGCGCTTGCCGGATCGGGGCCGAGGCGATAGCCGTGCGCGAGCAGCGCGAGATTGGCGCGCGACAAGATCGTGCCGGGCCGGGCGCGCAACCGCCGCCCGCCTGCTTCGACGTTGACGCCGGCCCAATGCCGCCTGACGTCGACCAGAATGCCATCGCCCTGCGCTTGGCCCGAGAGGCTGGTACCGGCAGCGCGGAACGTCACGCTCTCATGCTGCTGCCGCGCATAGCCGAGCACTTTGCGCACGTCATCGACGTTGCGGGCGATCACGACCGCTTTGGGGAAAAGGCGATAAGGACTGGCGTCGGTGGCGTAGCGAATAAGATCGATGGGCCGAGTGAGCACGCAGTCAGCGCCGAGGAGCGCGACGAGATCATCGCGCAGGCCGGCGGGTGTTCCCGCCGCCAGAGCATCCGGTGCCCGATCGCGCTGCGGCGTGCCGGTCGAAGGCATGATGGTCCGGACATTGGGTGAGAGGAATGGCGTCATGGCGAAACGGTCAAGGCGGCTCCTCCGGTGTCCGGCGCACGGCTGTGCGGGCGGTACGATTGCTGCGCCGGCACCGCGAGGGCTTGATCTAGCGCAACGCCTGGGCATCATGCCGATCTATGATCAGCAAGACCAGCGCAAGTTTAGGTGCTGGCGACCGAGCGCGGTGTGCCTTCAGGCCATGACCAGTGTCCAGACAACCAAGCTTATTGGCTATCCATGGTCGGACCTTTTTAATCTTGTTCTCGACGTGAAGAGCTATCCGCAGTTCGTGCCGCATTGCCACCACGTCAGCCTGTTGTCGCGCAAGACGTCAGAGCCGGGCAAGACCGTCATCGTGTCGCGAATGACCGTTGGGTTTTCGGCATTCGAGGTCGGTTATTCCAACCGGACAACGGGAGACGCGATCGGCCGTCAGATCAGCATCGACGCTGCCGATGGACCCCTGCGGTATCTCACCGCCCTCTGGAGGTTTGAGCCGCAAGACGAGACGCATACGCGGGTGCATTTTTCGGTGAGCTACGAGTTCAGCAATCCGGTGTTGGCGGTGGTGGCCTCGCGCGTGTTTGCTGCGATGTTCGGCAGGATTCTCGACGCCTTCGAACGGCGAGCAGGCCGGCTGTTGCGCAACAGGGCCACCGCGGGCGCCGCATCGCCGAGTCAGCGCCGGCTTACCACCAGCTGATATAGTCCGCCGAAAAACCGGCGGTGGCGCACGACGGTTGCGGGCAAACCCGCTAACCAGCTGGTGAGTTCTTCTCGCCACAGATCTAGCGCAAACGGTTCGAGCGCTGCAAGCAGAGCCGGAAACAGATAGCGCATCGGATGCCACAAGAACGGCCGCGCATAGTCGACGATCACCACCTTGCCCCCCGGCTTGACGACACGATGCACCTCACGCAGCGTTCGTTCGCGCCACTCGCGCGGCTGCTCGTGCAGCAAAAAGTACACCAGGGCCCGATCATAGCTGGCGTCGGGCAACTTGAGAGCCACGGCGTCCATGGCCAGCAATCTTGCCGGCGCTCCCACCGACAATTTGTTGCGCAGATTTTTCAGTTGAATCGGCAGCACGTCGACAATGTCGACCGATCCGCCGCCCTTCATAGCCCTTTGGCTCAAGCAATTCGTTAGATCCCCGTAAACGCAGGCCACTTGCAAGGTAGTTCCCGGCAGGGATTCGCCCATCTCCGCCAGCGCAGCATCACGGAGACGGCCGTAATTGCCGCAAAGGATGAGATTGGCCAGCCATTGGCGCTCGAACAGCTTCACCGCTTTGGGATGAATGTAGGCCCACCAATAGTGACTGGTCAGATAATCGGGTACGGTCGGACACAGCGCGACGATCTCGCCTGCCTTGCCAGGGCATTCGCGATCGATAGGCGCCTCATTGCGTTCCAGTAGCCATTTCGGTCGCATGAATGTCCCTCGGGACGAATGTTCGCAATAGTTATAGCACGGCGGGTGTTAAATTGCATGGGCGGTTGGCGGGGCATTTGACGTAGGTCAAGGGCGAGGTGAATTCGCTTCGGGAGTGTGTCCAAGCGGGATCATCGCCACGGTCAGACTGCGGACGCCTTGCGCACCATGGATGAGCACGCCTTCGATGTCCGCAGTGGCGGAGGGACCGGTGACCAGCACCGCGTAGCGTGCGGTCTTGAACCGGGCGTCGCGGTAAGCGTGATGCAGGTTACCGACGATGCGCGTGGGATCGAGCAGGACGACGAAGTGCTGGGCGAGATAGGCTAGCGCGTTCACCTGCAACTCCTCCTCGCTGAGCCAGACCGAGCCGGTCTCGGCGACGCCAAAAGCGGCGCGAACGACGCCGACATCGACATCGGCCAACGCGGCCGGGTCCGTGCTGTGGTCGAGCGTTCGCGTCCCTCGCAGCTCGGGCGTGGCGGAGCAGATCACGGCCGCATCGGGGAACAGCGATCGCACCAACCCATCAAGACCGCTCGCATCGAGGGTCGGGGCAAATTTTCCACCCATGCTCACCAGGGCTTCCTGGAACTCCTCAATCAAAGATCGCGAAGTCCGCTCGAACAGGGGAATCGCTGGAATGGGCGGCGCTGGCGCGGGCTGGTTGGCGCGCACGGCGGCGAGGATGGCGTCCCGGCTGCTCACTGGCGCCTCCTGTTCTTGAGATACCAGCTGCGGAAGCTCTGTTTTGGCGGCTCCGGCACCTCGCGCTGCCGTCCCCACGGATTGAGCCAGTTGTAGATGGCGAAACGCGGCAGGCGCTCGATAGCCAGGCCCGTCGCCG
>JBEKJZ010000124.1:0-8020 GCA_050010955.1 Xanthobacteraceae bacterium | reverse complement strand
TACGACGATCGGGGGACGGGAAAGCTGGTCTGTCTTGAGGTCAATACGCAGCCGGGCATGACCGAGACCTCGCTCGTGCCCGAGCTTGCTGCCTACGCGGGCATCACCTTCGATGAGCTGGTGCGATGGATGGTGGAGGACGCCTCGACCAACCGCTGATGCGGTCGGGGCCAGGGGTGGAAGCAGCGGTGGAACAGATCGGCATGTCCTTTGACGCGCCGCATCCTCCGCGCGCTGAAAACGATCTTCGCGGTGGTCGCCCCGACCGCTTGGCGTGGCTGGCGTCCGGTCGCCGGTTGATGGGGCGCTCCGTCTCGCGGATCGCGCGGTTGCCGCCGCCGCCCGGCGTCGGCGTCGCCGCCGCGGTGCTGCTCCTCGCCGCCACGCTCGGTTACGGCGCCTTCGCCGGCGGTCACGTCGCCGCAATCGTCGACTGGTTGAAGGATGCCCGCGACAGCGCTGCGAACGCGGCCGGGTTTCGCATCGCGGCCATTTCGCTCACCGGACCGAAGGAAGTCAGCCGCGAAGAGATTCTCACCACCGCCGGCGTGACCGGGCGCGCGTCGCTGTTGTTTCTCGACGCCGCCGCGGCGCGGACTCGGCTGTTGGCGAATCCCTGGATCGCCGATGCGGCGGTTCTCAAGCTCTATCCGGACCGCCTGCAGATCACCATAACCGAGCGGCAGGCTTTCGCGCTGTGGCAGAAGGACGGCCGGGTCAGCGTCATCGCCGCGGACGGCACCGTCCTCGAACCGTTCGTCGAGAACCGATATCTCGGGCTGCCGCTGGTTGTCGGGCGCGGGGCGCAGCGCCAGGCCAAGGATTTTCTCGCCATCGTCGACCGCTATCCCGACATTCGCTCGGCGGTGCGCGCCTCGGTGCTGGTGGCGGAACGGCGCTGGAACCTGCGGCTCAATAACGGCATCGACGTGCGCTTGCCGGAAGCTGATGTCGAGCAGGCACTCGACCGGCTGGTTGCGCTCGACCGCGACAAGAAGCTGTTGTCGCGCGACATCGTCGCCGTCGATCTGCGGCTGCCCGACCGCGTCACCGTGAGGCTGTCGGACGCTGCGGCGCAGGTCCGCGACGACGCGCTCAAGGACAAGAAGAAGAAAAAGGCGGGTGACGCATGAGCGCCCTGCATTACGGCCTCACCCCGAAGATGAAACCGATTTCGCCGCGGCGCGGCGCTCTTGTTGCCGCGCTCGATATCGGTTCGAGCAAGGTGGCTTGCCTGATTGCGCGGCTGCGGCCGCATGCCCCACAGCAGGTCCTGACCCGAAGGAGCCACGCTATCGAAGTGGTCGGCTTCGGCCATGCCGGCGCCCGCGGCACCAAGGCCGGCGGCGTGGTCAATCTGGCGCAGGCCGAGGAAGCCATTCGCCAGGCGGTGGATGGCGCCGAGCGCACCGCAGCGGTCGAGATCGAGTCGGTCGTGCTGTCGATATCGACCGGGCGGCTCGCCAGCGAATTGTTCGCCGCCGAGATCGACATCGCCGGCACCGCCGTCTCCGAGGGCGATATCGCGCGCGTGCTGGCCGCCGGCAACCGGCATTCGATGCGGGACGGCCGCGCCGTGCTGCATTCGCTGCCGATCGGCTTTTCGATCGACGGCAGCAATGGCATCCGCGATCCGCGCGGCATGCTGGGTAGGCGGTTCGGGGTCGACATGCATGTCGCGACTACCGAGGTCGCGGCGGCGCGCAATCTGATGCTTGCGGTCGAGCGTTGCCATCTCGCCGTCGAGGCCATGGTCGCGAGCCCCTACGTCGCCGGCCTGTCGGTGCTGGCCGACGACGAAGCCGATCTCGGCGCGGCGGTTGTCGACATGGGCGCCGGCACCACGACGATGGCGGTCTTCATCGGCGGCCGCTTCATTCATTCGGACGGATTCGCGCTCGGCGGACTCAACGTTACGCTCGACATCGCCCGCGGGCTCAACGCCAGCATCGCCGATGCCGAGCGAATCAAAACGTTTTATGGCAGTGTGCTCGTCGGCGGATCGGACGAACGCGACATGATCACCGTGCCGCCGATCAGCGCCGAGGAGCGCGAGCAGGCGCAATTCGTGCCGCGGGCGGCGCTGGTGCACATCATCAAGCCGCGCGTCGAGGAAATCCTGGAAATGGTGCGCGACCGGCTGGCGGTCTCTTCGTTCGCTGCCGAGCCGCGCGGCCGCGTGATCCTGACCGGCGGTGCGAGTCAGCTGACCGGGTTGCCGGAGCTTGCGGCCCGCATTCTCGGTCGCCCGGTGCGGATCGGACGGCCGCTGGGCATCGCCGGACTGCCGGACGCGGCCAAAGGCGCAGCCTTTGCCGTGGCGACCGGACTCCTCGTCTACCCGCAAGCGGCGCATCTCGAGCACTTCGAAACACGCGGTAAGCGGTACCTGATGACCGGCACAGGCGGCTATTTCGCCCGCGTCGGACAATGGCTTCGCGAGAGTTTCTGATGGCCCCCAGATTCGAAGCCGGGAAGTTACTCGTCACATCACAACGGCCGGTGGCGGATCGGCCGGGGCCGGGCGTCGTCGACGCCCGCGCATGAAAGAAGAGGCAAGCAAATGACCATCAATCTGAGAATCCCCGACATCCGTGAGCTCAAGCCGCGCATCACCGTGTTCGGCGTCGGCGGCGCCGGCGGCAACGCCGTCAACAACATGATCACCGCCGGCCTGCAGGGTGTCGATTTCGTGGTGGCGAATACCGATGCGCAGGCGCTCACCATGTCGAAGGCCGAGCGTATCATCCAAATGGGCGCGCAGGTGACCGAAGGCCTCGGCGCCGGTTCGCAGCCCGACGTCGGCCGCGCCGCCGCCGAAGAGGTGATCGACGAGATTCGCGACCACCTCTCCGGCGCGCACATGGTGTTCGTCACGGCGGGCATGGGCGGTGGCACCGGCACCGGGGCGGCGCCGATCATCGCCAAGGCGGCGCAGGAGATCGGCATTCTCACCGTCGGCGTCGTCACCAAGCCGTTCCATTTCGAAGGCCAGCGGCGCATGCGCGTCGCCGAAGGCGGCATTGTCGAACTGCAGAAGTGCGTCGACACGCTGCTCATCATTCCCAACCAGAACCTGTTCCGCGTGGCGAACGAGAAGACGACCTTTGCCGACGCCTTCGCCATGGCCGATCAGGTGCTGTATTCCGGCGTCGCCTGCATCACCGACCTCATGGTCAAGGAAGGCCTGATCAACCTCGATTTCGCCGACGTTCGCGCGGTGATGCGCGAAATGGGTAAGGCGATGATGGGCACCGGCGAGGCCGAAGGCGAGAAGCGCGCGTCGACCGCCGCCGAGGCGGCGATCTCCAATCCGCTGATCGACGATGCCTCGATGAAGGGCGCCAAGGGCCTCCTCATCTCCATCACCGGCGGCCGCGACCTCACGCTCTACGAAGTCGACGAAGCGGCAACGCGGATCCGCGGCGAGGTCGACCAGGATGCCAATATCATCGTCGGCGCGACCTTTGACGAGAGCCTCGACGGCATCATCCGCGTTTCGGTGGTCGCGACCGGGATCGACAATGCCTTGGCGCAACGGCCGGCAGTGTCGGCGGCGGAGGCGCGGATCGCGGAGGTCGCGCAGCGGTTGCGTGCCGACAACGAGCGCTTGGCGGAACGCATCGAACGAACGGAGGCGGCCCGGCCGCTCACCGCCGCAGTCGCTGCGGCGCCGGCTTCCGTCAACGCCTCGATCGAATCGGCTAAGGCTGCGGTCGCCGCGGCCCTGCTGCCGCAGAGCGTGGGACAAGACGTCACCATCCGTCCGCTCGGTCCCAAGCCGTCTTTGTTTATCGATCCGCCTGCAAGCCAGGAGCCGCACGAGCCGGAAGCGTTTATTCCGCCGCAGCCGGAACGCTTGCCGCAGCGCGCCCTGCGCATGCCGCGGATCGATGAGCTGCCGGTCCCGGCGCAGAACGAGATTCGCGCCCGGCGTGGCGAGCTCGCGCCGGAGCAGCATCCGGAGAAGCGGCGGATGTCCTTGCTGCAACGGTTGGCAGCGGTCGGTCTGGGCCGCCGCGAGCCGGAGGCAGAGGAACCGCAGCCGAGCTTGCGGGGCGCACCGGCGGCAGCTGCCGCGCCGACGACGGCGCAGCCGGCGGCCGAACGGCTCGCCGGACGTCCTCAGCCGCGCGCTGAATCGCGCCCGGACCCGGTCTCCGACTATGCCAAACGTGCCGCGCCGCAGGGGCTGGACCAGCACGGCCGGCAGGCCCCTGTGCATAACCGCAGCGAGGAGGACCAGCTGGACATTCCGGCCTTCCTGCGCCGGCAGGCGAATTAAGCCGCGCTAAAGTGGCCGCAAATCGGCGACCGGCGTGCCGCCCCGTGTCGCGGCGGTCGGCACCGACCGGTTGCGATCAGGCGACTGAATTTGCAGCGTTATGCATGGCGCGCCAAGCCCGCGCTAAGGGCCGTTCTGAAGCTGCGGACCCTGATGGGGACCTAGCCGGACGGCCCATAAACGGCATCTTGCCGACAAGAGCGCGGCGGGAAAGAGGTAACAGTCGGTAAGAAACAGTGAATTGGCCCGGAACCATGTCGCCGGTATAGTCTGTGCCCGTCGGAGGGGATTTGTGTTGGGGTACTCCGGGGTCTGGCGAAAAGGCTCCTTTGTACAAACCGTCGCATCCCTCATTTGGGGTTGGCTCGATTGCCTAGGCAGTCCGGCTGTGAGGTGTAGGACGAGGGCATGACGAGGGGCATGCAAGCTGGCAGGCAGACCACCCTGCGCGAGCAGGTTACTGTTGCCGGCATCGGTGTTCACTCCGGTTCGCCAGTCACCGTAACGCTGCATCCGGCCGAGGCGGATACCGGTGTGGTGTTCTGGCGTTGCGGCAGCGACGGCCAGAGCGACCGCGAACTTCCCGCCAATTTCCGTTCCGTGACGGCGACCGAATTCGCGACCGTGCTCGGCGATCAGAGCGGTCCGGCGGTATCGACCACCGAACATGTGCTCGCTGCTTTGTACGGCCTTGGCGTCGATAACGCGGTGGTCGAGGTCGACGGCCCCGAAGTCCCGATCATGGACGGTAGCGCCGCGCCGTTCGTCGAGGCGATCGACCAGGTCGGCGTTGCGACCATGTCGGCGCCGCGCCGCTACATCAAGGTGTTGAAGCCGATCCGGGTCAACGCCGACGGCTGTTACGGCGAGCTGCGGCCGCACTGGCGCGGCCTGCGTGTCGAGACCGAAATCGAATTCGATCATCCGCTGATCGGGCGGCAGAAATTCGCGATCGACGTCGAGCCCGATCGGTTCCGTCGCGAGCTGGCGCGGGCGCGAACCTTCGGCTTCATGCGCGACGTCGCCAAGCTGTGGAGCGCGGGTTATGCGCTCGGCGCCTCGTTCGAGAATACCGTCGTGGTTGCGGAGAACCGTGTCCTCAATGCGGAGGGCGTACGTTTCCCCGATGAGTTCGTCCGCCATAAGGCGGTGGACGCCATTGGCGACCTGGCGCTTGCCGGCGCGCCGCTGATCGGCGCCTATCGGTCGGTGCGCGGCGGCCATAAGCTCAATCATGCGGTCGTCACCGCATTGATGGCCGATCCGAGTGCGTGGGCCTACGGCGCGATCGAGGAGCCCGTGCGCCGTGTGGTTGGGTACGCCGATCTCGCGATCGGCTTTGCAGCGCCGGCTTACGGGCCGGACGTCTCTTGATTTACTTGACTTTTTTGCCTTAATCCCGGCCGATTGTCGACCTATTGACCGATGCGGGCGCCGAGCGCTCCCCACCGCGCACGTGCGCGGCCGGAAGCGAATGCGTCGGCGGGACGGGATTCTCATCACGCTCATGATGTTGCGCCTCAGAGGATCGCGGAGATCCGGTTGTAGGTTGCGTGCGCTGGCCGGCCTTGTTGCGCTGGCGTTCATCGCTGCGCCGCTGACCGGCTGCAGCAGCATATTCAATAAGGACGAGGACCGCGTCCCCGACGATCCCGCCGACAAGCTCTATAATGAGGGCCTTTTCCTGCTCAACGACAAGCAGGACTACCAGGGCGCGGCGAAGAAATTCGACGAAGTGGATCGCCAGAATCCGTATTCCGACTGGGCGCGCAAGGCGCTGCTGATGTCGGCCTATTCGTACTATCAGGCGCAGAAATACGACGATTGCGTCAACTCGGCCAAACGTTACGTGACGCTGCACCCCAGCAGCCCGGATGCGGCCTATGCCCAATATCTGATCGGCGCCTCCTATTACGACCAGATTCTCGACGTCACTCGCGATCAGGCGCGGGCCGATAAAGCCGTCAGCGCGCTGCAAGAGGTGGTGCGCAAATATCCGGATACCGAATACGCCATCAGCGCCAAGAAAAAAATCGATCTGGCGCGGGACCAGCTCGCCGGCAAGGAGATGGAGGTCGGCCGTTTCTACATGAGGAAGCGCGATTTCACCGGCGCCATCAACCGCTTCAAAGTGGTGGTGACGCAGTATCAGACCACGCGCGAGGTCGAGGAAGCGCTGGAGCGACTGACCGAGGCTTATATTTCGCTCGGCATTTTGGATGAGGCGCAGACCGCGGCGGCCGTGCTCGGTCACAATTTCCCGGATAGTCCTTGGTACAAGGACGCCTATAAGCTCGTGAAATCCGCCGGCGGCGAGCCCAACGAGAACAAGGAATCCTGGATGAGCCGCGCGTTCAAGGGGCTAGGCTAGATTCAGACGGCGGACCACGGACCACGGAGGACAGACGACAGAACAAAGAATCGAGAATATTATCCGTCCTCTGTCGTCCGTTCTCCGTCGTCCACCTCGGCTTCCATGCTTGCACGGCTGTCTATCCGCGACATCATCCTGATCGATCGCCTGGACATCGATTTCGGCTCCGGTCTCGCCGCGGTGACCGGCGAGACCGGAGCCGGCAAGTCGATTCTGCTCGACGCTTTCGCGCTGGCGCTCGGCGCGCGCGGCGAGGCGGCGCTGGTGCGCCACGGCGCCGAGCAGGGCCAGGTGATAGCGGCCTTCGAGGTCGCCAAGGGCCATCCGGCACGCCGCGTGCTCGCCGCCAACGATCTCGTTGCCGATACCGACGACGAGCTGATCGTCCGCCGGGTGCAATTCGCCGACGGCCGCACCCGCGCCTTCGTCAACGATCAGCCGGTGAGCGTGCAGGTACTGCGCGCGCTCGGCGCGGCCTTGGTGGAAATCCACGGCCAGCACGACGAGCGCGCTTTCGTCGAGGCGGCCACGCACCGCGCTCTGGTCGACGCGTTCGGCGGCCTCGAGGACGACGCCGCCGAGGTGAGCCGTCTCTGGCATGAGCATCGCGCGCGCAAAGCCGCGGTCGAGGCGCATCGCGCCGAGGTCGAACGCGCGCAGCGGGAGGCCGAATGGCTTCGCCACGCGGTCGATGAACTTCGCCGTCTGGCGCCGGAAACCGGCGAGGAGACCGCGCTCGCCGAGCGCCGCGCCGCCATGATGCAGGCAGAAAAGGTCGCCGAGGATTTACGCGCGACGCATGAGGCCATCAGCGGGCCGCAATCGCCGGTGCCGCCGCTGGCGACCGCGGTGCGGCGCCTCGAGCGCCGCGCGGTGCAGGCGCCGGCGTTGATCGGGCCGATCGTGAAGGCGCTCGATGCCGCGCTGTCGGCGCTCGACGAGGCGCGCACGCATGTCGAACAAGCGCTCGGCGTCGCGCAATACGATCCGCCGGAGCTTGAGCGCATCGAGGAGCGGCTGTTCGCGCTACGCGCGGCGGGGCGCAAGTATAATGTGCCGATCGACGAGCTTGCGGCGCTGACGCGCCGCTACGAGGACGATCTGGCGCTGATCGACGCCGGCGCCGAGCGGCTTAAGGCGCTGGAGCACGAGGCGCAGGCGGCGGCGACGCGCTACCGGGAGGCGGCACAGGCGCTCTCGGCGGCGCGGGCGCGCGCGGCGCAGGCGCTCGACAAGGCGGTCAATGCCGAATTAAAGCCGCTCAAGCTCGAGCGCGCGCAATTTTCCACGCAAATCGAGGCCGAGGGCGAAGGGCCGGAGGGTCTCGATCGCATCGAGTTCTGGGTGCGCACCAATCCCGG
>JBEKJZ010000123.1:0-8055 GCA_050010955.1 Xanthobacteraceae bacterium | reverse complement strand
CTGCCGCATCAAGGACTGGCGGCGCATCGCCACGCGCTACGACAAACTCGCCCGAAACTTCCTTGCCGCCGCAACCCTCGTTGGTGCACTCTATTGGATCAAGTTGTGAGTCCAGACCCTAGATTCCTTAGTGGAGCATGGTCTTTTCGGAAAACCGGCTTCCACCCTCGGAACAAGTCCGAGGGCAGGCTTTTTCCGGATCATGCTCTCTAGCGCCGCGGAAGACGATACGGGGTGGCCATGCACGCGATGAATGCTTTCTTGGCTCTGTTCGGCCGTCTGCTGATGTCCAGCATTTTTATCTACGAGGGCATCGCGCTGTTGCGCAATCCGGACGGCTTCACGAAGTACTTCGCCAGCGTCCACGTGCCTACTCCCGGCATTGCGGTGTGGATCGCTATCGTCATTCAGCTTGCCGGCGGCCTGGCCGTGCTCGTGGGTTTCAAGGCGCGGTGGGCCGCCGCCATGCTCGCGCTGTTCTGCCTGGGGACCGCCTTTGGCGTGCACCTGCCGGCCGGGGACTCGGCCAACATGATCCATTTCTACAAGAACCTGGTGATGGCGGGCGGTTTCATCTACGTCGTGGCTTACGGCGCCGGCGTCATCAGCATCGACGGCTTGGCCGTCTAGCGCACGGACATCGCGCCGGAATTCTTAGTGGAGCAGGATCTTTTCGGACAACCAGCCTCCACCCACGGAACAAGTCCGAGAGCAGGGTTTTTTCCGGATCATGCTCTAAAATTCCGCGACGGCGCGGATCAGCCGCTCGATGTCCTCCGGCCGCGACAGCCGATGATCGCCGTCCTTGACCAGGGTGAGAACGACATCGTCGCTGGCCAGCCGCGAAACTAGCTCCACGGCATGCCGCCACGGCACATCGGGATCCTCGACGCCTTGCAGGATGCGCACCGGGCATCCGGTTTCGATCATGCCGCCAAGCAGGAGGTGGTTGCGCCCCTCCTCGATCAACTGCCGGGTGACGAGATAAGGCTCCGGCGAATAGTCGGACGGCCGCGCCCAGACGCCCGTCTCCTCGAGTTCGCGCCTGATCGCCGGCGGGAATCGCTTCCACATCAGCTCTTCGGTGAAATCGACCGCCGGCGCGATCAGCACCAGGCCGGCAACCGCGGCCGGGCCGGTCTGCTGGCACTGCCGCAAGGCGCGGACCATGAGCAGCGCCAGCCAGCCGCCCATCGACGACCCGATCAGAATCTGCGGACCGCGGCAGCAGGCCTCGAACACCGCCAGGGCATCGGCGAGCCAGCGGCCGATCGTGCCATCGCTGAACACGCCGCCCGATTCGCCATGGCCGGAATAGTCGAAACGGACGATCGCGCGCCCCGCGTCTTCCGCCCACCGCGCCAGCGCCGCGGCTTTGGTGCCCTTCATGTCGGATTTGTAACCGCCCAGCCAGAATAGACCGGGGCCGGCGCCGGAGTGTTCGCGGACGGCGATGGCGCGGCGCTCGCTCCCCTCTCCAATTTCCAAGAATCTCAGGCTGTTATCTTCCATGCGCGGTCTCGGCGGGTGGAGCGGGGGGAAGAAGCGAAGCGATGGTTTAGCCATGTTTCGCCGCAAACAGCACCCCGGCGCAAGGGATCGCGCCACCGTATTATCGTTGACTTGCAGCCGAAAACTCCCGATCTTCTGCGTTTGCCGACTAGCATCGCGGAGCGATCCATCAAAATCCGCCCGTGGATGCGAAAGGCCTATCGCAACGACTTAAGGAGAAAAGAACCATTCGTCGCCCGATGAGAACCGCGCAGCCCGCCGCCAAGGAGGGTCCGCGCATCAACGAGGAGATCCGCGTCCGCGAGGTCCAGCTCATTGACAAAGACGGCGCCAACAAGGGCGTCACCGAGATCACCGCCGCTATTGCCATGGCGCAGGAGGCCGGGCTCGATCTCGTCGAGATCGCGCCGAACTCGGTCCCGCCCGTCTGCAAAATCCTCGATTACGGCAAATACAAATACCAGGCGCAGAAGAAAGCCGCCGAGGCGCGCAAGAAGCAGAAGGTCGTCGAGATCAAGGAAATCAAGCTGCGGCCGATGATCGACGATCACGATTACGACGTGAAGATGCGCTCGATGGAGCGCTTTTTTCAGGAAGGCGACAAGGTCAAGGTGACGTTGCGGTTCCGCGGCCGCGAAATGGCGCACCAGGAGCTCGGCTACAAGCTCTTAGACCGCGTCAAGGGCGACACCTCGAAGATCGCCAAGATCGAGCAGGAGCCGCGCTTCGAGGGCCGGCAAGTGGTCATGGTTTTGGCGCCGCGTTAAGCGGCGCCGATGGCGTGGCGCTGCGCTAATATCATCGGCGGCCGCTTCGGAAATAACCCGGCGCCGAAGCCCGGGAAATTGTTCAGGGAGAGGAGACGACCATGATATTCATCGGCACTGCGAACTGGACTGAGCAGGGAATCCGCGGAGTCAAGGACTTTGCCAAGCGGACCAGCGCCGCCCGCGAGGCCGCTAAAAAGCTCGGCGTCGACATCAAGCAGATCTATATGACCTCGGGCGAGCATGATCTCTTGGTCATCATGGAAACCGCGAACGGCGACAACATCGCCAAGCTGATGCTGACCATCGGCGGTCTGGGCAACATCCGCACCTGCACGGTGCGCGCGTGGTCCGAGGCCGAAACGGCCAAGTTGATTTCCGAGCTGCCTTAAGCGCTCGGAAATTCAGCAATATTCCGGACAAGCGGCGATGCGCTGCGGCAAGGCTGCGGCGGCCGAAGATATTTGCCATTTTCGGCCGGCTCTGCCATAACCGCGCCCTCCCGCCGCCCGGCTGATTAGGGCTGCCGTGGCAGCGGCGACGTGCTCCAAGCACACAACGCTCGTTGATGAGCATTTTCGGCCGCGGCGCCTTTGTGCCTGCGGCCAAGGAGAGCCAAATGCCCAAGATCAAGACCAAGTCGGGCGCGAAAAAGCGCTTCAAGGTGACGGCGACCGGGAAGGTCCTCTATGCGCAGTCGCGCAAGCGCCACGGCATGATCAAGCGCACCAAAAAGCAGATCCGCCAGTTGCGCGGCACCGCCGTGCTGTTCAAGACCGACGGCGACAGGATCAGGAAGTACTTTTTGCCGAACGGCTGACAGTCCAGCCGCTTTTTCGGCCGCCGTCCATCCAGCGTTATGCGATCGAGAGGAGATCAATCATGGCACGCGTCAAACGCGGCGTCATCGGCCATGCCAAGCACAAGAAGGTGCTCAAGGCCGCCAAGGGCTATTACGGCAGGCGCAAAAACACCATCCGCGTCGCCAAGCAGGCGGTCGAGAAGGCGAACCAATACGCCTACCGCGACCGCAAGCGGCGGAAGCGCACCTTCCGCGCGCTGTGGATTCAGCGCCTCAATGCGGCGGTGCGGCCGTTCGGCCTCAACTACAGCCGCTTCATCGCCGGCTTGAGCAAGGCCGGCATCGTGGTTGACCGCAAGGTGCTGTCCGATCTCGCGATCCGCGAGCCCGCGGCGTTCGAAGCGATCGTCGGCCAAGCCAAGTCAGCGCTGACGGTGTGAGGTTGCCATGATCGATCGCGCCTACGTGCAGCGCATGGCGCGCTACAATCGTTGGCAGAATGAAAACCTCTACGGCGTCGCCGACCGGCTGTCGGACGAGGAGCGTCGGCGCGAGCGCGGCGCATTTTTTGGGTCGATCCATAAGACGCTTAGCCATCTGCTATGGGCTGACCGCATCCAGATGAGCCGCTTCACAGATTTGCCGAGGCCGCAGGCCGGCATCCCCGAATCGGTTTCGCTCTATCCCCATTGGGACAATTTGAAATCCGAGCGCGCCGGCTTCGATCGCACCATCATCGACTGGGCCGATACCGTCGATCCGTCCTGGTTGGCCGCCGATCTCACCTACTACTCCGGCGCAATCAAACGCGATCTCACCAGGCCCCGCTGGGTTCTCGTGGCCCATATGTTTTACCATCAGACCCACGCGGTCAGGTTCATTGCCTGCTGACACAGGCGGGCGGCAGGCCGCATGATACCGATCTGCCGTTCACGCCGGATTGAACACGGACAATTTCGATGGCCGAAGATAAACAGTGGTTTCAGCAGGCGTTGACCAAACTAAACGAGGAGATTCAGCAAATAAAAGCTGATCCTCATTCCATACAACTTCCACAGACCTCAAACACAACATCAATTGGAAGTTACCTTACGATAATTTCCAATTTCGGTGAACTTGACGATGCGCAAGCTAAGCTACTCGGCAAGAACGGCACAATTCAAATTCAACTTTCTGATCTACGCAACCAACCGCCTGAGAGACGTCGAGATATAGCCGGTCAAATCAATCCTGTTAAACAGGAATTTGAAGAGCGTATAGCAAAGCGGCGCGAGGTGCTAAAGCAAGCGGAAATTGAACAACGCCTCAACACCGAAACCGTCGATGTCACCTTGCCGGTACGCGAAGCGCCGTTCGAGATCGGCCGCGTCCATCCGATTACCCAGGTGATCGACGAGCTGACGGCGATTTTCGCCGATATGGGCTTTGCCATCGCCGAAGGACCCGACATCGAGACCGACGATTACAACTTCACCAAACTCAATTTTCCGGAAGACCATCCCGCGCGCGACATGCAGGATACGTTCTTCTTCAATCCGAAGCCTGACGGCTCGCGGTTGCTGCTGCGCACGCACACCTCGCCGGTGCAGGTGCGTACCATGCTCGCGCAAAAACCGCCGCTCCGCGTCATTTGTCCCGGCCGCACCTATCGCAGCGACTCAGACCAGACCCACACCCCGATGTTCCACCAGGTCGAGGGCCTGGTGATCGACCGCGGCTCGCATCTCGGCCACCTGAAGTGGATCCTGGAGGAATTCTGCAAGGCGTTCTTCGAGGTCGATTGCGTCAAGATGCGCTTCCGGCCCTCGTTCTTTCCGTTCACCGAGCCCTCGCTCGAAGTCGATATCCAGTGCCGGCGCGACAAAGGCGAAGTCCGCTTCGGCGAAGGCGACGACTGGATGGAGATTCTGGGCTGCGGCATGGTGCATCCGAACGTGCTGAGAAACTGCGGCCTCGATCCCGACGAGTTTCAAGGCTTTGCCTGGGGCCTGGGTATCGACCGCATCGCGATGCTCAAATACGGCATGCCGGACCTGCGCGCCTTCTTCGAGGCCGACGTGCGCTGGCTTTCGCATTACGGCTTCCGCCCGCTCGATTTCCCGACGCTGGCGGGGGGATTGAGCTCCTGATGCCATGATGAAATTCACTTTTCGCTGGCTCAAAGAGCACCTCGATACCGATCGTCCGCTCGGCGAGATCACGGAAAAACTCACCATGATCGGGCTCGAGGTCGAGCGCGTCGAGGACAAAGGCACGCTGCTGGCGCCGTTTATCATCGCGCGCGTGGTCGAGGCGAAGCAGCATCCCAATGCCGACCGGCTCCGCGTTTGCATGGTCGACACCGGCGACGGCAAGCCGATTCAGGTCGTCTGCGGCGCGCCGAATGCGCGCGCCG
The DNA here is from genome assembly GCA_050010955.1 of Xanthobacteraceae bacterium. GTDB lineage: Bacteria > Pseudomonadota > Alphaproteobacteria > Rhizobiales > Xanthobacteraceae > BOG-931. The sequence goes on along the minus strand of JBEKJZ010000123.1, from coordinate 2,579 downwards.
GCATGAAGGGTGTGTTCGTGCCGCCGGGCGCCTTCATCCCGGGCAAGGCCATGACGCTGCAGGTCGGCACCATCCGCGGCGTCGAGAGTCGCGGCATGCTGGTGTCCGAGTTCGAGCTGCAGCTCTCCGACAATCACGAAGGCATTATCGAATTGCCCGACGACGCGCCGGTCGGCGCGAACTACGCCCAATGGGCGGGGCTCGACGATCCGATGATCGAGATCAACCTGACGCCGAACCGCGCCGATTGCACCGGCGTCAACGGCATCGCGCGCGATCTCGCCGCCGCCGACACGGGGACGTTCCAGGACGCGGGCATCAAGGCGGTCAACGGCAGCTTCCCCTGCCCGGTCAATGTGACGATCGAGGCGTTTGAGCTCTGTCCCGCCTTTGCGTTGCGCCTCGTGCGCGGCGTGAAGAACGGTCCATCGCCGGCCTGGCTGCAACAGCGGCTCACCGCGATCGGGCTTCGGCCGATCAATGCGCTGGTCGATATCACCAACTTCATCACCTATGACGGCGGCCGGCCGCTGCACGTGTTCGATGCCGCGAAGGTGCGCGGCGACCTCACGGTCCGTCGCGCGCACGCCGGCGAGACGCTGCTGGCGCTCGACGGCAAGACCTACCCGCTCGACGAGACAATCTGCGTCATCGCCGACGCGGACGGCGTGGAATCGCTGTCTGGCATCATGGGCGGCGAGAAAACCGGCTGCTCGGCCGCGACCACGGACGTGCTCGTCGAGTCGGCGCTGTGGAATCCGATCAACATTTCCCAGACCGGCCGCCAACTCGGCATCAATTCCGATGCCCGCTACCGCTTCGAGCGCGGCGTCGATCCGGCCTTCATGCGGCCCGGGCTGGAGCTGGCGACGCAGATGGTGCTCGATCTCTGCGGCGGTATGCCGTCGGAGGTTACCGTCGCCGGCAGCGCGGAAACCCCGGAGCGCGTCATCGGTTTTCCGTTGTCCGAAATCAAGCGTCTGGCGGGCGTCGCGGTGCCGTTGCCGGACGTCCGCCGCGTGCTCGACCGTCTCGGATTCGCCGCGGCCGGCCAAGGCGAGCGCCTGAAGGTGACGGTGCCGTCGTGGCGGCCCGACGTGCAAAACAAGGCCGACATCGTCGAGGAAGTGATCCGCATCTTCGGCGTCGACCGCATCCCGGCGACGCCATTCGACCGCGGCGAGGCGCCGCGCAAGCCGGTGCTCACGCCGATCCAGGTGCGCACGCGCAAGGCCAAACGCGCGCTCGGCGCGCGCGACCTCGTCGAGGCGGTGACCTGGTCGTTCATCGCCAAGGCGCAGGCGGAATTGTTCGGCGGCGGCCAGCCGGAGCTTGCGCTCGCCAATCCGATCGCGGCCGATCTCTCCGACATGCGGCCGAGTCTCATTCCCGGCCTTGTCGCGGCCGCGCAACGCAATGCCGACCGCGGCTTTCCCGACACGGCACTGTTCGAGGTCGGGCAGATTTTCAAGGGCGACCGGCCGGAGGATCAATTCACCGCTGCCGCCGGCGTACGGCGCGCGCTCGCCAAACCCTCCGGCGTCGGCCGCCATTGGACCAAACGCGACGGTGTTGTCGACGCCTTCGATGCCAAGGCTGACGCGCTCGCCGTTTTGGCGGTCGCCGGCGCGCCGGCGCAAGCGCTGCAAGTCGTGCCGGGGGGCCCGTCCTGGTTTCATCCCGGCCGCGCGGGCACCATTCAGATCGGCCCACAGAACGTGCTCGGCCATTTCGGCGAGTTGCATCCGCGCGCGCTCGAGGCGCTCGACGCCGAGGGCCCGCTCGTCGCCTTCGAGGTGATTTTGGAGCGCATCCCCGAGCCAAAGGCGAAGGCAACGCGCGCCAAGCCCGCACTCGAACTCTCCCCGTTCCAACCGGTCGAACGCGACTTCGCTTTCGTGGTCGAGCGAACTGTGAAAGCCGCCGACATTGCGCGCGCCGCGACCTCGGTCGACCGCAAGCTCATCAGCGGCGTTACGGTCTTCGACGTCTACGAGGGCGCCGGCATTGAGCCGGGCAAGAAATCGATCGCCATCGCCGTCACCATCCAGCCGCGCGAGCGGACGATGACCGACGCCGAGATCGAGGCGCTGGCGGCCAAAATCGTCGCCGAGGTGGGCAAACGCACCGGCGGCGTGCTGCGGGCGTGAGCTTCAGCGCGGTTCGTCGCGCGAGAGGTTCGGCGTGGCCTGAAAGCGCCGTTACCGGCGCTGCTCGGTGTGCACTCGTTTCAGCTTGTGTTTGAGCAATGCATCGGCTTCCGCCGGTGCCGGCTCCTTCTTTCCGCCGAGCCGGCGCAAGACCGCGTCGGCGGCGCGCTCGCCCGATTCCCAGGCGCCGCCGACCGTGCCCCACAGGGTCTCATGGACGGCTTCGCCGGCGAACCATACGGCGCCTTGCACCGGCTCCATGAGGATGCGGCGGGCTCCCTGCCAGCCCGGCGCCGCGGCCGAAAAGGCGCCGAGCGCCAAAGGCTCGTGGTTCCAGCGCGTGGCGTGCGACCGCTTGATCGCCTTCTTCACGTCGGCGCCGTAAAGGCCGGCCAGCCAATCGGCGGCGAAGTCGACCATCGCCGCTTC
>JBEKJZ010000122.1:0-11349 GCA_050010955.1 Xanthobacteraceae bacterium | reverse complement strand
CCGCCGGTGCAGCCGATCACGATGTCGGGGTCGTCGCCCGCCATCTCGAACTGCTTGATCGCTTCCTGGCCGTTGACGGTCTGGTGCAGCAGCACGTGGTTGAGCACCGAGCCGAGCGAATATTTCACCGCCGGATCCTTGGCCGCCATCTCTACGGCCTCGGAGATGGCAATGCCGAGCGAGCCCGGGTTTTTCGGGTCCTTGGCGAGAATAGCCTTACCGGAGTCGGTCTCGTTGGACGGCGAGGCGATGCAGCGCGCGCCATAGGTTTCTATGAGGGCGCGACGATAGGGCTTTTGATCGTAGGAGACCCGGACCTGGAACACAGTCACGTCGATGCCGAACAGCCCGCCGGCAAAAGCGAGCGCCGAGCCCCACTGGCCGGCGCCGGTCTCGGTGGAGAGTCGCTTGACGCCCTGCTCCTTGTTGTACCAGGCCTGCGGCACCGCGGTATTGGGCTTGTGCGAGCCCGCCGGCGAGACGCCTTCGTACTTGAAATAGATCTTGGCCGGCGTTTGCAGCGCCTGTTCCAGCCGGCGCGCGCGGATGAGCGGGGTCGGCCGCCACATGCGGTAGACGTCGCGGATCGGCTCCGGGATGTCGATGGTGCGCTCCGCCGACACCTCCTGCAGGATCAGCGCCATCGGGAACAACGGCTCGAGATCGCCGGGGCCGACCGGCTGCTTGGTGCCGGGATGCAGAACCGGCGGCAGCGGCTTCGGCAGATCGGCCGCGAGGTTGTACCAAGTTTTCGGAATTTGTGTTTCGTCGAGAACGAATTTGACCTGACTGCTCACGCCACCCCTCCACGCTGAAGCTACGCCTGGCACCATACACCAGAGAACGTGGAGTGGAAACTCGCTGCGGCCGGCGCCGCCGACCGCGGACCGTTACAGCTTCGTCGTCGTCTGGGCGCCGGGCGGGCCGTCCTTGCCGTAGATGTCTTCGCGGAATTGCACGACGTCGTCGGGCGTTGCCCAGCCGGTGATATAGACCCAATGCAGCGACACCGGCCTTGTGAGCTGGGCATTTTTCTGCTCGCCGGATTTGATGACGCGATCGATGTCCTCAAGCGACCAGCCGCGCATGTCTTGCAGCAGCCAGGCCACCAACTGGCGCACATTCTGCACGCGCATGCAGCCTGACGAATGGAAGCGGAAGTCCTCGCCGAAGAGATTCTTCAACGGCGTGTCGTGCATATACACGCCGTACGGGCTTGGAAAATTGATGCGGATCGAACCCAGCGAGTTATAACTGCCCGGATCCTGCTTGAACGAATAATGCGTCGCATCTTCCGAGTACCAATTGATCTGTGACGGCTCGAGCTCCTTGTGGCGCGCATCGAAAATGCGGATGTGATTGCTGGTGAGATAATCAGGCTGATCCTGCATTTTCGGGATCAGGTCTTTCTGCACAATGGAAGGGGGGACCGTCCAATAAGGGTTGAAGTTGATTTGGACAATTTTGCTGGTGAGTTCGGGGGACGGCCGATCCGGCTTGCCAGCGACGGCGGCGTGCCGCGACACCGCGAGGCCGTTCTCGATCGCTTCGACGCGGGCAGCAGGAATATTGGCGACCACATAGCGCGGACTCAAATTGGCGCTAAGCGCGCGCAGCCGTGTCACGTTGACCTTCAATTGCGCCAGCCGCACCGGCGCCGGCACGTTCAGCGCGGCGAGCGTCTCCGCGCGAATGATACCGTCGACGGTCAGGCCGTGGCGCGCCTGAAAGCGCCGCACTGCGGCTTCGACGTAGGAATCGTAGATGTCGTTGCCGACCGCGTTCGGGTCGATGTCGCCGGACGCGACCAAGCGGGCCCGCAGCACGGGAACGCTCGGATGACGATCGCCGAGCCGCAGCACACCGACGGAGGGAACTTGCGGCCAGCCGCCCCGGGCAACAATGTCGGCATAACGGTCGATCGCCTCCTCGGTCGTTTGCGCGGTCGCCGTCGAGACCGTCGGCTCGGAAGCCTTCGGCATGTGGATGGTGCGGGACGCCTCGTCGAAACCCTGCCCGAACTCGCCGCGCTGGGTATCGCCGATGAGGGCGTCAAGGGCATCATCCTCGGCAAAGGCCGCCCGCGCGACCAATCCGGTAGCAGCGAGCGCCGCGACGCCGGCAGCGCGCCTCAGGAAGGCGCGCCGGTCGGTTCCCGCGCCGTCGCGGTCATGCGGTTTGTTCATGGCGTGGTTATCAACACAGCATGAAGGCCGAAATTGGCCAAAACCGAATTAGCACGGGGCGGGCGCGAGCCAAAGGGGGTGGCGGAACCCAGACGACGGACGACAGAGGACGGAGGACGGAGGACGGATGAAAGGCACCATTCCCGGTATCTGTCGTCTGTCGTCTGTCGCCTGTCGCCCGAAACAAAAAGACCCCGGCCTTTGGCCGGGGTTTTGAGGCACGCCAGTGCAACGCAAGCGCTGGCGGAACAGGCCGGCTTGTTAGAGCCGGTACAGGATCTGATCGGTCCAGAAGCGCTCGAGCCGGTGCAGCGCCTTGTTCAGGACGCCGAACTCGTCGGCGTTGATGCCGCCGACCTGCTCCACCGTGCGCACATGCTTCTGATAGAGCGAATCGACGATGTCGCGCACTTCGCGGCCCTTGTCGGTGAGCTTGATGCGCACCGAACGCCGGTCGACGCGCGAGCGCTGATGATCGAGGAAGCCGGTCTCCACCAGCTTCTTGAGATTGTAGGAGACGTTGGAGCCGAGATAATAGCCGCGCGTGCGCAGCTCGCCTGCGGTCAGCTCCTTGTCGCCGATATTGTACAACAGCAGCGCCTGCACCGAGTTGATGTCGGCACGGCCGCGGCGGTCGAATTCGTCCTTGATGACGTCGAGCAGACGCCGGTGCAGACGCTCGACCAAAGTCAGCGCCTCAAGATAATGCGGCCGGATTTGGTCGAAACGCGCCTCGCGCTCGGCGGGTTCGACCGTCTTGACGACGGCTTTCATAGTGACGCCTTTCCCAGTTCTATTTTGTTGTCGTCGACGGGCCCTGTTTTCCCGTCGTGGCGTCACCATAAGCGTCAGGGTCTAAGATCAGTTTAAATAACAGGCTAAAAATACGGTTTATTCGCGTGAGTAGACGCCTCGGTTAAGCGTTGATTTGCAGGGGTTTTCGCCACGGTTTATTCACCTTCCGCGGGCTGCTCGTTTTGCCCCAAATTTGGGCCCAGGGGGCCGGCGCATACGGTTGACACCGCGTTAGCAACGCGTGCTAAACACCGCCCACGGAATTCTCGTCTTTTGCCGTTTCCACACGTCACCCGAATGAGTGAGACGTGCGGGGGAGTGTCCCGAGCGGCAAAGGGGGCGGACTGTAAATCCGCTGGCTTACGCCTTCGTAGGTTCGAGTCCTACCTCCCCCACCAACCAACATTTGATTTCCTCACTGCGATCCCGCTATGGGTGCCTTCCATGAGCGCGAAGCACTCGTTCGGCCGAAGCGGGCGCGGCCCGCGCCGCTTCGGGAATTTCGGGGTTCATCGCTCGCGCTCGGACCGCGACGGCCCCGTCATCCTCTATGGCTGGCACCCGGTCGTCGCGGCACTCGGCAATCCGGCGCGTCGTATTCGCCGGCTGTTGGCGACCGAGAACGCCGCGCGACGCCTCACCGAGGAGGGCATCACGCCGCCGATGGCGCCGGAACTGGTGCGGCCCGACGCCATCGCCGCCCGGCTTTCGCCCGATGCCGTGCATCAGGGGCTCCTCGCCGAGGCCGATCCCCTGCCCTCGCCCGGCGTCGAGGATTTGGCCGCCGCCGGTATCGTGCTGGTGCTCGACCAGATCACCGATCCCCACAATGTTGGCGCCATTCTGCGTACTGCCGCCGCGTTTTCCGTCGCCGCTATCGTCACCACCGCGCGCCACAGCCCGGAGGCGACCGGCGTGCTCGCCAAATCCGCCTCTGGCGCGCTCGAGTGGGTGCCGATCGTTACGGTGCAAAATCTTGCCCGCGCGCTGTCCGCCCTGAAGGAGCGAGGATTTCTCGTCGTCGGATTAGACAGCGCAGCGCCGGACGGCCTCGCTGCGATCGCGCTTCCGTCACCGTTGGCGCTGGTGCTCGGCGCCGAGGGTAAAGGCTTGCGGCAAGGGACGCGCGCTCAGTGCGATCGGCTGGCGCGGCTCGATCTTCCCGGCGCCATCAAGAGCCTCAACGTGTCGAACGCCGCGGCGCTGGCGCTTTACATCGCGAGCCGTGCCGCCGCACAGATTTCCGCAAGCTGAAAAAATAAGGCCGCGCGCGGGCGGGTCTTCGCAACTCCGACTGACTGGTTGTCTCAGTAGTTCCGCATGCCGACCGGGCGATGCGGATGCCCATAGCGGTGACCATATCCAGTCGGCCCGTAGCCGTAGTCGTGCGGATGAACATAGGCGCGTTCGCCATAGGCGAAGCGCGAACCAGCTCCGCGATATTAGGGGTGCACGTAGCCGTGGCGGTAACCGTAGCCATAGCGATGACCGTAGCCGTAGCCGTAGCGGTGGCCGTAGCCGTAGCGGTGGCCGTAGCCGTAACCCCGGCCCGAAATATAGGGATAGTCGTAGGGAGCCACGAAACCCGCCTGCGGCGAATAGGTGTGGTAAGGGACCATAATTCCCGGACCGGTATATTCCGGCCCCTGGTTCACCACGTAGATCGGGCCCGGGGCGGCCAATAGACCGTACAGCAACCCACGACCGCAGCCGCAACTGCCACAACCGCAGCCAATTCCACCGCAGCCACCCCAGCCGCAGCGGCTCCAGCCGCCGGTATCCCAATGATCGACGGCGATCGGCGCCGGAGCAATCGGCGGCGGCGCCGGCGCAAACGCCGGAGGCGCATAGACGGGCGGCGCATAAGTCACTGCAAGCGAGCTACAACCGCCGCAGCCGCCGGAAACGTAGAGCGGCGCTGGCGCATAAGCGAACGGCGCGAGCCCACCCCACCCACAGCCACCGCAGCCGGCCATTGCGACCGACGCCGTGCCGGTGACAAACAATGCGGCCAAGGCCGCGATCATGACGCGATGGAAGGACATGACACTCCCTTACAAAAAGCTCTCTCAGGCGGCGCCAATGTAGGGACGTCGCCGCGCGAATGCGTTTAAATCCGACCGATTCCGCCGTTGAATTACGCGGTAACATTAATTGCCGGCTACGAGGATGCGCATCGGCTAAAACGGGCTGTCGCTGCCTCGTCCCGTTTCTTTCATCCCTGCCGCTAGCGCGGCGCCGAAAAAAGTGCGGGGCCGAACGGGCCCCGCACGCGGCTGGTCTTTCCAGCCTGCTTTGTCCAATTGCCGATGACGCTTATGCCGCCTGCGGCCCCCAGATTTTCATCTTGCGCGTCTCCGGCATCAAGAACAGGCTGAGCACCAAGCATATCACCGGAACAGCGATCGGATAGATCAGTGCATAAGCGACACTGCCGGTCGCCGTGTACGCCGCCGTGGTGATGAATGGCACCAATCCGCCGCCCCAACCGTTACCGATCATGTACGGCATGGATACCGCCGTGTAGCGAATCCTGCCGGGGAAAAACTCGGCGAGGAACGCGCCAATCGGCCCGTAGACCATCCCGACATAGGCGACCAGAATCGCGATGATGAGGATCGCAATCGGCATGTTGATATTGCCCGGATGGGTGACCTCTCCGAGCCACGTATACAGCGGATAGTAAGTGACCGCCGCGAGAAAGAAGCCCCCTAATATCACCGGTTTGCGGCCGATGATGTCGGACAGCCAGCCGAAGAAGATGAGCGTCGGGGTGCCGATGATCAGCCCGGCTCCGACGATGTAGGCGGTGGTCAGCGTGTCCACCTTGGCAACCGTCTGCAGGAAGTACAGCGCCCAGAACTGGCTGCTGTACCAGACCACGCCCTCGCCCAATACGACAATGGTCGCGATCACCACGTATTTCAAATTGGCGGGGTTGAGGAAGGCCTCGCGCCATGGATTCTTGCTCGTCGCCCCCTTGGCCTTGATCTCCGCGTAGACCGGCGACTCCTCGAAGTTGGCCCGCATGTAGAGGGTGACGAACACCAGCAGGAAGGAGAACAAGAACGGGATGCGCCACGCCCAGGCGTTGAATACTGCCTCACCGGCGTAGGTGCGTGTAACGATGATCACGACGAGCGACAGCACGATGCCAAGCGTCGGCGAGGTCTGCAGCCAGCCGGTATAGTAACCGCGGCGCTCGTCGGAGACATGTTCGGCGACATAGGTAATGGCGCCGCCGTAGGAGCCGCCCAGGCAAAGGCCCTGGATCATTCGCAAACCGAACAGGATGAACGCGGCGGCCAGGCCGATCGACTCGAACGTCGGAATCAACCCGATCGCGCCGGTGCCCAAAGCCATGCCAGCCAGCGTCATGATGAACGTATATTTGCGACCGACGCGGTCTCCCAGCCAGCCGAACAGGAACGCCCCCAAGGGACGGACCAGGAAGCCGGCAGTGAACAGCGCGATCGTGCTGAGTAGCGCCGCAACGGGGTGGCTCTTTTCGAAGAATTTGACCGCCAAGATGGTGGCCAAGCTCCCGAAAATATAGAAGTCATACCACTCAATGACGTTTCCCGCGGCCGCGGCAGTGATCACAGTCCTAAAGTTCTTCGGGACTCGAGCCATATCAGTTGTTTGAGCCATTTGAGCCATTTCAACTCCTCCCCCAGGGTCTACCGCGCGTTTAAAGTCTACACCCCGCGCGGCCCAGCTGTTATACGACTTTAGATAAACCTCGCACAACTTGAATGAAAAAATGAGAGTCAACCACCGGCGCTCTCACCCAGCCGGCAAGACGCCGGCCGCTCCCGGGTGCCGTCTTCTATCGGACCTCGCGCTAAATAAGCCGCCGCCCAATGAAATTGTGCAATGCAGCAGCAGCGGCGCACAACAACGCAAAGGCTAGCGCAGCGGCAGCGATTTCTAAAAAATCGGCTGGAACCGAACCCGCCGCGTGCCGCAGCCCGAAAGTCTTGAATGATGCCGCGAGCGCGCCGATGCCGGCGCCATAGACTGCCGCGCGCGTCACGCTCCACAGCCGTGTGCGATCTCCCGATAGAAAAAACGAAGGAAACGGCATCTTCTAAGACTCTCCCGCGGTTTCTTCCGGCCTCTTGCGCTCGCTGTTGTACGCGCGCGCTCTATTCGGCCGCCACGACTTGCGCCCGGCTACTGCGCCTTAAGCCCGGCGAGATCGGGCAAGACGAGATGCACGATCTGAGTTTCCTCTTGCGCTACCATTTCGGTCGTCTCGCCCTAAGTTATTTCACCGTGACGGTAATGACGGGCGACATGATCGGCGGATTGAACGGAATATGCGTCCAGTCTCCGAGCACGAGTTGCAGCGTGTGTTGGCCTGGCGGCAGCGTCACCATGGTCTCGGTCTGCCCGCCGCCGAAATGGACGTGCTTGGCGTCGCTGGCGATGGGCTGCTTCAACTCCTCCGGCGAAAGCGTGGCGTCGATTAACAGATGATGATGGCCGGTATTTGGCTTCTCAACGCCGGCCGGCGCTACGCCCATGCCGGTCAGGCCGAATTGGACCTTGAACGGACTCGTGACCGTGTCGCCGTTCGTCGGACCGATGAAATAGACGGAGGCGTTGGGCGGCGCAGCGGTTTCTCCAAGCGCGATGGCGGGGACGCCGATCATCGCGGCAAGCAGCAGACTTCGACGGAGCGCTGAATATGGCATCATGGTGATTTTCCCCCTTTGTGAGCATCCGCGTTTGCTGACCGGGCGCGCTGAAGCGCCGGACCGATTGCGCCCTTGGCATCTAGTTTCTGAAATTCGCGCCGGCCGCGCAATCGCGATTCGAGGCGCCACGGAACCTCAGCTAGCGGCGTTTCGATCGCTTTTTGCGAGCGGCATAGCGGGCGTCCCTGGCCGCCTTGCGCTCGGCTTCTAACGCGAGTTCACGCTCTGCGCTTTCGGCCTTGGCGCGCTCAGCCTGTAGCGCAACGTCGCGCTTCGCCTGCTCCGCTCGTTCGGCATCACGAGCTTTCTTTTCGGCCTTTTCGACCTCGCGGGCATTCTTGATGGCCTTTCGGTCGGCGGCACTCGCCGTTCTCGCTGTCAGCCGGTCTGCGAGCGCCGGGTCGGCGGCCTTGGCGCGAAACTTCTCCAGGGCCGCCTTCTTGGCCTTGGCTGCCGCCTGTTGCCGCTCGAGGAGATCCGGTTGCTTAAAACTCATTTTTCTTGACCCTGCATGACGTGCCGCGGAGCGGTCCGGTTACGGTGAACGCAACTCCCATCAACGTACGCGCCAGCCGACCACCGTCGCTTCGATGGGATTGCTGGTATCGACGCTTTGCCAGCCACCGCCGCTCCAGCGACACAGGAACGGGATGACATAAGTGCCGACGTGATCCTCGCACAAGAGCTCAAGCGGCTGCTCCGCCGGCGGTACGCCGTCGTGGATGAAAGCATCGATTCGCGCTTGCCGTGTCGCCATGCGATGATCCGTGCCAGGAGGGAGGCGATGCCGGCGCGTAACGCTGCGATGGCATCGTGGCGTGCTTATATGCCGCCGCAAGGCACGGAATCAACCAGCGAGGATCGGATGGCCTTCAAGCCGAATTACGGACGCGATCGCGCCGAGCGGGCGCGGGCGGCGCGCCTCAAGAGCGAAGAGAAACAGCGCAAGAAGGACGAGAAGACGGCGCTGCGCAAGGCTGAGCGCGCCGAAGTCGAGCCGCCGGCGGAGGACAGCAAGACCGAGGCCTAATATCTCGCCGCCGAGAGCCGACGAAATTCCGCCACGTCAATCGCGCTTCTTCAATACTCGATTACCCTCAGGCCGAGCCTGGTTGTCCTCTCCTCGGCGAGGGCGCTTCCTGGTTCCCTCCGGTTTAATTGCAATAGCCGGGGTCAATGACGGCGAACTCGCCGGTCGGGTACCGGTAGTAACAGGCACCCTGGTACAAATAATAACCGTTCCGCTGTTCGGCTTGCGCGCCGATGGCCGCACCGGTCGTTCCGCCGATCATGGCGCCGACGGCCGCGCCACCGGCTCTTCCCGTCAGTGCGCCGCCGAGTATGCCGCCGATGATGCTGCCGCCGATTGCGCCCCCGACCACACCCGAGCCTGGCGGAGGCGGCGGTGGTGGCGGCGGCGGCTCGGCGTATCCTTCAGACGGTGGCGGCGCCGATGGATCCGGGTAGGCGTACTCGGAAACGTCAACCGGCGGGCCCTCCATGGGATGATCGTAGAAATACCAATAGCCGTCGGCCCACCACCAATAGCCGCAGCGTCCGAAGTGACACCCATACGGACGCCAATTCCCGTGCCCCCAAGCGTAACGGTCGTGATCGGTCCAATGGCCAGGGTCGCGGCCCATGGGGTGATGTTCGACCGCACGTGCCGGCGGACCCCCGTGACTAGGCGGCCCATGGCCAACCTGCGGTCCCGGCCGCATCGGGCCCTTCTGCTGGACGGCCGGCCCTTTGGGGGCCGGCTTTTTCGGGGGCGATTCTTCCGCCATTGCCGAAAGCGATAGCGCAGCGAAGATCGACACCAACGGTACGAAAACCGTAAAGCGCCTTGACCTGCTCATGCCTGAAACTCCCATCCGATGTGGCGGATTCCTAACAACGGAATCACGCCGAATATGCGGCGAATAGACTAATCCATTCGCGAGGCGTTTAGCGGTGGGCGGCGCTCATGGCCAGCCAGGCTCCATCAGAAGGCCATCATGACTTCGTCGGCGTCCTTTGCTATCAACTCCGCTTCCCCTTGGAGGATAGAAATCGGTACCTAATTGGTGCCGAGAAAATGCTAAGTCATCGAAAGGCCGGGTTAGCTCAGCGGTAGAGCAGCGGTTTTGTAAACCCGTAAGAGGCATTACCCTTCAATGCAAGTTATTGCGATGCTGCAAGGGTTTCTATGCTGTTTGCAGCGCCACCTTCGCACCCGCTGTACCGCTTTTTGTACCGGCTTGCTGCTTGGCGACCCGGTCCTCGTCAGCCGTCAAATACTGGCAGTAGATTTCGGTCGTGTTGATGCTGGTATGACCTAGCCGGCGTTGCAGATCATAGAGCGAGCGGCCTTCCTTGAGCCATTGCACCGCATGCCAGTGGCGAAGGTCGTGGAAACGGAACGAACGGAAATCGACGCCGTTCGCTTTCGCCCATGCCGCTGTTTGTCGGACCGTCCTGCCGAAGTTGCCGGCGAAGTTCTTGTAGCTCTCGCCGTCCGAGTGCCAGAATAGGAGCGGCTTGCCGGTGTAGGCCGGCAGCGACGACAACACGGCATAGCCGCCGAATGGATCGAGATCGATCACGCGCTGTTTGTTGCCCTTGCCGATGATGGTTAGCTGCCGCCGATCGTGGTCGACGCTATCTCGCCGTGCCTTCAATAGCTCGTCCTGACGAGCGCCGGTTGCCATTGCCGCCTTGACCACGTCGGCGACCATGCCGGGGCAGCGATCGATGACCAGATCGATATGCGACCGCTGCGGCAACACGATCGGGTCGCGCCGTTCCTTGAGTCGGCGCATACGCGGCAGGACCGGATTATCGTCACACCATCCTTGATCGATGGCGAAGTTGATCACCGATGACAGCGCCACCAGATCGCGCTTGATCGTGGCGTTGGTCGCTCCGGCTGATGCGCGTGCCTGCGCTATCTCACTGACGAGACGGCCGTCGATTGCGGCCAGCGCCTTGCCGTCGACGTAGGGCTGTAGCTGATCGAGTGAACAGGCGTAACGCTTGGCAGTGTTGCGGCCGACTTGCCGCGTAATCCATTGCGACCACGCCTCGATCACCTCGACAAAATCCCGAGTGGCGTCGCCGAACTTGTCGGCGATCACGCGCTCCTGCGCTGCCTTTCGCCGCTGTGCCGCAACTTTCGGGTCGCTTGTCTGTAGCGATCTCCTGATCTCGCGGCCGTTGATATAGATGCGACCCCAAAGGGTATCGCCACGCCAAAAGCATCCTGTCGGCGCTTTCCGCTGCATTGTTGCCTCTCCCTGACATAGCGCCGCAGTTGCGCAATGTCGAACGTCCAAAGATGGCCTATCTTCGCTGTCCCTGGAATATCACCGCGAGCGGCCATTGCTTGGATGTTGCGTCGCTTGATACCAAGAATCAACTCGGCTGCCTCGATTGTGCAGCGTTCGGCGAGAGTATGGGTCGTGCCGGCCGCGGCGACGTAACGACTCATGAAAACGAGCATCCTTATGCCGGCGTGCATTGCTCGCCGGAATTAAGCGCCGCGCGTTGACCTGCGCGACCAAGGCTGCTCCGTGATGGTCGACGTTTATCTACGCAGGCGCGCGGGCGTCAAGCACAATGCGAAGGTTTCCGACATTTTCGTGCGTTATGCGGTTATTTTAACCGCACCTTTGGCGTTGACATGC
>JBEKJZ010000121.1:0-8098 GCA_050010955.1 Xanthobacteraceae bacterium | reverse complement strand
GGCCTCTCCGTGCTCGAGTACTTCAACTCGACGCACGGCGCGCGCAAGGGCCTCGCCGACACCGCGCTGAAGACGGCGAATTCCGGTTATCTGACCCGGCGCCTCGTCGACGTGGCGCAGGACTGCATCATTACCGAGGAGGATTGCGGCAGTACCCGCGGCATCAAGGTGCGGGCGATCATCGATGCCGGCACCGTTGTGGCGTCACTGGCCAGCCGCATCCTCGGCCGCACCACAGCTGAGGACGTTCGCGACCCGTCGAGCAACGAGGTTTTGGTCGCCAACGGCACGCTGCTTGAGGAGCCGCATGTCGAGCGGCTGGTCAATGCCGGCGTGCAGGAGGTCAAGATCCGTTCGGTGCTGACCTGCGAGACCACCAGCGGCTGCTGCGGCAAGTGCTATGGGCGCGATCTCGCCCGCGGCACGCCGGTCAATATGGGCGAGGCGGTGGGCGTCATCGCCGCGCAATCGATCGGCGAGCCGGGCACCCAGCTCACCATGCGCACGTTCCACATCGGCGGCGCGGCGCAGATCTCGGAGCAGTCGTTCGTCGAGTCGAACTTCGAGGGCACCATCAGGATCAAGAACAAGAACGTCGTGCGCAATTCAGACGGCGATCACATCGTGATGAGCCGCAACCTGATCGTCGCCGTGACCGATCCGGACGGCACCGAGCGGGCCGTGCACCGCATCCAATACGGCGCGCGGCTCAAGGTCGAAGACGGCGAGCACATCAAGCGCGGCCAGCGCATCGCCGAGTGGGATCCCTATACGCGCCCGATCCTCACCGAGGTCGAGGGCACGGTCGGCTTCGAGGATCTGGTCGAAGGTCAGTCGATGACCGAGACGCTCGACGAATCGACCGGTATCGCTAAACGCGTCGTCATCGACTGGCGCAGCGGCTCCGTCCGCGGCCAGCAGGATCTGCGTCCGGCTTTGGTGATCAAGGGCAAGGACGGCAAGATCCTAAAGCTCAGCCGCGGCGGCGACGCCCGCTACACGCTGGCGGTCGACGCCATCATCTCGGTCGATCCGGGCGCCAAGATGAAGGCGGGCGACGTCATCGCCCGCATTCCCACCGAAAGCGCCAAGACCCGCGACATCACCGGCGGTCTGCCGCGCGTCGCCGAACTGTTCGAGGCCCGGCGGCCCAAGGAATCCGCGGTCATCGCCGAGATTTCCGGCACGGTGCGCTTCGGCCGCGACTACAAGAACAAGCGCCGGATCACCATCGAGCCGGCGAACAGCGAGGAGGAGCCGAGGGAGTATCTGGTCCCGAAGGGCAAGCACATCCACCTGCAGGACGGCGACCTCATCGAGAAGGGCGACTATATCGTCGAGGGCAACCCGGCACCGCACGACATTCTGGCGATCAAGGGGGTCGAGGAGTTGGCCGGCTACCTGGTCAACGAAATCCAGGACGTCTATCGGCTGCAGGGCGTTGCCATCAACGACAAGCACATCGAAGTGATCGTGCGGCAGATGCTGCAGAAGGTCGAGATCGACGAGTCCGGCGAGACCGACCTGATCCAGGGCGAGCAGGTCGACAAGATCGAGTTCGACGAGGTCAACGCCCGGGCGGCGGAGGAAGGCAAGGAGCCGGCGACCGCGCATCCGGTGCTGCTCGGCATTACCAAGGCTTCGCTGCAGACGCGCTCGTTCATCTCGGCGGCTTCGTTCCAGGAGACGACGCGCGTGCTGACCGAGGCTGCGGTAAGTGGCAAGGCCGACACCCTCGACGGTCTCAAGGAGAACGTCATCGTCGGCCGCCTGATCCCGGCCGGGACCGGCGCCATGATGAACCGGCTCCGCGAAGTCGCTGTCAAGCGCGACCAGCTCATCCTCGCCGAGCGCGAGAAGGAAGCGGCCGCGAAGGCGGCGGCCGCGGCCGCCGAGCCGGCGGCGCTGCCGGCGGCGGAGTAAGGGCCGGCGGTTCGCATATTACGGGAGGGCCGCCATTCGGCGGCCTTTTCGTTTTATGCGCTAAGCATATGTTGGCTAGGCTTGCCGCATGTCGGCGACGCACAGGGAGGCGGCCATGAGCACAGTTCTGGTCACCGGCGGGTCGGGCTTCATCGGCAGTCATTGCATCCTGCAACTGCTCACCGCCGACCACCGGGTGCGCACAACGGTGCGCAGCTTGAAGCGCGAGGCCGACGTGCGCGCCTTGCTCAGGCAAGGCGGCGCCGAGCCGGGCGACCGCTTGTCCTTTGTCGCTGCCGACCTCGAAAGCGACGCTGGCTGGCCGAATGCAGTCGCCGGCTGCGAGTACGTGCTGCATGTCGCCTCGCCATTGCCGGCGAATGTCCCCAAGGACGAGAACGAGCTGATCGTGCCGGCGCGCGACGGCGCGCTGCGGGTGCTGCGCGCCGCGCGCAACGCCGGCGTCAAGCGCGTGGTGCTGACCTCCTCATTTGCAGCGATCGGATACGGCCATAAGCCGCAGCAGACGCCGTTCAACGAGACGGACTGGACCGACCTCAACGGTCCCAACATTCTGCCCTACACGAAATCGAAGACTTTGGCGGAACGTGCGGCCTGGAATTTTGTTGCGAAGGAAGGCGGCGGGCTCGAGCTTGCCGTCGTCAACCCGGTCGGTGTGTTTGGCCCGGTACTCGGGCCTGACTATTCGACCTCGATCCTTCTCGTGCAGCGCATGATGGACGGCGCCATGCCCGGCTGCCCGCGATACTATATCGGCGTCGTCGATGTGCGCGATGTCGCCGATCTGCATATCCGCGCCATGACGCATCCAGCCGCCAAGGGCGAGCGGTTTCTCGCCGTCGCCGGCGATGCCATGTCGATTAGCGATATCGCCAAGGTGCTAAAGCGCCGCATGGGCGCTGCGGCGAGAAGAGTGCCCACCTGGCAACTGCCGAATTGGCTGGTGCGCATTGCCGCGCTCCGCGATCCGGCGGTGAGGCAGATCATTCCCGAACTCGGCAAGATAAAGAACGCCACCAACAAAAAGGCCAAACGCGTGCTGGGCTGGGCGCCGCTTTCGCGCGAGGAGGCCATCGTCGCCACAGCCGAAAGCCTGGTGCGGCTCGGGCTTTTGAAGGATGGCCCGAGAAAGGCCGCCTAGATGCTGCGGCCGGCCGCAGACCTTCCCGCGGCCGAGTGCACCCCGCGGAGGGTGCGGATGTGCTTGCGCCATCGCGCTTTCATGCCCATATCGGCTTGACTTCGACCGGTAGCGCCGATACATACCGCGCACTTTGCGGCAGGCGGTGAGCTTCGCCCGTCGGAACGGCCGGTCCGGGTCCCAGCTAAGCTATTGAAAGTGGTTTACTTTCTTGGCTCCCCATTCGTGGGTAAATGGGACGCGGCGCGACGCCTCGACATAAGCGGGCTCAAACGCTGCCTCTGACTCGGCAAGTCAGATCGACGAAGCGCACGACCGCGGGCATCTGCATCGTGGTCCTCTGCGGAGTTTCCAGCGCCTTTGCTTCCATTGCGGGAAGCGGAAGGCGCGATTTCTTTTGCGCGAACGCGTTTCGCGCGGTGACCACCGGGCGCAGGCCCGAAAAAGGCAAAAGGGGCGCAAGCCCCGAAACAAGGAAAGTTTGGCGAGCGATGCCGACGATCAACCAGCTCATTCGCAAGCCGCGGGTGACCCAGCACGCGAAGAAGAAAGTGCCGGCCCTGCAGCAGAGCCCGCAAAAACGCGGCGTCTGCACGCGCGTCTACACGACCACGCCGAAGAAGCCGAATTCGGCGCTGCGCAAGGTCGCCAAGGTTCGGCTCACCAACGGCTTCGAGGTCATCGGTTATATCCCTGGCGAAGGCCATAACCTGCAGGAGCATTCGGTGGTGATGATCCGCGGCGGCCGCGTCAAGGATCTGCCGGGCGTGCGCTACCACATCCTGCGCGGCGTGCTCGATACCCAGGGCGTGAAGAATCGGAAGCAGCGCCGCTCGAAATACGGCGCCAAACGGCCGAAGTGATTGGAGTCTGAACGATGTCCCGCCGTCACAGCGCAGACAAACGCGAGATCCAGCCGGACCCGAAATTCGGCAACGTCGTGGTCACCAAATTCATGAATTCGGTGATGCACGCCGGCAAGAAGTCGGTAGCGGAGAACATCGTCTATGGCGCCTTGGATATGATCGAGGGCAAGACCCGGCAGAATCCGATCAGCGTCTTCCAGCAGGCGCTCGACAACGTCATGCCGTCGATCGAAGTGCGCTCGCGCCGCGTCGGCGGCGCGACCTATCAGGTGCCGGTCGAGGTGCGCACGTCGCGGCGCCAGGCGCTCGGCATCCGCTGGATCATCTCCGCCGCGCGCGAGCGTAATGAAAAGACCATGACCGAGCGGCTCTCCGCCGAGCTGCTCGATGCGTCGAATAACAGGGGGAACGCCGTCAAGAAGCGCGAGGATACGCACCGGATGGCGGAAGCCAACCGCGCATTCTCGCACTATCGCTGGTAAAGCCGGCGACAGCGAAGGATTTCCCCATGCCCCGCGTCCATCCGATCGAGGATTATCGCAACTTCGGCATCATGGCCCACATCGACGCCGGCAAGACGACCACGACCGAGCGCATCCTCTATTACACGGGCAAGAGCCATAAGATGGGCGAGGTGCACGAAGGCGCCGCGACCATGGACTGGATGGAGCAGGAGCAGGAGCGCGGCATCACCATCACCTCGGCCGCGACCACCGCCTTTTGGGCCGGCAAGCGCCTCAACATCATCGACACGCCCGGCCACGTGGATTTCACCATCGAGGTGGAACGTTCGCTGCGCGTGCTCGACGGCGCCGTCTGCGTGCTCGATTCCAACCAGGGCGTCGAGCCGCAAACCGAGACGGTCTGGCGGCAGGGCGACAAGTACCGGGTGCCGCGCATCGTGTTGTGCAACAAGATGGACAAGACCGGCGCGGACTATTTCCAGTGCCTCAAGGACATTGTCGATCGCCTCGGTGCCAAGCCGGTGGCCATCCAGCTGCCGATCGGGGCCGAGAACCAGTTCAGGGGCGTCATCGATCTGGTGCGCATGGTCGGCGTGGTGTGGGACGAGGAGACGCTCGGCGCGGAGTACCACGACATTGAGATTCCGGCCGAGCTGTTGGACCAGGCCAAGGAGTATCGCGAGAAGCTGATCGAGGCGGCGGTCGAGCTCGACGACGAGGTGATGGCTGCTTATCTCGACGGCCGGGAGCCCGACGAAGCGACGCTGAAGCGCCTGATCCGCAAGGCCACTATTAGCGGGGCGTTCTATCCGGTGCTGTGCGGCTCGGCGTTCAAGAACAAGGGCGTGCAGCCGCTGCTGGACGCCGTTGTCGATTATCTGCCGTCGCCGCTCGACGTGCCGCCGATCAAGGGCATCGATCCCAAGGGCAACGAGGTCGTCCGCAAGCCGTCCGACACCGAACCGATGGCGCTGCTCGCGTTCAAGATCATGGACGACCCGTTCGTCGGCACCATCACCTTCTGCCGCATCTATTCGGGCCGGCTGGAGAGCGGCACGGGCGTCTTGAATTCGACCAAAGACCGCAAGGAACGCGTCGGCCGCATGCTGCTGATGCATGCCAACAACCGCGAAGACATCAAGGAAGCCTTTGCCGGCGATATCGTGGCGCTGGCGGGCCTCAAGGAAGTCCGCACCGGCGACACGCTGTGCGATCCGCAGAAGCCGGTGATCCTGGAAAAGATGGAATTCCCCGATCCGGTCATCGAGATCGCCATCGAGCCGAAGTCGAAGGCCGACCAGGAGAAGCTCGGCGTGGCGCTCGCCAAGCTGGTAGCCGAGGACCCGTCGTTCCGCGTCAACACCGACCCGGAATCCGGCCAGACCATCATCAGGGGCATGGGCGAGCTGCACCTCGACATCAAGGTCGATATCCTCAAGCGCACCTACAAGGTCGATGCCAATATCGGCGCGCCGCAGGTCGCCTATCGCGAGAAGATCACCCGGCCCGCCACCGTCGACTACACGCACAAGAAGCAGACCGGCGGCCACGGCCAGTACGCGCGCGTCAAAATCACCGCCGAGCCGGCGGTACCGGGCACCGGCTTCGCGTTCGAGAACGAGATCGTCGGCGGCTCGGTGCCAAAGGAGTTCATCCCCGCGGTCGAGAAGGGCCTGGAGGGGGTAATGAGTTCCGGCGTGCTCGCCGGCTTCCCGGTGGTCGATCTCAAGGTCAGCCTGATCGACGGCGCCTCGCACGACGTCGATTCCTCGGCGATGGCCTTCGAGATCGCGGCGCGCGCGGCGTTGCGCGAGGCGCTGCAGAAGGGCGGCCCGGTGCTGCTCGAGCCGGTCATGAAGGTCGAGGTGGTGACGCCGGAGGAATATACCGGGTCGGTGATCGGCGATCTGAATTCGCGGCGCGGCCAGATTCAGGGCCAGGACATGCGCGGCAATGCCAACGTCATCACCGCGATGGTGCCGCTCGCCAACATGTTCTCCTACGTCAACAATCTGCGCTCCATGAGTCAGGGGCGTGCCACGTTCACCATGCAGTTCGATCACTATGCTGAGGTGCCCAAGGGCATTGCAGACGAGGTTCAGGCGAAGTTCGCCTGATCGGCGTTTTTACGAAGGTCTACAAGAGAGCCGGAACGGAGAGTCTCATGGCCAAGGAAAAATTCCTGCGCACGAAACCGCATTGCAACATCGGCACGATCGGCCATGTCGATCATGGCAAGACGACGTTGACGGCGGCGATCACCAAAGTCTTGGCGGAAAAAGGTCAGGCGAAATTCACCGCCTATGACCAGATCGACAAGGCGCCGGAAGAGAAAGCGCGCGGCATCACCATCGCCACCGCGCACGTCGAGTACGAGACCGACAAGCGCCATTACGCGCACGTCGATTGCCCGGGCCACGCCGACTACGTCAAGAACATGATCACCGGCGCCGCGCAGATGGACGGCGCCATCCTGGTGGTGAGCGCCGCCGACGGCCCGATGCCGCAGACCCGCGAGCACATCCTGCTCGCCCGCCAGGTCGGCGTGCCGGCGCTCGTCGTTTATCTCAACAAAGTGGACATGGTGGACGATCCCGAGCTCCTTGAACTCGTCGAGCTCGAGGTCCGCGAGCTTCTCTCGAAGTACAATTTCCCCGGCGACAAGATCCCGGTCATCAAGGGCTCGGCGCTGATGGCGCTCGAGGGCAAGAACGATGAGCTCGGCAAGAACTCGATCACGGCGCTGATGAAGGCGGTGGACGACTACATCCCGCAGCCGGAGCGGCCGAAGGACCAGCCGTTCCTGATGCCGGTCGAAGACGTGTTCTCGATCTCCGGCCGCGGCACGGTGTGCACCGGCCGCATCGAGCGCGGCATCATCAAGGTCGGCGAGGAAGTCGAGATCGTCGGCATCAAGCCGACGCTGAAGACCGTCGTCACCGGCGTCGAGATGTTCCGCAAGTTGCTCGATCAGGGCGAGGCCGGCGACAACGTCGGCTGCCTGCTGCGCGGCACCAAGCGTGAGGAAGTGGAGCGCGGCCAGGTGCTGTGCAAGCCGGGCTCGGTGAAGCCGCACACCAAGTTCAAGGCCGAAGCCTACATTCTCACCAAAGAGGAAGGCGGACGCCATACACCGTTCTTCACCAATTACCGGCCGCAATTCTATTTCCGCACCACCGACGTGACCGGCGTAGTGACGCTGCCGGAAGGCACCGAGATGGTGATGCCGGGCGACAATATCGCCATGGAGGTGACGCTGATCGTGCCGATCGCCATGGAGGAGAAGCTGCGCTTCGCCATCCGCGAGGGCGGCCGCACGGTCGGCGCCGGCGTCGTGGCGAGCATTCTCGAGTAGCAGACGACAGACGGCGGACGACAGAGGACGGAAAAAGTGATGGAAGGCAGGCTGCAGAGCGATCGTGATGACGGCTCGATATCCGTCCTCCGTTGTCGGAGACAACAATGAACGGTCAGAACATACGCATCCGGCTCAAGGCGTTCGATCACCGCATCCTCGATGCGTCGACGCGCGAGATCGTCAACACCGCCAAGCGCACCGGTGCGCAGGTACGGGGACCGATCCCGCTGCCGACCAAGATCGAGAAGTTCACGGTCAACCGCTCGCCGCATATCGACAAGAAGAGCCGCGAGCAGTTCGAAATGCGCACGCACAAGCGCCTGCT
>JBEKJZ010000120.1:0-11522 GCA_050010955.1 Xanthobacteraceae bacterium | reverse complement strand
CTGCACGGCCCGCGCTTCGGCTGCGGTCTGGCGCAATGCGGCTCGTGCATGGTGCACATCGACGGCAAGGCCGTGCAATCGTGCGTGATCCCGCTCTCCTCGATCACTGAGAACAACAAGATCGTGACGCTGGAAGGGCTCGGCACCGCGGACAACCTGCACCGGGTGCAGCAGGCGTTCATCGACGAACAAGCGCTGCAGTGCGGCTACTGCACCAACGGCATGATCATGAAGGCGGCCGCCTTCCTCGCCACTAACCGCAAGCCGAGCGAAGCCGACATCAAGAAGGCGCTGGCCGGCAATCTGTGCCGTTGCGGGAGCCACGCCCGCGTCGTCAAAGCCGTCCAACGCGCCGCCGATATGGCGCAGGCGAGGTAGCCATGAGCAAAAATTTCATCCCCTCGCGCCGCGACCTGCTCAAGAGCGGCGGTGCGCTCGTTGTCAGCTTCTCCTTCTTCGGACGGCCGGGCGAGAGCCTGGCGCAAGCGGCTGCCGCGGCCAAGCCGGTGGCGCTCACTGCGGTCGATACCTTCCTCGCCATCGATGCCACGGGCATGGTGACCGTCTATTCCGGCAAGGTCGATCTCGGCACCGGCGTGTGCACCGCGCTCGCGCAAATCGTGGCCGACGAGCTCGACGTTCCGTTCAACCGGGTCGAGATCGTCCAAGGCGACACGGCGTTGACGCCGGATCAAGGGCCGACATTCGGCAGCCTTTCGATCCAGGTCGGCGGCGTGCAGATTCGCAACGCCGCGGCGTTGGCGAGGAGCGCGCTGCTCGATCTCGCGGCGACGCAGCTCGGCGTCAAGCTGGACGAGCTCACGGTCTCCGCCGGGACCATCAGCGGCGGCGGCAAAACCGTCAGCTATGGCGACTTGATCGGCGGCAAGGCGTTTTCGCTCGCGGTCGACCACTCCAAGCCGCCGAAGACCAAGGACGCGAAAGACTTCAAGATCGTCGGCACCTCGGTCCCGCGCGTCGACATTCCGGACAAGGTGACCGGCAAATTCACCTACATGCAAGACTTCCGCGTGCCCGGCATGCTGCACGGCCGCGTGATACGGCCGCCGGCGATCGGAGCGACGCTGCAAAGCGTCGACGACTCGTCGATCAACGGCATTGCCGGTGTCGTCAAGCTCGTGCGCGAGGGCAACTTCCTCGGCGTCGTCGCCGAGAATGAATGGGCCGCGATCAAGGCCGCCCAACAGCTCAAAGCCACGTGGTCGAGCTGGGAGGGGCTGCCCGCGCAAGACAAGCTGATGGAGCACGTCCGCGCCACCAAGGTGGCCAAGGACGATGTGACCGGCAATGTCGGTAACGCAGCGGAGGCGATGAGCAAGGACGGCGTGAAAAAAATCGCCGCCACCTACGACTTCACTATCCATACCCACGGCTCGATCGGGCCGTCCTGCGCGATTGCCGAATTCAAGGACGGCCAACTGACATCGTGGTCGGCATCGCAAGCCACCCACAATCTGCGCAAGCAGCTCGCCAAGATGTTCGGTCTGCCGCCCGAGAGCGTGCGCTGCCTCTACCTTGAAGGCTCCGGCTGCTACGGCCGCAACGGCCACGAGGATGCAGCCGCCGACGCGGCCCTGCTGGCGAAGGCGGTGGGGCGGCCGGTTCGCGTGCAATGGTCGCGCGCCGACGAACACGGCTGGGACCCGAAAGGCCCGCCGACGCTGATCGAACTGCGCGCCGGGCTCGACAGCTCGGGGACGGTCACCGCCTGGGATTCCGAGTTCTTCATGCCGCAACAGACGCCGAATATGTTCGTGGTGCCGCTGGTCGCGGCGACGCTGAGCGGCATGCCGGCCGACGAGACCGTGGCGCCGGGAAACGTCTTCCAGAACTCGAACATTCCCTACAAGTTCGCCACCATCAACATCGTCTGTCACCGGCTGGAGTCGACGCCGTTCCGCCCGTCCTGGATCAGGACGCCGGGCCGCATGCAGAACACCTACGCCAACGAGTGCTTCATCGATGAGCTGGCGGCGGCGGCCGGTGCCGACCCGATCGATTTCCGCCTCAAGTATCTCGACCCCAACGACAAGCGCGGCATCGAGGTGCTCGATCGCGTCGCCGCCTTGGCGAAATGGGATAAGCGCCCCTCGCCCAAGAAGAGCCAAAGCGGCGATGTGGTGACGGGTCGTGGGGTGTCTTATTGCAAGTACGAGCTGATCCGCACCTATATCGCCGCCGTCGCCGAAGTCGAGGTCAAGCGCTCGACCGGCGACATCCGCGTCACCCGCTTCTACGTCGCTCACGATTGCGGCCAGATCGTCAATCCCGACGGGATCAGGAACCAGATCGAAGGCAACGTGATCCAGACCGTGAGCCGCACGCTCAAGGAGGAGCTGAAATTCAACCGCTCGACGGTGACGAGCCTTGATTGGGTGAGCTATCCGATTCTGACCTTCCCGGAAGTGCCCGACATCGTCATGGATCTCATCGATCGGCCGGCGGAAAAACCCTGGGGCGTCGGCGAGCCATCGGCGGCCGTGGTGCCGTCGGCGATCTCGAACGCGGTGTTCGATGCGACCGGCGCGCGGCTGCGCTCGGTGCCGTATACGCCCGACAAGGTCAGAAAGGTGCTGCGCGGCGCCGCCTGATCTCAGCAAGGCGGTCCGCCGCTGACACCGCGCAAAGCTTTTGTCGCCGCGAAGCCTTCGCGGCACGCAAGTACCGTTGCAAGCGAACGCTGACGGCGCGTCGATCCGGTTTTTTCGGCCGGCCGCGAAACATTGGCCGACATTCGAGCGGCAAAGAGTCAATTTAAGACGGATGATACGGTCCGGCCCTCCGTTTTACTCATAATAAATCGGCTTTCACTTTGATCGGTACCCGCCCCACGGCTAAGCCTGCGTGCATAGCCGCCAAATATGTCCACGAGGGGTGTCATGTTCTGCTCGACCATTGCTGGAATTCTCACCGCAGCACTCAGCTTTGCGCCGGTGGCGCAAGCCTGCACGGGAATCCGCCTCGTCGCCAAGGACGGCGGCGTCATCGCCGCGCGCTCGCTGGAATTCGGTTTCGACTTGCACTCCGACGTGATGGTTGTTCCGGCCGGAACCATGTTCACCGGCACGCTGCCGGACGGCGGCAAAGGCATCAGTTACAAAACGAGATATGGTTTCGTCGCTGTTCTACTTCCCGGACTATGCAAGCTACACGGACGCGACCAAAGACAATGCCGCGCGCGCGATGGCGCCGCACGAATACGCCAACTGGCTGCTCGGCAATTTCGCCACCGTCGAAGAGGTCAAGGCCCACTTCGACAAAGTCGTGCTGGTGCCCGTCATTGTCGACGCCATCGAGCAGGTGGCGCCGGTGCATTTCGTCGTGCACGACCGCAGCGGCAAATCGGTCGTCATCGAGCCGTTGAACAAATCGCTGAAGATCTACGACAACCCACTCGGAGTCGTGACCAATTCGCCGGCCTTCGATTGGCATATGACCAATCTGCGCAACTACGTGAATCTCACCGCCACCAATGTTCCGCCGATCAATCTCGGCGGCGTCAAGCTCGCGCAATTCGGCCAGGGCTCGGGCCTGCGCGGATTGCCGGGCGACTTCACGCCGCCATCCCGCTTCGTGCGCGCGGTGGCGTTCTCGCAATCCGCCATCCCCTCTGCTACGGCGGCGCTGGCGGTGTTGCAGGCATTCCATATCCTCAACAACTTCGACATTCCGTACGGCGCGGTGCGCGAGGTGGACAACGGCCAGATGCACGCCGAAGCCACGACCTGGACCAGCGCCTCCGATCTGAAGAACCTGCGCTGGTACTTCCGAACCTACGACGACCAATCGATCCGCAGCGTCGATCTGGCCAAGGCGCTCGCCGCGGCGCAAGGCAAGATCAGGTTCATCAAGATGCAAGCGCAGCAGCCGGTGAGCGACGTTTCGACCGATTTCAAATGAGCCGACCGCGTCGTTCGCACGTCAAGCGTGCGCATATCGCAGCGAGTTGCGGTCAAGAAATCAAGATTAATGGATTTTCGGTCAGCAAATAGCGGCGACAATTTGGCGCCGCTTAACCGCCGAGCAAATACGAGCCATGCGAATTAGGGCATCTGGGAATCTCCTAGGGATGCTATGACGCTCGCGCGCCTCGCCGTCCAGCGAGGCGTTTTCGTCTGCTGAAACTCGCTCAAACCTCACGGTTTGGGCGAGTTTTTTGTCGGCAGACAGCGAAAGAACACGTGTTAGAAAACTAGGAGTATCCGGATGAAGTTGACGACGTTGGCGACCGCGCTCGCGGTCACGGTGGCATTTGCGCAAAGCGCTCACGCGCGCGAGCACTCCCACCGGCACGGCACCTCCCACCGCTATGGCGTTCACCAGGAAACGGGGCGCCATTGGGTTGCGTACAGTTACGCGGCAACGCGGGCTGCATATTACAATTCGGCTTGGCGCTACCGAAATGCGGCGGCGGCGGCGTTCGCCTGGTCGACGCAAAGCGCGCACCGCGGCGGATACGGCGGACGCCCGCGCGCCTGGTGCGGTTGGCAGATGCGGCAGCTCGTCGGCAGCGATCCGGGCCCGCAATTCAACCTCGCGCGCAGTTGGACGCGCTGGGGACAGCCCGGGCCGGCAGGTATCGGCGCCGTGGTCGTATGGCCGCATCACGTCGGCAAGATCGTCGGCCGCGAAGGCGGCATGTGGATCATTCAATCCGGCAATGACGGCAACCGGATGCGTACCCGCCCACTCTCCATCGGCGGCGCCATCGCCATCCGCTGGGGCTGAGCAAAGCTTCGCCGCTGTCCGGTAAGAGTGAGAACGGCCGCCCGGGGAAGCCGGGCGGCCGCTTTCGTTCGTTGGCGCCCTAGGCTGACGGTCGTCGTTCGGTGCTACAGTGGCGATGGCAAATGGAAAACATGGATCCAACCGCAATTCATAACCGAGTCCGAAATGACCGAGATCTTGAGAACGCCGCCGGAGCGTTTCGCTGCCCTGCCCGGCTTTCCCTGGCGCGCGCACAGCCGCGACGACCTGCCGGGCTATTCCGGCCTGGCGATGTCCTATCTCGACGAGGGCCCAACCGATGCGCCGGTCATTCTCTGCCTGCACGGCCAGCCGACCTGGAGCTATCTCTACCGGCGCATGATCCCGCATTTTCTGGCGGCCGGCGGCCGCGCGGTCGCGCCCGACTTTTTTGGTTTCGGCCGCTCCGATAAGCCGACCGACGATGCGATCTATACGTTCGACTTCCATCGCAACAGCTTGCTGGCCTTCATCCGCGCGCTCGCTCTCACCGACATCACGCTGGTGGTGCAGGACTGGGGCGGTCTGCTCGGCCTGACGTTGCCGCCGGAAATGCCCGAGCGCTTTAGCCGATTGATTGTGATGAATACGGCGCTGCCGACCGGGGACATGCCGCTGTCCAAGGGATTTTTGGATTGGCGGGCGTTCTCCAACAGCCATCCGGACATGGCGGTCGGCAAGCTCTTGGTGCGGGCGTGCCCGCGTCTGTCGGCGGCCGAGGCCGCCGCCTACGACGCGCCCTATCCGGACGCCCGCCATAAAGCCGGCGTGCGCCGCTTTCCCAATCTGGTGCCGGAATTTCCCGATAGCCCGGGCGCCGCGATCGGCCGCGCCGCCCGCGAGTTCTGGCGCAACGATTGGCGCGGACGCAGCGTCATGGCGATCGGCATGGCCGATCCCGTGCTCGGGCCGCCGGTGATGCGCGCGCTGCATCGCGACATTCGCGGCTGCCCGCCGCCGCTCGAATTCGCCGACGCTGGGCATTTCGTGCAGGAATGGGGCGACGAGGTTGCCCCGGCGGTGATCGCGGCACTGAAGGCCTAGCGCAAGATGACGTGGACGCGTTTCGCCGTTACCACCGCGTTAGTCACGGGCCTTGCCGGTCAAAGCCCGGCGGCCGACTTATACAGGCGCGAGGACATCCGTGTTCCGTTGCCGGCCGCAGGGTCACACGACCTCGAAGCGCTGTTGGTGCGATCGAACGAGCCGAGCCGTTATCCGCTTGACGCTGATAACCCACGGTTCACCGCGCTCGCCATCCGACCGCCCGAACATGAGACCGCTGGCGAACGCTGACTAACAGCGGGGAACGCGAGCTTATTCCCTTATCCGCACGCCGGCATGAGCCGATGAGCTTGTAAAACTACGCCTATTTGCGCTTCCTGGCCCGCGACTTTCGGACCCCGCGGCCGCGCGCCGACTTGGCCGGCGATTTCCTCCTCGTTGCGGACGGCTTCTTCGCTCCCAATTGCGCGACGCGGCGAGCGAGAGTATCGATGTCCTTCTTGGTCGCTACGTTCAAGCCTTGAAGCACACCGGTGACCTGTCTCTCAAGCATCCCTTCCAGCATGTTCCACGTGCCAGAGGCCGCGGCCTTCATTTCGGCCATTGTATCCTCCGCCACTCCGACGGCGCGCCCGCGAACCGCTTCGACTCCTGCCACCAGCCCGTTGAAAACCTTGGTCCCCTCTTCCACCAATGTGTCGAAGATCTTGGTCCCGTCTTCCTGCGCCTTGGCGAAGGCGCCTAGTCCAGCCAGAAAGATTTGGTTCGCCGACCCGGTGATTACCGCCGGCAAGCCGCCGGTCGGCGCATGACTCTTCTTGACCATGATGCTCTCCCTTGTCGAATGAATAACATCGCCGCGCCTGTCCGAAAGATCAATGCCAAAGACAGCCGCTCCCGCGTAGCAGCGCATCGTCAGTCGCCCCCGAACCCTTGCACTGATAAGGTCTGCGAGCGCCTTGCCGAGGACAGCGGCGCGTGCAACCAGAGGCCTTCCCAGCAAAATCAGGCTCGAATTGGAAACCACGGACGACAAGAATGAAATCGTTCAGCGTCTTACGACCCAGCTGAACCTTGCGGCCCGTTTGCGAGCCTCGGCCAGGGCTAATCCGCAGACCGCAGACTGTCGCCAGTCGTTGCGCACGTGGCAGGCCGACCGCCTCGCCCGCACCCACGCGGACTTGCTTGCAAGCGCGCGTTTCGGGTCCGCGGCGGCTTTCTTCCTGACCGACATCTACAGCGCCAACGACGTCGGTGGGCGCGATCAGGCGCTTGATCGGGTCGTCCCGCTTATGAGCAGGTTGCTGCCCGTCTCGGGTCTTGAGACCGTCGTCGACGCGATCGAATTGGATGCCCTCTCGGAGGATCTCGACGCCGCCATGGTGGAGGCCTTGGGGCAACGGATCAAAACGATCGATGCCGCCGCCTATGGCAACGCTTACCGCAAGGTCGATCGTCGGAAGGACCGCGAACGACAGATCCACCTCATTCAGCACCTTGGACAATCCCTCGATCGCCTCGCAAGCAAGCGGTTCGTCGGCACCACTCTAGCGCTTGCGCGCAAACCGGCGCGGCTGGCAGGCTTTGGCGATCTCCAGGAGTTCGCAGAGCGCGGTTACAATGCCTGCCGCCAGACGGGAAGCGTCGACGAGTTCATGAAACTGGTCGTCAGCAGGGAGCAACGGATACTCGAAGCGCTCTTCGCGGGCGACGACAGCGTGCTCAGCGAAGGGCCGGCGCCGAGCCCGGCGGCTGCCACTTGAATGGGCGCCGCCAACCGAGAGCGCGAGCTTTCTCCCCTTCCCGTCTCATCGAACAAGGAGATTTGAATGCCGAAGGTGATCTACGAGAAGGACGGCAGGATCGGGCGTATTACGCTCAACCGCCCGGAGGTCATGAACGCCATTGACGACGACGTTCCGGTCGAGCTCGCCGCCTGCGTCGCCCAAGCCAACGCCGATGCCGGCGTCCACGTCATCGTGCTGTCGGGCGCCGGCGAGGCGTTCTGCGCCGGCTACGATCTGACCTATTACGCGCAAGGCAGCGGCGGCACCGGCGTCACCCAGCCGATGCCGTGGGACCCGATGAAGGACTATGCCTTCATGATGCGGAACACCGAGCTGTTCATGAGCATCTGGCGCTCGTACCGGCCGGTGATCTGCAAGGTGCACGGTTATGCGGTCGCCGGCGGTTCCGATATCGCGCTGTGCGCCGACATGATCGTCATGAGCACCGATGCGCGGATCGGCTACATGCCGACCCGGGTGTGGGGCTGCCCGACCACGGCGATGTGGGTCTATCGCCTCGGCCCCGAGCGGGCCAAGCGCATGCTGTTCACCGGCGACAAGATCGCCGGCAGCGAAGCCGAGAAACTCGGGCTGGTGCTCAAGGCGGTGCCGCCCGATGAGCTCGATGCCGAAGTCGAAGCGCTGGCGGAACGGATGGCCACCGTGCCAGTCAATCAGCTGATGATGCAGAAGCTCGTCGTCAACCAGGCGATCGAGGCGATGGGGCTGAAGACCACGCAGCTCATCGCCACCGTGTTCGACGGCATTACCCGGCACTCGCCCGAAGGCTTGAATTTCAAAACGCGCGCCGAGACGGTCGGCTGGAAGCAGGCGGTTCGCGATCGCGACACCGGCACCTGGGATTGGACCGAAAACCGCCCCATTGATGGGCCTCGCTGATTGGAAAGGCCGGTACACCATACGGCGGAGCGCGCTTCGACGGTCATAAAACGTCAGGAACCCGGCGGGCGATTGATATGTATCAACGTCCGCCGACGCGGATTTGCTGCATATCGTCCGTTCGCTTGGGTTTCCCGAGGCAGCCGAGAATGTTTCTCTTGAAAGGCTCCGACCTCGCCCCGCCGCCGGTGCTACGGTCTGCGGGCTGGCGTCACGTTCTTGCTGTCGCCGGTCCCGGCATCGTCGTCATGCTCGCCGACACCGATGCCGGCAGCATTATCACCGCCGCGCAAAGCGGCGCGCAATGGGGCTACCAGCTGCTGCTGCTGCAGTTGGTCCTGGTGCCGATCCTGTACATTGTGCAGGAGCTGACCGTGCGGCTTGGCCTGGTGACGCGCAAAGGCCACGCCGAGCTGATCCGCGTCCACTTCGGCCGTGGCTGGGCCTGGCTTTCGGTCGGAACGCTGGTGCTGTCTTGCGTCGGCGCGCTGTTGAGCGAGCTGAGCGGGCTGGCGGGCGTCGGCCTGCTGATGGGAGTCCCCACCCCTGTCACCATGTCGCTGATCGTGGTGGCACTGATCGTAATGGCCTATCGGGGCTCATATCTCTTCGTCGAACGCATAGCGATCGCCGTCGGCGCATTTGAGGTCGTGTTTTTGTTCGTCGCCTGGCGGGCGCATCCCGACCTTGCCGCCGTGGCGTCCGGCGCCGTCGATATCGCCTGGCAGCAGCCAAAATACCTGTACTTGGTCGCCGCCAATATCGGCGCGGTGATCATGCCCTGGATGGTATTTTACCAGCAGTCGTCGGTCGTGGAAAAAGGCCTGTCGCTTGACGACTTGCCGGCGGCGCGTGTGGACACCGCGTTCGGCGCGGCGGTCACACAAATCGTCATGGCAGCGGTGCTGATTGCGACGGCGGCAACGCTGGGAAAAGCCATGCAATCCGGCTCGCTCGACACCGTGCAACAAATCGCCCAAGCGATCACGCCGTACCTTGGCGAAACCACCGGCAAACTCCTGTTCGGTCTCGGCTTGTCCGGTGCCGCCGTGGTGGCGACCATCGTGGTCACGCTGACCGCGGCGCGGACGCTGAGCGAAGTTCTCGGCACCAAGCATTCGCTGGAGCACGAGCCGCATGAAGCGCCCTGGTTCTACGGCATCTATACGGCGACGCTGATCGCCGGCGCGCTCGTCGTCGTCTCCGGCGTCAACCTCGTCAGTTTGAGTATTGGGGTCCAGGTCATGAACGCGCTGTTGCTGCCGATCGTTCTCGGGTTTCTTTATTTGCTGGCGCGTCGGCTGCCCAAGCCTTATCGGTTGCAAGGCGCTTATGCCGTCGTCGTTGCCATCGTGATCGCCTCCACCGTGATCTTCGGGGTATATTCCGGATTGGCGGGATTGTGGGGCTGAGGTCGAGACAATCTCGCCCGGCATGAACTTTCGTGCAGAGAGAGCGCGGCGTCACCTGGAGAGAAGCACAGATGCAGGATGTAGAGACCCGGACCATCCGGAAGGTGTCGGTACGGTTGATTCCGTTCCTGATCGTTTGCTACTTCATCGCCTATCTCGACCGGGTAAACGTCGGCTTCGCCGCGATCACAATGAACAAAGCGCTCGGTCTGACCGCGACCATGTTTGGCTTCGGGTCCGGTATCTTCTTCCTCACCTACTTCCTCTTCGAAGTACCATCGAATCTGTTCCTCGACCGGTTCGGTGCCCGTAAGTGGATCGCGCGCATCATGATGAGCTGGGGCATCCTCTCCGCCCTGATGGCGTTCATCCCAGGCATCGCCCGTGCCACCGGATTCAGCGCCGAGACCACCTTCTACGTGATCCGCGCGCTGCTCGGTTTCGCCGAGGCCGGATTCTTCCCTGGCATCATCTTTTATCTGACGCTGTGGTTCCCCTCGGTTTATCGCGGCCGCATCATCGGCTCCTTCATCGTCGCGATTCCGCTCTCTTCAGTCATCGGCGCGCCGATTTCCGGCATGATCCTCGGCATGAACGGCGTCGGCGGCTTGGACGGCTGGCAATGGCTCTTCATCATCGAAGCCGCACCGGCGGTGCTGCTCGCCTTCGTCACCTATTTCTATCTCACCAGCCGGCCGGCCGATGCGCGCTGGCTGGCGGACGACGAGCGCGCCTGGCTCAGCGACCGCCTCGACGCTGAGCGCCGGCAGCGCGAGCGCGTGCACGAGCTTTCGGTCTTCCAAGCCATGTTCAATCCCCGCGTCTGGGCGCTGGCGCTGGTCTATTTCGGCCTGGTGGCCTGCCTTTACGGCGTCGGCTTCTGGTTGCCGCAGATCGTCAAGGCCTTTGGCCTGTCGAACGCCATGACGGGCTGGATCGTTGCCATCCCCTACGCCATTGGGGCCGCGTTCATGATCTGGTACGGCCGTCATTCGGACGCTAAAGCCGAGCGCAAAGCTCATGCTGCGGTCGCCCTCTTGATCGCTGCCGCCGGCATCGCCGCTTCGACGTTGACCGGCAACCCCACGCTAACCGTCGTTGCCTTCACGATCGGCGCCTGCGGCGTGTTAGCGGCCCTGCCGGTATTCTGGACCTTACCGACCGCCGTGCTGTCCGGCAGCGCCGCCGCCGCCGGCATCGCCGTGATCAACTCAATCGGCAATCTCTCGGGCTTCTTCGGGCCCTATGCCATGGGCTGGATCAAGGACGCTACCGGCAGCTTCACCGGCGGGCTGTTGCTGATTGCTGCGCTTGCGCTCGTGGCCATGGTCATCGTACTTGCACTTGGCCATGACCAAGCGCTCGAAAGGGTGCCTGCCGCGCAGACATAAAGGGTGATACCGCGGTCGCCCGATCAAATTCAGTTTTATCGTTGCAAAAAAGTTAGCACCGCGCCCGGCTGCATCGCGGCCGGCGCTAATGGGGATGAAAGCATGGGATCGCAACTCGACGTGCGGATCGTATGGGGCGATTGCGACGAACAAGGTATCGTCTTTTATCCGAAATATTTCTATTGGATGGACAGCGCCTTCCAAGCGCTGCTACGCGACGCCGGCCAAAGCCTGCGGGCGATGCGCGAGGGCTATGGCAT
>JBEKJZ010000119.1:0-8532 GCA_050010955.1 Xanthobacteraceae bacterium | reverse complement strand
GCGAGCTCCTCGACCTGATCCTGCTCCACGGTTTCGACGAACGTGCTCGATCGACCAAACTCGATCGGATGCTGCCGCGTCCGCCGGGCGACCAGCGAGACGACGGCTTCGCCGCGGTCCCATAAACCGGCATAGGAGAATTGCGCCTCGCCGCTGCCGGGAATCCACTCCTGGATGATCACCGCATCGCCGCCGACCAGCGCCGCGGCGCGCTGATAAAGCGCGAGCAACGCGTCGCGGTCTTCCGCCTTCCAGGCCTTCGCCCGGGTGAATTCGTTCAAGCCCTGGCGGTAAGCCGGCTTGAGAATGACCGGGAAGCTGCAATCGAGCCGCTCGGCTTCATGCAAATCGCGCGGGCGAAAGCTCCGCGGGTAATCGATGCCCAGCGCCGCCGCGCGCTGATAGGTGAGGCGCTTGTCGTACATCCACTGCACGGTGTCCCAGCTCGCCGTCGCCACGCGAAACTGCGATGCCAACAAGCCATGATTCTGCGCGATCAGCCGCATATCCTCATCGCCGGTTGCGAACAGCACCCATCCGGTCAAGCCGTAGCGCGTGGCCATATCGACGATCGATGCCGCAGCACCCTCGTGGTCGGCGCCGGGCCAAGGAAAACTGCGCCGCACATACCGCGAGAATTTCGGCAGCGGATGACTGGCGAGAAGCCACACCGGGATGCCGTGTCGTCCGAGACTGCGGGTAACACCAATGCTGACGTGAGCGCCGCCGACAACCAGGGCACCGGGCACCGCGTCCGGCCGACCGGCGGCTGGCGGTGGCGCGAAGCTCATGACCGCTTGCGATCTGCAGCCAGCGACAGCGGTCTTTCTTGGCGGAGCGAGCCGATGCGATCCTCAACGTGGCGGCGCGACCCGCGGCCGCGGCCGACCACCGATCGCGTCACGCGCCGCGCCGCAAATCCCGCGCCG
The DNA here is from genome assembly GCA_050010955.1 of Xanthobacteraceae bacterium. GTDB lineage: Bacteria > Pseudomonadota > Alphaproteobacteria > Rhizobiales > Xanthobacteraceae > BOG-931. The sequence continues at coordinate 7,603 of JBEKJZ010000119.1, read as the reverse complement.
GCAATGAAACGCAGCAGCGGCCCAAAGCTCGCGACCGCGGCGGAACCGACGAAATGCAAACCGCCGACGCTCGATTCAAACCCGGCGGATAGCGTCGGCAGGCCGCCATGCCGCGCAATGCGGCCGCGCAACCCGGGCTCCAGGATATTCATTTTCTCGACATCGATCCGATAGCCGGTTGCCAGCAGAACATGATCGACGCGCCGCGTGCCGCTATCCAACGTCAAGGCGATGCGATCACCGTCGCGCCGCGCATCCAGGATGCAGGATGTCTCGTGGACCGGTACGTCCTGCAAGCGGGGCCGCAGCCACAGCGCCGCGGTGGCACGCAAGCAGTGTTCGTTCAGCCGGTCGCGCAGCCGCTCGGATAAATAACTCACCCCGCCCGGCGCCTCGACCAGCCAGTTGAACGGAAACGGCCCGACCTGCGACGGCGGGATCAGCGCGTCGCCAAGCAAAGCACGTACCCTCTTGCGCAATGTGCTGCGTTCGTCCGGGTCTCCGTTCCACGCGAGCTTACCGCGGCAAATGATCTCGACGTCGGCGCCCGCCTCATGCAGCAGCGCCGCCGACTCGCAGGCGCTCTGGCCGCGGCCGATGACCGCAACTCGGCGCCCGCGGAAACGATCTGAGTCGGTGTGTTGGCAGGAATGGCTGACCAGAGCGCGCGGCAACCCGTCGAATGGCGCCGGCCGGTACTCGTGATGCAAGAGGCCGGTTGCCATCACTACGCGCTTGGCAAAGAAGCTTTCGCCGGCATCGAGGAGGAGACGAAAGCCGCCGTCGCCGAGCGCGACAGCCTGGATAACCCGGCGGCTGTCGAGATCCGGCGCCACGCGTTCCTGGAACCACATGCCGTAGCCGATGAAATCTTCGACCGGCAGCCGGTCCGGCGGCGGCAAGCCGGCCTCGCGGAAATAATCGTCGAGCAGATAGCGGCCGAGCGGATCGGCGATGTGCGTGGCGATCCACGGCGAGCGCAGCTTCATGCCCTTCGGCATATTGCGGCGCCAGAAGGCCATCGCCTCGCCGAACACGCGGACCGAGACATTGGCGGCGCGCAAATGCGCGGCCGCGGCGAGGCCGTAAGGACCGGCGCCGATGATGGCGACAGCGCAGTCGGCAGTGGAATGGATGGGGCTGACGGCAATATTCATGGTGAAGCCATCGGGCGTCGCGCCCTGCCGGCGGACCATGCAATCTTAGCGGCCGTTCGTTATGAGTTTACCAATGACGCGCGGTCGGCCGACCGAAGACGTGCCAATTTGCAACAGCTGCCGTGGTTTTCCGCGCGAATCCGAAAGGTGAATCACTCGTTACCCGGCGGAAAGCAGTGCGGCGGCGATGGCGGCGGCGGCGAGCGCAAGCCAGGCGGCGATCAGAATGAAGCCGCCCGTCGGCGCGGCAAAAGCAAACAGGCGATGTTCGGCGAAAGCGCGCAGCGCGATATCGCCCGAGAACAACGCGGCGCCGACCACCCACGCAATCAGGACGGCAAGCATCAGCGGCCGCCACACCAGGCCCTGTTGCGTAAGCGCAGCGCCGCCGAGCAAGGCCGCCGCATGGAACAACAGCACATACGCGGCGCTGTCGAGGCCGGCATGCGGCGCCGCATGCGCGCCGGCGGCTGCGAGGATGATACCGCTTGCGCCCATCAGGCCGGCAAGCACGATCAAGATCGTTAGAGCCACGGCTTCCAATCCTTTTAGAGTGTGTCCGCCCGAATGGTCCGGTCACTGATCATACTTGAAATACTGGCAGCCGGGCGGCTGTTCGCGTAACCAGCATTGCCGGCATCTGGTAAAGCTTATAGCCTTTTGCCGGCCGTCAGTTGGACGCGCCGACGCGGAATGTTGGAGAAATAATGAAATCGCTGCTGCTGCTTATCGGGATATTAGTCTTGGTGGCGGGACTGTTCTTTGCCTGCCAGGGGTCGGGATTGATCCCATGGCCCGCCGAGAGCTTCATGGTCAGTCAGACCAGGTGGGTCTATTACGGCGCGGCGATCGCGGCGTTTGGGGTTGTGCTGATCATCTTCGCATGACTGTGAAGCGCGGTTAGGGTCGGCGCTCCCGCGCAGATCGCGGTCCTTTGCTTTAGACCTTCACGCCGCGCTGTGCGTGCGGCCCGCGATCACCGTGGTCGCCGCCGCAATGAGCGCCGGCAATCCCAGCGCGACAAACACCCCGATGGTCGACAGCCCTGTGGCGACCAGCGAACCGACGGCGAGCGGACCGGCAAACGAGCCGACCCGTCCCATGCCCATCGCCCAGCCGACGCCGGTCGAGCGAATGGCGGTCGGATAATAGATCGCGGCCAGCGCGATCAGGCCGGAGCTGCCGCAGCCGAGGAACAAGCCGAACAATCCCTCGAGTGTCGTCACCAGCTGCGCCGAAGGCACCGCGTATCCGACCAATCCCAAGGACACCGCGCTGCCGAGCATCACAATCGGCAAAACGATGGCGGCGCCGATGCCCATGACCAGCCAGCCGGCGACTACGGTGCCGATCATCGCTCCCAGATTGTACGCCGCCATCGCCAGCGCCGATTGACCGATGTCGATACCTTCGCGCTTCAGCAACGTCGGAGCCCAAGCCGAATTGGTCACTAGCATCATGAATACGATGAAGAAGCTGATCCAAAGCACCGTGGTGCCGACGGCGCGTCCCATGGCGAAGAGGCGCAGAACCGACACGCCGCCGGCGCGCTCCTCGTTAAGAACGAATTTGGCGTCGGCCGGCACCGAGGCGGCGGGATACGCGTTCTGCAGGACCCGCCGGACGCGATCTGCCGGCGCCGCCGCGGCGACAAGAAAGCTGATCGATTCCGGCAAAGCAACGACCAGGATCGCGCCGAGCAGGAGCGGCAGCACGCCGCCCACCCAGAACACCGATTGCCAGCCCAACGCCGGAATGATCCAAGATCCGAGAAGACCGCCGACAACGCCGCCCAGCGGAAAGCCGGCCCAGAGCAGAGCGATGGCCGGAGCGCGCAGGCGGCGGGGCACGTATTCGGACGTGAGACTGATGAAGCTCGGCATGGCGCCGCCGAGGCCGAGCCCGGCGCAAAATCGATAAACCAGGAGCACGCCGAGATTTGGCGCCAACGCCGTACAAATCGTGAAGACGCCAAAACAAACCGTCGCGCCGACGAGGACGGCCTTTCTTCCCACTCGGTCGGCCAATAGGCCGAAGCTGAAGGCCCCCAAAGCGAGCCCCGCCAATGCCGTGCTGAACACGGCGCCAAGCGACGAGGGCCGGATTTGCAAATCGGCGATCATTGCCGGCGCCGCCAGCCCGATCGATTGCAGATCAAGGCTATCGAGCAGCGCAACAACGGCGCAAAGCGCGACGATCCGAATTTGAAAGACGCCGATCGGTTGCGTGTCGATCAGTTCGGATACGTTGAACGAAGGGCTAGCCGGCATCTTGCCCCTCGCCGGACACAGTTCGGCCCCCCGCTCGCGTCGCGGGCGTCTTGGCGGCGCCGAGCCGCGATAAAGCGCATGCGCTCATTGCCGCAACATTAGCGAAGATGGCGTCGGGGGCCAACTTCGGCAGGCGGCACGCGCCGGCCGGCGGTCGCTAGGCGGTGGCGCCGGCGTCGACGGTCATCACCGTGCCGGCGATGTTGCGCGCCTTGTCGCCGAGCAGATACTCGACTGCGTTCGCCACGTCGTCGACCTCGGCGAAACGCCGCAACGCGCTGCGCCGCATCACCTTCTGCATGTCCGTTCCGCCGAGCCCATGGGTCATGTCGGTCGCCATAAACCCTGGCGCCACGGCATTCACCGTGATGCCGAACCGCCCCACCTCGCGCGCCAGCGAGCGGGTCAGGCCGATCATCGAGGCCTTGGTCGCCGCATAGGCCGCAAGCCCGCTGTAGCCGGTGAAGCCAATGATCGACGCAACGTTGACGATGCGGCCGGCGCCGTCGGCCATCATTCCGCGTACCACGTATTTGCTGAGCACGATCGGCGCCAGCGTGTTGACCCGCACCATCGCTTCGATCTTTGAATTGTGCATCATCGCCAGCGCGCCGTCGGTGCCGAGCGCGGCGTTGTTGACCAGACCGAACAGCGGTCCGAATTCCTTGCGCAGGCCGCTCACCAGCGCCGGAATCTCCTCGATCTTGCCGAGGTCAAAGGCGACGAAATGCAGCGCGCCCTGCCCTTCGCGCTCGGTTTGCGCGATCGCGGCGGTCACGTCCTTGCTCTTCTGCCGCGCCACGGCGATCACGCGGTAGCCCGCCGCCGCGAGTTTTCGGGCGATGGCAAGGCCGAGGCCGCGGCTGCCGCCGGTCACCAGAACATTGCGCATCGCTGTGGGCTTCGACTCAGCCATCGCTCAACCCAGACGGCGCGCCAGCTTGCCGGTGGCGGCGACCGGAAGGCTGGGTACGAAGCTGATGGCGGCGGGCACCTTGTGGCGCGGCAGCGCCGCGCGGCAGAATTTGAGAATGTCGTCTCTGACTTCGATTTGCCCAGCGTTGCCGGCTTCGTCTTGCGACTTGAGCACGACGTCGGCGACCACGATCGCGCCGGTGATCGGGCTTCGCTTCGGCCGCACCAACGACATGCGCACCCGCGGATGCCGGTTGATCACCGCCTCGATCTCTTCGGGATGAACTTTCAGGCCGCCGATATTGATGATGCCGCCCTTGCGGCCGGCGAAATAGTAGCGCTCGCCGCGACGCTCGACGATGTCGCCGGTGTCGACAAAGCCGCCGGCGTCGGTCAGCGCTTGTCCGTTGCCGACGTAGCGCGACGCCGCCCCCGGCGAGCGGATGCGCAGTGAGCCGTCGACGATTTTCATCTCGACGCCATCGCGGATGGTCTCGGCAAACGCGGCGGGAAAGCCGGCGCGGCCGTCGTTGACGGCGAAGGCGACGCCGGCTTCGGTCGAAGCATAGGCGTGGCCGATGGCCGCCTGCGGAAACACCTGACCCAGCGCGTCGAGGATAGCCCGATCGGCGATCTCGCCGGAGAGCCGGACATAGCGCGGCGCGATGGTACCGATCGCCGGGTTCATCAGCGCGCGGCGCCAATGCGACGGCGTGCCCGAAAGGTGCGTGACGCCATGTTGCGCCAAGCGCGCGAGATGATCGGCAACCGGCTCGCCGGCGCTGGAAAGAACGAGCGAAGCGCCGCCGAGCATCGCGCGCAGGAAAATCTGCAATCCGCCATAACGGCGGATGTCGTAGAAAGTGCCCCATATCGCCGCGGCGTCGGCGGTACCGCGGCTGGCGATGGCCGCCGTGAGCCCGGCAAGATCGTGCACCACCATCTTCGGCACGCCCGTCGTGCCCGAGGTCAACAGTACCCATTCGGTGCGAACGGCAACGGGCGGCGTCTCGTCGCGCGGAGCGATCGACGGCGCGCAGGTGACGCGAACGGGGAGCGCGAACGCCGCATGCGGCGGCGAACCGTCGTCGGTCACGATCGCATCGATTTCGGCTGCCGCCATCACGGCGCCGAGATGCTCGGCCTCGATATCGGGCGGCAGGATCACCAGGCGCCGCGCGACGCCGTCAAGCTCGATCAGCGCCAGCGCCGTCGTCAGCTGGCTCGCGGTCGTCACCAGGACCGAACGGCCCGCCAGATCCGCGAGCCGGCTGCCAAGACTTGTTTGGCGACTCAGGCTGGTGCCGCGAGCAAGATCGGTGAAACGAACGGAGGCGGCGCGGTCCCAAATAAATCGCTCCGCCGGCGCGTTCGCGACATAGGCCCGCAGCGACGGCGCCTCAACGCCCGCCATGTTCATAGACTTTCACGAAGTCGCCGAGCGTCACCGGGAAAAAAGCGTCCTCGGCGGCTGTGAACGGATCGATGCCGAGGGTATCTTCCAGGCGGGCGACGAGCACCGCGAAACCAAGCGAGTCGAGGCCGCAGTTGGCGAGCACCAGATCGTCGTTGAGCGGCGCCAGAATCCGGCCGTGTTCCTGCGCCACCTGCTCCATCTGCTGCATTATGGTTAATTTTACCGACATGGTTCGGGCCTACGGTTTGTTCATTCCGCCCCGGTATATTCGCGCAACACTTACGATCAAGTTCACGAAACGATCGTGGTCAACGCGATGGTGTTTGCCGTGACGGGACTGCGCTGCCGTCAAATCGAAAAAGCCGATATTGACGCCGTCGCCACGCTGCTGGCGCAGGGATTCCCCAGCCGCACGCGGCAATTCTGGCTGCACGCCTTTGCGCAACTGACCGCGCGCGAGCCGCCGCCCGGATTGCCGAAATATGGTTACCTGTTGGACAGCGGCGGCGCCGTGGTCGGCGCCATTCTGCTGATCTGCTCTACCATGCGGTCGAGCGGCGCCGTCGCCACCCGCTGCAATCTTTCAAGCTGGTACGTCCAACCGTCGTTCCGCGCCTACGCGCCGCTCTTGGTGTCGCAGGCGCTCCGCCACAAGGACGTCACCTTCCTCAACGTCTCGCCGGCGCCGCACACGCAGCCGATCATCGAAGCGCAGGGATTTTCGCGCTATTGCGACGGCATCTTCATTGCGATGCCGATACTGCAGGGACTGTTCGGCGGCCCGGCGGTCGAGCTGTTCGATGCACAGCGGCGTCCCGCGGTCGCCTTCGACCCCGCCGACCAGAAGGTGCTGCTCGAGCACGCCGTGCACGGCTGTATCAGCCTGTGGTGCGCCACGCGCGAACGCGCCTATCCCTTCGTGTTCCGCCCTCGCCTGGTCAAGATCGGCGTGCCCTGCGCGCAGCTGATTTACTGCCGCGACATCGGCGACTTCGTCCGCTTCGCCGGACCGATCGGACGCTTTCTGGTGCGGCGCGGCAGGCCCTTCGTCATTGTCGACGCCAATGGTCCGATACCCGGGCTCGTCGGCTGGTTCAGCCGCGACAGCATGCCGAAATATTACAAGGGCCCGCAGCGCCCGCGGCTCGGCGACCTCGCCTACACGGAATACGCGGTGCTGGGAGTGTAGAACAAGTGTGGCGGTTCAGAAGTTCGCATCATTTTTGACGCCAACTCGTCATGCGGACTTCTGAACCAAAGCCACACTAGATCAATACGTTGCTAGTGTCCTTCGATTCCGAAGTTCGCAAACGAGGGTGCCGCACAATGATGCGAACTTCGGAATCGGGACACTAGGGCGTGAACTCATGAATGCGCCGGAGCGGACCACCCACGGGAGTCCGCTTTTCGCCGATTGTGTTGCAAAACTCGGCTGCTTTTTGCAGGTGGGCCGGATTTGAGCATTGGTCAACTTGTGGCGTCCTACACAGAGCATCTAACGGCGTTATCGACACACACGCTTGGCAGACCGGCTACGCGGCACAAGTGACTGCGGCCGACGGCGGCGGGCGGCAGAGGAACTTGACGAGGCGCCGCAGGTTCTGAGCGGTTGCGGTCAGTAGCACCTCATCTTTAGCCCCGCTCAAGCCTCGCAGTCGCAGCCGGTCGAGCTTGAGGATTCGCTTCATATGCGCAAACTGCATCTCGACCTTTTTGCGCTCCCGGCGTGACTGTTCGAAAGCCTCGGTTTTGGCCAGTGCGCGGGCGACATCTCGGGCGTCCTCATGAACATCGCGAGGAATCTGCCGCGCAGGCGTGTGGGGGCAGCACTGCATTTTGAACGC
>JBEKJZ010000118.1:0-8696 GCA_050010955.1 Xanthobacteraceae bacterium | reverse complement strand
GGCGCGTGATTGGATGTGGTCGGAGGCGTGCGACATGCTCGCGCGTGCCGAGCGCATGCATCGGGAGCTGTTTCGACCCGGCGCCACCCAGGCGCGGCAGCCGGTCTGGGAGCCGCCGGTCGATATTCTGGAGACCGAATACGAAGTCTTGGTCCTGGTCGCGTTGCCCGGCGTCGACGCCGAGCAGGCGCAGGCCGCGATCGAGGACGGCGAGCTTGTCATCACCGGCGTGCGTACCTATCCGCCGGCCTTGCGCACCGCCGTCATCCATCGGCTCGAACTGCCGCAAGGCCGCTTTTACCGCCGGCTGCAGCTTCCGGCCGGACGCTACAGCGCCGTGCGCCGCGCCGTCGTCGATGGCTGCCTGGTGGTGACATTGCAGAAAGCGGAGCCGAGCCGTGGCTGAAGCCGAAATGCGTGCCAATACCGGGTCGGCCGAAGGCGGCGGATCGCTGCCGCCGTTACCGCCCGATGCGCTGATCATCGTGCCGGTGCGCAATACCGTGCTGTTCCCTGGCCTAGTGTTGCCGATCACGCTCGGCCGGCCGAAGTCGGTCGCCGCCGCGCAACAGGCGGTGCGCGACCAACGCCAGGTCGGCATCCTGCTGCAGCGTGATCCCGAGGTCGCCGATCCGACCCCGATCGACATGCATCGCATGGGCACGCTCGCCAACATCGTCCGTTACATCACCACGCCGGACGGTTCGCACCACCTGGTCTGCCAAGGCGAACAGCGCTTCCAGGTCGTCGAATATCTCAGCGGCTGGCCGTTCTTCGTCGCTCGCGTGCTGCAAATCCCCGAGCCGGACGTGCGCACGCCCGAGGTCGAGGCGCGGTTCGTCAATCTGAAGGCGCAGACCCTCGAAGCGGTTGAATTGCTGCCGCAGGCGCCGGCCGACCTTCTCGCCGCCATCCAGTCGATCGAAACGCCCTCGGCGCTCGCCGATTTGGCGATCGCCTACATGGACGTGAAGCCGGACGAGAAGCAGGAAATCCTCGAGACCATCGACATCGTCGCGCGCATGGACAAGGTGCTGCGGCTCCTGGCCCAGCGCATCGAGGTGTTGCGGCTGTCGCAGGAGATCGGCCGGCAGACCAAGGCGTCGCTCGACGAGCGCCAGCGCGAGGTGCTGCTGCGCGAGCAAATGGCGGCGATCCAGCGCCAGCTCGGCGAAGGCGAGGAGGGCAAGGCCGCTGAGATGGCCGAGCTCGACGCGGCCATCAGCAAAGCCAATATGCCGAAGGAGATCGAGGAGCAGGCGCGCAAGGAATTGCGCCGGCTGCAGCGCATGCCGGAAGCGGCCGGCGAATACGGCATGGTGCGCACCTATCTCGATTGGCTGATCGAACTGCCTTGGGCTTTGCCCGAGGAGAAGCCGATCGACATCGTCGAGGCGCGGCGCGTTCTCGACGAGGACCATTACGACCTCGACAAGATCAAGCGGCGGATCATCGAATATCTCGCCGTGCGCAAGCTGGCGCCGCAAGGCAAGGCGCCGATCCTCTGCTTCGTCGGGCCGCCCGGCGTCGGCAAGACCTCGCTCGGCCAGTCGATCGCGCGCGCCATGGGCCGCAAATTCGTGCGCGTCAGCCTCGGCGGCGTGCACGACGAGGCGGAGATCCGCGGCCATCGCCGCACCTATATCGGCGCGCTGCCCGGCAACATCATCCAGGGCATTCGCAAGGCCGGTTCGCGCAATTGCGTGATGATGCTCGACGAGATCGACAAGCTCGGCGCCGGTATTCACGGCGATCCGGGCGCGGCGCTGCTCGAAGTACTCGATCCGGAGCAGAACAACACCTTCCGCGACAATTACCTCGGCGTGCCGTTCGATCTGAGCCGGGTGGCGTTCATCACCACGGCCAACATGCTCGACACCATTCCCGGGCCGCTGCGCGACCGCATGGAGATCATCAGCCTCGCCGGCTACACCGCCGACGAGAAGCTCGAGATCGCCCACCGCTATCTGGTACGCCGGCAAATGGAGGCGAACGGTCTCAAGCCCGGCCAGGTCGAGATCGACGACGAGGCGATCGGCGACATCATCCGGAATTACACCCGCGAAGCGGGCGTCCGCAGCCTGGAGCGGCTGATCGGCCAGGTGCTGCGTAACGCCGCCGTGCGCATTGCCGAAGGCGACAGCGGGCCGATCCGCATCACCCGCGCCGACCTTGTCCCGATCCTTGGCGCGCCGAAGTTCGAAAGCGAGACGGCGATGCGGACGAGCGTGCCCGGCGTGGCCACGGGGCTCGCCTGGACGCCGGTCGGCGGCGATATTCTGTTCATCGAGGCAACGCGTATTCCCGGTTCCGGCAAGTTGATCCTGACCGGTCAACTCGGCGACGTGATGAAGGAAAGCGCGCAGGCCGCGCTCTCGATCGTCAAGAACCGCGCCGCCGCGCTTGGCGTCGATTCAAGCCGCTTCGAGAAGAGCGACATTCACGTCCACGTGCCGGCCGGTGCTACTCCGAAAGACGGGCCGAGCGCGGGCGTCGCCATGTTCATGGCCCTGGTCTCCTTGATGACCGAGCGGACCATACGCAGCGACACGGCCATGACCGGCGAGATCAGCCTGCGCGGCCTGGTGCTTCCGGTCGGCGGCATCAAGGAAAAGGTGCTCGCCGCGCACGCAGCCGGCATCAAGCGCGTCATGCTGCCGGCGCGCAACCGCAGGGATTATGACGACATCCCGGAGATTGCGCGCAAGGAGATGGAGTTCATCTGGCTCGAACGCGTCGAGCAGGCGGTCGCCGCTGCGCTCGAGCCGAAGAAGCCGGCGGACGGCGCGCCCGCCGCCGCCCCGCAACTCGCCGACGCCGAGGCGTAAGCTTTTCAGTCGGCGTCGACCAACTCCGTGCGCTGTTGCGTTCGCGGCCATGAGCGGAAACCGTGCGTAACACACGGCTAGCACACGCGCCGGTGTATGGCCTCTCGCCCGGCCGGCATGGCAAAAAGGACTCCGTTGGACGACGGAGGACGGTCGGATGAATATCGACGTGGGCAAAAAGGCTATCGCCGAAGCGACCGAGAAGCTCAAGAACTGGGGCCGTTGGGGCAAGGACGACCAGATCGGCACGCTCAACCATGTCACGCCGGAGGACATCGTCAGCGCGGCGGGACTGATCCGCACCGGCAAGGTCTTCGCGCTCGGCATCCCGCTCGATCGTGGCGGCCCGCAGACCGGCCTGTTCGGCGGACGCTGGAATCCGATCCACACCATGCTGGCAACCGGGACCGATGCGGTCGCCGGGCGCTACGACAAGGTGCCGAAGCTGCGCTACGCCGACGACGCCATCAACATGCCGGTGCAGGCCGCGACCCACTGGGACTCGCTCGGCCACATCTTCTACGAAGACAAGATGTACAACGGCTTCGACGCGCGCGACGTCGATTGCAACGGCCTCGGCAAGCTCGGCATCGAGCATACCAGGAGCAAGATGGTCGGCCGCGGCGTCCTGCTGGACGTGGCGCGGTTTCGCGGCGTCGATTGGCTGAAGGATGGCGACGCCATCGCCAACGACGAGCTCGACAAGTGCGCCAAGGAGCAGAACATCGAGATCAGGCGCGGCGACTTCGTCATCCTGCGCACCGGACAGATGGAGCGGTGTCTTAGGGAAAAGAATTGGGGCGCCTATGCCGGCGGCGATGCGCCGGGCGTCAAATTCGAGAACTGCTACTGGTGCCAGGACAAGGAGATCGCCGCCATCTGCTCCGATACCTGGGGGGTCGAGGTACGACCGAACGAGACCAAGGAAGTCAACCAGCCCTGGCACTGGGTGGTGATCCCGGCCATGGGGCTCACCATGGGCGAGATGTTCTACGTCAAGGAGCTGGCCGAGGATTGCGCCGACGACGGCATCTACGAGTTTTTCTTTTGCGGCGCGCCGCTGATCATCACCGGCGGCACCGGCTCGCCGCTCAATCCGCAGGCGATCAAATAACGCCAGTCGGCGCCATTCCCGGGTTGACCCGGGGGTCCATAGAGCGTGGACGCTGGATGGATGGCCGGGTCAAGCCCAGCCACGACGGTCAAAGCGCGAGCACCTGCGGATTGACGCAATTCGGCGGCCGCCGGCCGGCAAGAAACGCGAGAATGTTATCGACGACGAGGTGTGCCATCTGCTCGCGTATTTCGCCGATGGCGCTGCCGAGGTGCGGCGTGAGCACGACATTGGATAATTTGCGCAATTCCTTGCCGACCTTGGGCTCGTGCTCGAATACGTCGAGGCCGGCGCCGGCGATCTGCTCGTTGGTCAATGCGCGAATGAGCGCGGCCTCGTCGACAATGGCGCCGCGGGCGGTATTGATCAGATAGGCCGTCTTCTTCATCAGCTTGAGTTCGCGCGCGCCGATCTGATGCCGCGTCTCGCTGTTGAGCGGCGAGTGAATCGAGAGGAAATCGGATTGGCGCAGCAGTTGGTCGAGCGGCACGTAGATCAATCTCGCCTCGCGTTCTTCGCTGTCAGGCTTGCGGCGCGGCGCCCAGTAAAGCACCCGCATGTCGAAGCCGCGGGCGCGGCGCGCCACCGCCTTGCCGATCAGACCGCCGCCGCCGACGAGGCCGATCGTCTTGCCCCAGACGAAGGAGCCGAGCAGATAGCTCGATTGCGCGCCGGGAAATTTGCCGGCGCGCACCAGGCGGTCGCCTTCGACGATCCGCCGCGCCACCGCGAGCATCAGGCCGAAAGCGAGATCGGCGGTGGTCTCGGTGGTGAGCGGCGGTACCACGGTGACGGGAATGCCGCGCGCGGTCGCCGCCGCGACGTCGATATGCGAGGGCGTGATCGATTGCGCGGCGATCAGGCGCAGCCGCGGATCGGCGCCGATCACGCCGGCATCGATGCGGTCGTGCAACAGGCAAAACAAAATATCGCAGCGGCGCACGGCGGCGAGCAGCGCCGGCCGGGGGATGACGCGGCTTGCGTCCGGGTTGACCGTGACGGCCGCGATTTGGCGCAGCCGCGCGACGGCGCTCTTGGCCACCGGCTGGGTGACGAAGATGCGCGGTCGCGGCGCGGCGCGCATCAAGCGAGCCAGCGCACGATGCCGGCAACGCCGTCGACGGCGACCTGGGCGCCGTCCGGGATGCGTTGCGTCGCGTCAAGCACGCCGAGCACCATCGGAACGCCGCGCTCGCGCGCCAGCGAGGCGAGGTGCGAGGTCGAGCCGCCGAGCTCGGCGACGACACCGGCGACGCGCGGCAGGATATGGCTCAGCGCCGGACCGGCGACGCGGGTGACGAGAATGTCGCCGGGCGCGACACGGCTGAGCTCGCATTCGCAATTCACCACCACGGCGCGGCCGGAGCCCCAGCCGATGCCGGCGGGATGGCCATTGAGGCCGGGATGCTTGAGCCAGATTTCATCCGGCACGTGAGCGGGTACAACGCGCAGCGGCCGCGCCTGCAGCAGCTTGAAGCCGGCCGCGTCGAGCGCCCACTCAACTTCCGCCGGCATGCCGAGTGCGGTTTCGGCCTTGCGCATGAGCCGGCCGAGGGTGATGGCCTGTCCGGCCTCGAGGCAAGGCGCGCGCACCAGAGCTTTGGGCACCGCCTGCGGCTGTGCGCCGGCGCCGTGCACGCAGATTTCGCGGTGGTGCTTGCGCCCGCTGTCCATCGTGCGCAGAAAGCCCGCCCGGCTGAGCACGATGCGGTCCGGCACCACTTCGCCTTGCGCGATCGCGGAGCCGAGCCCCCAGGTCGCGCTGATCAGCATGTGGCCGTCGGTGGTCTCGCTCAAACCGCCGCCCGAGGCGGTCGCGGCAACGAGCGGCTGAATGAGCACGGCCATCGCGGTGTCGGCCGGAGCAAGGCCATGCTGCGTCATCGCGCGCCGCGCGTTGGTGGTCCACAGCGCCGCCCAGCAGGCGCGCAAGGCGGTCAAGAGTTCTGTCTCGTCGCTGATGCCGAGGAAACTTTCGAACTGACCGGCGAAGCTGGTGTCGGCGCGATCCTCGATCAGCGCCGAGGAGCGCACCGCGAGCGGCTTTGGTTGATCGCGCCAGGCCGCCAGGATTTCCGCCGAAAGCTCCTGCGCAAGGTCGCCCTGATAAAGCTTGAGCCGGATCTCGACGGCGAGCCGCCGTTGCAGCAGCGGGTCGGCGTCGGCGTAATCGCGCACCACGTCTGCTAGGCCAAGATGCGCGATTTGCCGCCGATAGGCCGCCGCGGTGAGACAGCAACCGCCGGGCGTCGGCAGGCCCGCCTGCGCCAGCGCCGCCAGGTTCGCAGCCTTCGGTCCGACGCGGTCGGCATCGGCCGCGGCAGGGTCGGAGAGCGGGAGGAGGAACTGTTTCATTGTCTGTCTGAAATCACCTCTCGCCGTCGGGGCGAGGTGAAGATGGGTCGAGCCTCGGCATCACCGCACATGATTGCCGTAGCCGGGAAGCGGATCGACCACGGTGATTTGCTTGACCGGGAAGTTGGACACGATCTCGATCGAGTCCTTGTGCACGATCAGCATTTCCTCGATACGCACGCCGTAGCGGAATTTCTTGCCGTGCTGGGTCTCGAGCGCAAAGGTCATGCCCTCCTTGATCTCGACCGGATGGTCGAGCGACCAGATGCGTGAGATCACCGGCTGATCGTATTGCGCCAGCCCGAGCCCGTGGCCCCACAGGTTGGCCGCCGCCTGGTCTTCGTCCTCGTAGCCCCAGGTCTCCACGGCCGAGGGCCATTGCAGCGCGATGTCGCGGGTGGTGGCGCCGACTTTCACCGCGCCGATCGAATCGTACAGCCACTTCAGCGCGATCTCGTAGGTGTCCTTCTGCTCCTGGGTCGGTTCCTTGCCGACGCAATAGGTGCGGTAATAGCAGGACTTGTAGCCGTTCCAGGTCAGCGCCGCCAAATCCATGAACACGATGTCGCCGGGTTGGATGATGCGGTCGGAAAAATTGCGCCAATTCGGCCAGGTGTTCGGGCCGGAGGAGACGATGACGTCCTCGACGTCCTCCATGCCGGCGAAATTGTAGAGATATTGCATCAGGTGCGCCGTCACCTGGTTCTCGGCGATGCCGGGGCGCAGGAATTTCATGCACTCCCAGTGCGTGGCGTCGCCGATGGCGCCGACGATGCGCATGCATTCCTGCTCGTCGACGTTCTTGACCGCGCGCGCCTCCATCATCGGCGTCATGCCGTCGACCCAGGTGATGTTTTTCTCCTTGAAGATGGTGAGCATGTTGATGTCGATGAAATCGACGCCGAGCTTTTGCCCGGCGACGCCGTGACGCTTCATCTCTTCCAGGACGGCGTTGCTGAACTTGGTCACCTGCTGGGTCGAGGCCGGCCCGGCCGCGCCCTTGATCCAGGCGAAGGAGTGGCGGACGTTTTCCTTCGGCAGCCACGGCGAGTGCCGCTCGATCTGGAAGCCGAGATCGCCCTGCTCGAACAGGATCGGCGCGCCGTCGCCGCAGAGCATGGCGTAGCGCAGCCCCGGCTTCAGCCGGTTCCAGCCCGGCGTCAGCGTGCCGGTTAGATAGCGCACGTTCTCGTCGTACATGCAGAGCATGGCGCCGAGGCCGTGCTTTTTCATCATCGCGCGGGCGCGCTCGGTGCGGTAGTTGCGCAGCCGGTCCCAGTTGACGCGCTGCTGCCAGTCCGTGCCGACGGTGCCGAAATTCGCTCCCATGGCGTTCTCCCGCTGCGTGTTCCAGGGCTTGCTACGTGTGTCGGAAAAACGCCGAGCCTGCAAGATGGCGTCGGGTCTTAGTGGGCGCCGGGGTGATAGAACGTAGGCAAGGCTTCTTGAGGCTGATATATTTTGCCCATGAGTCAGCCAGTCGTTTGCCGCGATCCGGAGGTCATGGGGGGAACGCCCGTGTTTTGCGGCACCCGCGTTCCCGTGCAGACGCTTATTGAGTATCTGGAGGCCGGAGACTCAATCGACCGGTTTCTCGAAGGCTTTCCCTCGGTAACGCGCGAGCAGGTGATAGCCTTCCTGGAGGAGGCGAAGGAGCGAGTCATCGACGCCGTTTCGTGAGAATTCTGCTCGATGAATGCGTGGACTGACGGTTGTCGCGCCACATCGTTGGCCACGATGTCAGAAGCGCCCGCCAGATGGGCTGGACCGCAGTCAAGAATGGCGAACTGCTCGCTCTGGCGTCCGAGCATTTCGAAGTATTCGTCACCGTAGATCAGAATCTATCATTTCAGCAGAATGTGCGAGCGTTGCGGATTGCGGTGATTGTTCTTCACGGAAGAACGAACCGGCTTGGGGACCTCCTGACGCTAGTTCCGAATCTTCTATTAGCCATTGACTCGGCAAGGCCCGGAATAGTGAAAATCGTAGGGGATAGTCGCTGAACCTGACGTGACTCCTCACATCTTGAACTTCACCACTTTCTGCTGCTGCTCGCCGAGCCCGTCGATGCCGAGGTGCACCACGTCGCCGGCGCGCAAGTATTTCGGCTCCGGCTTGAAGCCCATCCCGACGCCGGGCGGCGTGCCGGTGACGATAACGTCGCCGGGCTCCAGGACGAAGAATTGCGAGCAGTACCAGACCAGATGCGCGACGCCGAACACCATGTTGCGGGTGGTGCCCTTCTGCCGGCTCTCGCCGTTGACCGTGAGCCACATATCGAGCCGCTGCGGGTCCCTGATCTCGTCCTTGGTGACCAGCCACGGCCCGAGCGGACCGAAGGTCTCGCAGCCCTTGCCCTTGGTGAATTGGCCGACGCGCTCGAGCTGAAAGACGCGTTC
>JBEKJZ010000117.1:0-17728 GCA_050010955.1 Xanthobacteraceae bacterium | reverse complement strand
GAAAAAAGTTCTTCAGATCGCCGTTGATCGCCGCGCATGGCAAATCACCTCCGTCGCTCCAAACGACGGAATCATGATCAGACCTTGCCGTCGAGGGACTTTTTCAGCAGCCTGCTAGAGCAGTCCGAATCTGTCGTCGGTGACAGCTCCCGGTTTCGGCTTTCGCCGGACCGGGCAGGCAAGTAGGCTGCGGCCATGCTGCATCCGATCAACTGGTCGTCGGCGCTGCCCGCTTACGCCGCGGCCTTCGCCTTCGGCTATCTCTGCGGCTCGATCCCGTTCGGCGTGCTGCTGACCCGGCTCGCCGGCGTTGCGAACGTGCGCGCCATCGGCTCCGGCAATATCGGTGCCACCAACGTGTTGCGCACCGGCCGCAAGGGGCTCGCCGCGGCAACTCTCCTTGGCGACATACTCAAGGGGACCGTGGCCGTTGTGCTGACGGCCTATATCCTGGGCCGTGACTTTGCGGTCACCGCGGCGGTCGGTGCTTTTCTCGGTCACCTGTTTCCGGTCTGGCTGCGCTTTCGCGGCGGCAAGGGAGTGGCGACTTATATCGGCCTTCTGCTCGGGCTCGCCTGGGTGGCAGCGATCGAGTTCTGCGCAATCTGGCTCGCGGTCGCCGCGCTGACCCGTTATTCGTCGCTGGCGGCGCTGATCGCCAGCGCCGCCACGCCAGTGTTCCTGTGGTGGCAGGGCGACGTGCCGGACGCTCAATTATTTCTGCTGTTGTCGGTGCTGCTATGGATCATGCACCGCGCCAACATCATGCGACTTTTCCGCGGCAAGGAAGGAAAAATCGGAGCCGGTTCAAAGGCCACAGGCGGCGCTTGAAGGCTGGTTGCGCCGCGGGTCGCTCCTCGCGATGCCGCAGTCGTTTTCGCCCTCCCGATCGCGTCTTTTAGCGTTATGCTCACGTCCTGATTGGCAGCAGCTTGGTGTCCCTGGTGTAGCTGCGGGCCGCGCGCTTAGCGTCGCGCGGGCAGCAATCCGAGCCGTTTGCCGATCATGCGATCGACAACGCGCTTGGGCAGATTCCGCGCGAGCCAATGTTGCAGCGGCGTCGGCGACACGTTGTAGCGCACCTTGGGCTTCGCAGCGGTAAGTGCGTGCAACACCGCTTCGCCGATCTTTTCCGGCGACAAACCCTTCTCGCCGAGTGCCAGCATGTAGCTTCGCAAGCGCTCCAGCGCTGGAGCATACGGCGTGCCGAGATATGGCGCGGTGTCGACCTGCTCGGCTTTGCTCCAGATCGGCGTCGCGACGGCGCCGGGCGCAACAACGATGACGTCGATCCCGAACAACAGCAGCTCCCGTCGCAGGCTCTCGGAGAGTCCTTCGAGCCCGAATTTCGAGGCGTTGTAGGGCGCGACGAAGGGATTGCCGATCTGCCCGCCGACCGAACCGATGTTGACGATACGGCCGGAGGGCCCGTGAGCTGCGGGTCGGTGCCGATCAGCGGCGCGAAGGCCTTGGTAGTGATCACCACCCCGATCAGATTGATGTCGATCTGACGCCGGAACTCTTCGGTGGGCAGCTCCAACAGCGGCCCGGCGACGGCCACGCCCGCATTGTTGACAAGGCCGGTCAGCCGCTGGCCGGCAAGCGCACTGCGCACATCGGCTGCGGCCGCCTTCACCGCCGCCTCATCGGTCACATCGAAGAGTAACGGCACGAAGCGTTCGCCGAACTCCGCCGCGAGACGTTCCGCATCGGAGGTTTTGCGCACGCTGCCGAAAACGCGGAAGCCGTGGGCGATGAGGATTTTGGCCGTGCCCCAGCCGATGCCGCTGGACGTTCCCGTTATCACGACGCTGCGCATGCATGCCTCCCGGGCGCATCGATGAACTGACCGGCCCGTTCGCATTCGAACGGTCCACCATACTACGTCGATATAAGTACACAGGCGAAATACGAGACCGACAGTCCTTCACCGGACTCCTCACAGCGGAGGCCTCGTCGGCCGTGGCGGCAGCGAGCGATCCAAGCTTTCAGTCTGAGTCGGCGGCAACGGGGGGCTTTTCGCCGACCCAGCGTTTGGAGATCTGATCGGCCTCAAGCCGCGCCATATCGAGAATGTAAGCGAGAGCCTCGAGATTGTGGCTCTTGGCGAACCGCGCCAGTTCATCGGCCATCGAGGCAATGTAAAGCGCGGTGTCCGGGGTGTCCGAGGCTTCAGGTTGATGTCCATTTTCGGGAGTCATTGCGTCTTGCCTCTCGACGACTTGCCTTTGGCCACACTGGGCTCTGGCCTGCGGTCTATGTCCGTTCTAGATATGCTTCCAAAACAATCAACTATGGCGCGTGGCCGCTGAGCAGAGCGAATTATCTTGTGTGGGCGCCAATTTGCCCTGCCCGACTGCCTTTTCGGAGGTTCCGCCATGCCGAATCCGGGGTGTAACGATTTGACAGGCGGGGTTGCATTACCCATGTTCGCGGCGGCCAGGAGGCGCTAAGACCCGCCGCCGAGATGTAAAAAGGCCAATAAATCATTGGGTTATCATGAATCTGGTAGTGGTGGAATCGCCCGCCAAGGCGAAAACGATCAATAAGTACCTTGGCCGCGGCTATGAGGTTTTGGCTTCTTTCGGCCATGTGCGCGACCTGCCGGCGAAGAGCGGCTCGGTCGATCCCGACGCCAATTTCCGCATGATCTGGGAGGTCGATGCCAAGGCGCAGAAGCGCCTCAACGACATCGCCCGCGCCGCTAAAGGAGCCGAAAAGCTGATCCTGGCGACCGACCCCGACCGCGAAGGCGAGGCGATCTCCTGGCACGTGCTCGAAGTGCTCAAGCAAAAGAAGGCGCTGAACGGACAGGTCATCGAGCGGGTGGTGTTCAATGCCATCACCAAGCAGGCGGTGACCGAGGCGATGGCGCATCCGCGCCACATCGACCAGGCCCTGGTCGACGCCTATCTCGCGCGCCGGGCGCTCGATTACCTGGTCGGCTTCACGCTGTCCCCGGTTTTGTGGCGCAAGCTCCCGGGCGCACGTTCGGCCGGACGGGTGCAGTCGGTGGCGCTGCGGCTGGTCTGTGACCGCGAACTCGAAATCGAAAAATTCGTCCGCCGTGAATATTGGTCACTGCTCGCCACGCTGGCGACCCCGCGCAACGAGACATTCGAAGCGCGCCTCGTCGGCGCCGACGGCACAAAACTGCAACGCCTCGACATCGGCTCCGCCGCCGAAGCGGAAGCTTTCAAGCAGGCACTCGAAACCGCCACCTTCACCGTTGCCGGCGTCGAAGCCAAGCCGGTCAAGCGGCATCCGCAGCCGCCTTTCACCACCTCGACGTTGCAGCAGGAAGCAAGCCGCAAGCTCGGTTTCGCTCCCGCGCATACCATGCGTGTGGCGCAGCGCCTCTACGAGGGCATCGAAATCGGCGGCGAAGCGGTCGGCCTCATCACCTATATGCGGACCGACGGCGTGCAGATTGCCGGTGAAGCGATCAGTGCCGCCCGCCGCGTGATCGAAACGGACTACGGCGCCAAGTACGTGCCGCATGCGCCGCGGCGTTATGAAACCAAGGCAAAGAACGCGCAGGAGGCGCACGAGGCGATCCGCCCGACCGATCTCACCCGGCGGCCGCGCGACGCCAAACGCTTTCTCGATGCGGATCAGGCCAAGCTCTACGAGTTGATCTGGCTGCGCACCGTGGCGAGCCAGACGGAATCGGCCGAGCTCGAGCGGACAACGGTCGACATCACCGCGAAGGTCGCCGCTCGATTGCTCGAACTGCGCGCCACCGGCACGGTGGTGAAGTTCGACGGCTTCCTCGCCCTCTACCAGGAAGGCCACGACGACGACGCCGACGACGAGGAGGCGCGCCGGCTGCCGCCGATGAGCGTGGGCGAAAGCCTCGCCAAGCGCGCGATCGCCGCCACCCAGCATTTTACCGAGCCGCCGCCGCGCTACTCAGAGGCCTCGCTGGTCAAGCGTCTGGAAGAGCTCGGCATCGGCCGGCCGTCGACCTACGCGTCAATCCTGCAAGTGCTCAGGGACCGCAAATACGTGCGGCTCGACAAGCGCCGGCTTTATCCGGAGGACCGCGGCCGTATCGTCGTTGCCTTCCTCGAGAGCTTTTTCGCCAAATATGTCGAGTATGATTTCACGGCGAGCCTCGAAGAGCAGCTCGATCTGATTTCCAACAACGAAGTGGCGTGGCGCGAGGTGCTGCGCGATTTCTGGCGCGATTTCATCGGCGCGGTCGACGAAATAAAGGATCTGCGAATTTCGCAAGTGCTCGACGCGCTCGATGAATTGCTGGCGCCGCATCTGTTCCCGCCGCGCGCCGACGGCGGCAACCCGCGGCAATGCCCGAACTGCGGTGGCGGCCGGCTCACGCTGAAGCTCTCCAAGTACGGCGCCTTCATCGGCTGCTCGAATTATCCCGAGTGCCGCTATACCCGTCCGCTGTCGGTGCCCGCCGACGGTTCCGGCGAGATCGGCACCAAGAAACTCGGCGAAGACCCCAAGAGCGGCCTCGAAGTGACGCTGCGCAGCGGCCGCTTCGGTCCTTATGTGCAGCTCGGCGAGGCCGTCGACGGCGAGAAGCCGAAACGCGCCAGCCTGCAGAAGGGCATGACGCCTGACGACGTCGACCTCGACCGGGCGCTGGCGCTGCTGTCGCTGCCGCGCGAAATCGGCCGCCATCCCGAGGACGGCGAGCCGATCCGCGCCGGCATCGGCCGCTTCGGGCCTTACGTGCAGCACGGCAAGACCTACGCCAATCTGGAAGCCGGCGACGATATCTTTCACATCGGGCTGAACCGGGCGGTGACGCTGATCGCCGCCAAGCTCGCCAAGGGCCCGCGCTTCCGCCGCTTCGGCTCCGATCCGGGCCGCGCGCTCGGCGCGCATCCGACCACCGGCGGGCCGGTCGTGGCGAAGAACGGCCGCTACGGTCCCTATGTCAGTCACGACGGCATCAACGCCACGCTGCCGCGCGACAAGGCGCCGGAGACCATCACGCTCGACGAGGCCGTGGCGCTGCTCGATGCCCGGGCGGAACGCGGTGCGACCGCGCCGCACTCGCGGCGGCGCAACGCCAAGCGCGCGACGCCCGGCGCGGCGCGACAGGCCAAAAGGCCGGCCAAAGGCGCCGCGACGACACCTTCCAAGCGGCCTGCAACCAGCAAATCCCCACGCAAGACCAGCCAAGCTGCCGAATAACCTGACAGGCCCTTGCTTCCATCTTTGGCCACGGTCACGGCCAATGAGCGGCCTATGAAACGAACCGCCCTTCCCTCGCGCGAACAGCTGCTTGCCTTCATCCGCGAGCACGCCGGCAAAATCGGTACGCGCGAGATTGCGCGGGCGTTCGGCGCCAAAAATGCCGACCGCGCGGCGCTCAAGCGCATGCTGCGCGAGCTTGCCGACGAAGGCCACATCGAACGGCGGCGTAAGCGCTTGCATCATGCCGGGACGCTGCCCTCCGTAGTGGTCGCCGACATCACCGGCCGCGACCCCGACGGCGAGCTCCTGGCGCGGCCCACGGAATGGGATGAAGAGACCCACGGCGCTGCGCCGGTCATCCGCATCGCCGGCACGCGCCGCGCCCGGCCGGGCGAAGTCGCCGGCGTCGGCGACCGCGCGCTCCTGCGCATCGAGCGGACGAGTGACGAGGAAACGAGCGCCCGCGTCATCAAATTGATCGATCGCGCCAAGCACCGCGTGCTTGGAATCTTCCGCAGCCTCCCGGGCGGCGGCGGCCGCCTGGTGCCGATCGACAAAAAGCAGCTCGGCCGCGAACTCGCCATCGCGAGCGGTCACACCGGCGGCGCGGCGGATGGCGATCTGGTCGCGGTCGAGGTGGCGCGTTCCGGCAGGCTCGGTTTGGCGGCCGGCTCCGTTGTCGAGCGGCTCGGCTCGATCAAGGGCGAGCGCGCGGTCAGCCTGATCGCTATCCACGCCCACGGCATCCCGCACGTTTTCCCCGGTGCAGTCGTCGCCGAAGCGGAGGCCGCGCGGCCGCCGCGACATGCGGCGAAAGAGGCGCGCGAGGACTGGCGCGAGGTGCCGTTCCTCACCATCGATCCGCCCGACGCCAAGGACCACGATGACGCCGTGCTCGCCGTGCCCGATCCGGACCCGCGCAATCGCGGCGGCCATCTCGTCAGCGTCGCCATTGCCGACGTCGCCTATTACGTGCGGCCGGGCTCGGCGCTCGATCGCGCCGCGGTCGAGCGCGGCAATTCTGTTTATTTTCCCGACCGCGTCGTGCCGATGCTGCCGGAGCGCATTTCCAACGATCTGTGCTCACTGCGGCCGGACGAAGACCGCCCAGCGCTGGCGGTGCGCATGGTGATCGGCGCCGATGGCCGCAAGCGCTCGCACACGTTCCACCGCGTGCTGATCCGCTCCGCGGCGCGTCTGCATTACGAACAGGCGCAGCTCGCGGTTTCCGGCCGGCCCGACGAGGTCACCGGGCCGATCGTCAAAAAAATCCTGGAGCCGCTTTATGCCGCGTATCGAACGGTGCGCCACGCCCGCGACGAGCGCGGCCCGCTCGATCTCGAGCTTCCCGAGCGCAAGATCGTGCTCAAGTCCGACGGCACGGTCGACCGGGTGATCATGCCGCAACGCCTGGAATCGCACCGGCTGATCGAGGAATTCATGATCCTCGCCAACGTCGCCGCCGCGGAAACCTGCGAGCGAGCGCGCGTGCCGCTGATCTATCGCGTGCACGACGAACCGTCGCCGGAAAAAATCACGGCGCTGCGGGAATTTTTGACGACGCTCGATATCTCGCTGCCCAAGGGCGGCACGCTGCGGCCGGATGCTTTCAACCGCATCCTCGCGCAGGTCAAAGGCCGCGATGTCGAAAGACTGGTCAACGAGGTGGTGCTGCGCAGCCAGGCCCAGGCGGAATATGCGGCGGAGAATTTCGGCCATTTCGGCCTCAACCTGCGGCGTTACGCGCACTTCACCTCGCCGATCCGCCGCTACGCCGACCTCGTCGTGCATCGTGCCCTGATCCGGGCGCTCAAGCTCGGCCCCGACGGCCTGCCGGACGGCACCGAGGTGCGCGCGCTGGCCGAAGTCGCCGCCAACATTTCAGCGATGGAGCGCCGCGCCATGAAGGCCGAGCGCGAAACCGTCGACCGACTGATCGCGCATTTTCTGGCCGATCGCGTCGGCGCCAAGTTCGACGGCCATATTTCAGGAGTGACGCGCGCCGGCCTGTTCGTCGAGCTCGACGAAACCGGGGCCGACGGCTTGATCCCGGCGCGTTACATCGGCGACGAATATTTCCGCTTCAACGAGGCGAGCCGCGCGTTCGTCGGCAAGTCGGCGACCTATCGGCTCGGCGATCCGGTCACGGTCGAGCTTGTCGAGGCCGCGCCGGTCGCCGGCGCCTTGCGTTTTAGGCTGCTGCGTGACGATCATGCGGCCGCCGCCCGCGGGACCCGACATAGACCGCGGCGGCAACGCCCCGTTGCGCGGCGAGCCGAGCGACACGGACGCTCATGAACAATGATGCCGGTAACTCATGAACGATAATCGCAAGATTACGACCGCAGGCGGTTCGGCGGCCGACCGATCCGAAGGCCTGACTCGCGCTGTGCGCGATCAATCCTTCGCCAATCTGAGACCCAGGGATTCCGCCACGCTCATTCTGGTCGACAACTCCGAGAGCGTGCCCAAAGTGCTGCTCGGGCGCCGGCACGAAGGTCACAAGTTCCTGCCCGGGAAATTCGTCTTTCCCGGCGGGCGTGTCGAAATCACCGACCGGCAGATGTCGACCGCAGCGCCGTTACACGCGGGCGACGCGGCGCGGCTGATGCAGCGGGTCAGACGGCCGAGCCTCGCCAAGGCGGCCGGCTTCGCGCTCGCCGCGGTGCGCGAAACCTATGAAGAGACCGGCCTGATGCTGGGCCGCCCAGGCCAAGGCGCGATGACTTCGCCGGCCGGCGTCTGGCAGGCCTTTGCGACAGCTGGCGTCCTTCCCGACCTCAGCGCGGTCCATTTCATCGCCCGCGCCATTACTCCGCCGCGGCGGCCGCGGCGTTTCGACAGCCGCTTTTTCGCGGCCGATATTTCCGCCGTCGCCCGTCGCGTCGAAGGTGTCGTTGGTCCGGAAGCTGAGCTCGTCGAACTGGTCTGGTTGCCGATCACCGAGGCGCGCCGCCTCGACATCCCCGCCATCACCGCCGTGGCGCTGGACGAATTGCAGGACCGCATCGCCACCAGCATGAGCCACGACCATCCAGTGCCGTTCTACCGTATGCTGCATAAGCGCTTCGTTCGCGAAATGCTTTGATCGCGCTGGCAATTTCGCGATATCGACGACCTTCTTGACATTGAAGGCTTGGCCACTAGGTTGACGGCGAGCACAGCGAAGCGAACCGATTTCGAGGACCGACCATGGCGAAAGCCGTAACCATCAAGGTTAAGCTGGTTTCCAGCGCCGATACCGGCTTCTATTACGTGACGCGGAAGAATTCGCGCACGATGACCGACAAGCTGGTGAAGAAGAAATACGATCCGGTGGCGAAAAAGCACGTCGAATTCCGGGAATCCAAGATCAAGTAAAGCTCGCGGAACTGGATTTCAGTCTCGTCATGCCCGGCCTACGTGCCGGGCATCAATGTTTTAAGAGCTGCCGGGTGTCATGAGGAGGCCACTCGCACCACCCCCGTGCCGGCCGAACCCTACGGACCCAGGAGATGCGGCGGACCTGAGCACTCCGCAGGGCTATCCAAATAAGGCTATCCAACGCACCGCGCCCTCCCAGGCCGTTTTTCGGCTCGCCGGGAAGGCGTATTGCCATCATTGCTGATTACCGTCGCGGAACAAGGCTACCGCAACCGGTATGGAAATCAATCGCCAAAATTGAGACGGTAAGAACCCTCACGCGGCGTCTGGGACCACCCGGTTTCGCCCGTCCCGTTTCGCCCGATAGAGCGCCTGGTCGGCGCGTTTGAGCAGGCTCACGGCGGTGTCGTCGCGGCCGCGCAACGCGGCGATGCCGATCGACAGCGTCACCGGAACGCTGCGCGCGCCCTGCTGGATCTTAAACGGCTCGGCGGCGATGCGCCGGCGCAACCGCTCCGCCACCATCGCGGCCACCGCCATGTCGGTTTCCGGCATGACGATGACGAATTCTTCGCCGCCGCAGCGGCAAGCCAGGTCGATACCGCGGATTGAGCGCTTGATGCGCAAGGCGAAGTCGCGCAGCACGTCGTCACCGGCATCGTGGCCGTGGGTGTCGTTGATCGATTTGAAATGATCGATGTCGAGCACCAGCACGGCCAGCGGCTTGCCGCGCCCGGCCGCCTGTTCGACCAGCGTTGCCAGGTGACTTTCCATGTAACGGCGGTTGAATAGGCCGGTCAGCGCGTCGGTGATCGCCATCTCGATCGAGATCTGGACATTGTCGCGCAGCCGCTCGGCATAGCGGCGTTTGCGCACTTGGCTGCGCGCCCGCGCCAACAGCTCGTTCTTGTCGATCGGGCGCATCAGATAATCGTTCACGCCGATTTCCAGGCCGCGCAGCATGCGCGCGTCGTTGTCGGGTTCGGCGATTGCCAGAATCGGCATATTGCGGGTCCGGTCCAGCGAGCGGACCTGGCTGCACAGCCGCAGCGCATCGAAGCTCTCCAGCCCCAGCGAGACGATCAGCAGGTCGTAGTTACCGTCGGCGGCGCGAAACACCGCCTCGTGCGGGTCGGTCTCGATGTCGACGCTGTGCTCCTTGGCCAGCATGGCGGCGATGCGTTCATACTGCGCCGGCCGATCGTCGACAACGAGCACCCGCCCGCCGCGGCCGGTATCGGCAAGCGCCTCGCGCTCCGGCGATTCGATGCCGATGTCGCGCGAGGTCAGCGCCCGCATACGCAGTTCGTCGGTGACCGTCTTCAGCCGCGCTAGCGAGCGCACGCGGGCGATCAGCACCACTTCGGGAATCGGCTTGGTCAGGAAATCGTCGGCACCGGCTTCGAGGCCGCGCACGCGATCGGAGGGCTGGTCGAGCGCGGTCACCATCACCACCGGAATGTGGTGCGTCGCCGGGTTGGTCTTCAGCCGCCGGCACACTTCGAACCCGTCCATGTGGGGCATCATCACGTCGAGCAGGACCAGGTCGCATTCGGCGCGCTCGCACATGGTCAAAGCCTCGGCCCCGCTCATGGCCGTGATGACGTCGAAATATTCGGCCGACAGCCGCGCTTCGAGCAGCTTGACGTTGGCCGGAACATCGTCGACGACGAGAACGCGAGCGGTCATTTGCTTGTCCTACGGATTGCCCAGAAAATGCCGGATGGTCTCGATGAACTTGCCCACCGAGATCGGCTTACTGAGATAGGCTTCGCAGCCGCCCTCGCGAATGCGTTCCTCATCGCCCTTCATGGCGAAAGCCGTCACGGCGACCACCGGAATGACTCGCAGATCCTCGTCATCCTTGAGCCATTTGGTAACCTCGAGGCCGGAGACTTCGGGAAGCTGAATATCCATCAAGATCAAATCCGGCCGATGCTTGCGCGCGAGATCGAGCGCTTCGATACCGTTGCGCGTCGCGATGGTGTCGTAGCCGTGGGCTTCCAACAGATCGTGGAAGAGCTTCATATTGAGCTCATTGTCCTCGACGATCAGGACGGTTTTGGCCATCCCCCAACCCCTCGCCTGTCCGTTAGGCCCTGCGCCCCGGGCTGCAGCGGTTCCGATCGTTCGTCGATGCGCGCGCCGAGCGGCATGCAAGCTAGTGCCGATATGTTACGGAAAGGCAAATGGAACCGATGAAAGCCCCCATGCGACCGACGCCGGAAGCGGTTGAAATGCTGGCGATTCAGGCGCTTGGCTTCATCGCCGAAGACCCCGAACGGCTAGCCGGCTTTTTGGCTTCCACCGGAATACCGGCGGAGGAGATTCGGGCCGCGGCGGGCGAGCCCGGCTTCCTCGCCGGCGTGCTCGAGCATATGCTCGGCGATGAGAGTCTCCTGATCGCGTTTGCCTTGAGCGCCGGAATCGATCCGGCCGAGGTCGCGCGCGCCCGCAGCGCGCTCGGCGCTCAACAGGAACGTAACATGCCGTGAGCGCATTCTGCCGCGACTGCCTCGCCGACGCCGCGCTGCAAGCAGCGCGCTGCGGCAGCTGCGGCTCGCCGCGATTGCTGCGGCATCCCGAACTCATGCAGCTCGCGATCGCCCACGTCGACTGCGACGCCTTCTACGCCACGATCGAAAAACGCGACGATCCCTCCCTCGTCGCCGAGCCGGTCATCGTCGGCGGCGGCCGCCGCGGCGTCGTCGCCGCGGCCTGCTACGTCGCCCGCACCTTCGGCGTGAAGTCGGCGATGCCGATGTTTGAAGCGCTGCGGCTGTGTCCGCACGCCCGCGTCATTCGCCCCAACATGGAAAAGTATGCTCGCGTCGGCCGCGAGGTTCGCCAGTTGATGCTGGCCTTGACGCCCCTGGTCGAGCCGTTGTCGATCGACGAAGCGTTCCTCGACCTTTCCGGCACCGAGCGGCTGCACGGGCTCTCGCCGGCCAAGGTGCTGGCCCGCTTTGCCGCCGACGTCGAAGGGAAGCTCGCCATCACCGTCTCCATCGGTCTCTCCGGCAACAAGTTCCTCGCCAAGATCGCCTCCGACCTCGACAAGCCGCGGGGCTTTGCAGTGCTCGGCTTAGGCGAAGCGCCGGCATTCCTGGCGCCGAAGCCGGTGAGCTTTATCTTCGGCATCGGCAAGGTGAGCGCGGCACGGCTCGCCCGTGACGGTTATCGCCACATCGCCGATCTGCAGGCGGCAAGCAAGACCACGTTGGTGCGGCGCTATGGTGAGGAAGGAAGGCGGCTCGCCCGGCTTGCCCGCGGCATCGATCAGCGCAAGGTCAGCGCCGACCGCGAAACCAAGAGCGTGTCCGCGGAGACCACGTTCGACCGCGACATATCCGATTTCCGCGCGCTCGAGCGGATCCTCTGGGCACAGACCGAGGAGGTTTCCGCTCGCCTCAAGGAAAAGGCGCTGGCCGGCGCGACAGCGACGCTGAAGCTGAAAACTGCCGATTTTCGCATTCGCACGCGGGCGCATTCGTTCGCGGCGCCGACGCAACTCGCGGGAAAGATCTTCGCCGCAGCACGCGGGCTGCTTGAACGCGAAACCGACGGCACGAAATTCCGTCTGCTCGGTGTCGGCATGAGCGCGCTCGCCACCGCGGATCAGGCCGATCCCGCCGATTTCGTCGATGCGCGCGCCGCCGAAGCCGAACACGCCCTCGACCGCCTCCGCGCCCGCTTCGGCGACGATGCCGTGGTCAGGGGACTGGCCTTCGAGCCGCCGGACAAGCGCTGAGCGTCATTGCGATGCGCGCCGGCACCCGTTAGTGGCAGGGCTTTGGCTGTTTGATGTCAAGCGAGGTGAGTTTGCCGGCGACAACGAAGTCGTTGTAGTCGAGCGACAAAGCACGCGAAATGCCGTTCTCGTAAAGCTCGAAGCCGATCGCGTAAGCCGCCGTTTGTTCGGTGCTTTTTTGCCCCCGGCCCTTGTCGAAATAGCTGATCGTGACCGGCCAGCGCGGGATCGCGGCAAGCTTTGTCTCGCTGTCGGCGGCATCGCCATGCTTGCGGTCGTCCGACGACAGTTTGTGACCGATGACCGTCAGCGTGTCATACACTTTGTCGCCGGTATCCGATCCATCGAACACCGGAAAGTCGAGAATGCTCTTGCCGGCGCGCGCCGCCAGGATCACCCGCACCATGTGCTCGGTCGGGAACACCACGGCGGGGTCGATATCGAGCACCTTGTGCTCCGGCTTTATCAGGCTGACGGCCGTCGCTTTGGCGCCGTGCTCGGCCCTGCCGTCGACGGCATCGACCAGATTCTCGTCGACGAAGTTTTCCGACGTGAATTTGAAGCTCTTGGCGTCGCCGCCTTCCCAGGTGGTGGAGCGCAGGTCGCTGGTGGATATTTTACCTTCGCCGGAATCAAGCTCGGACACTTGACGGAACCGCAGCGTATAGCCGTCGCAGGCGTTGCCGTCGAAATCGTAGAGAATGCGCCCGCGCACCCCGACGATCTGCGCGCTGCCGCGCGTCTGACCGAGCGTGAGATCGTAGATGGCGCGGTGCGGCACCAGCACGATTGGGGTGTCTTGCGGGCTGTCTTGCGCTTTGGCGCCGGATGCCGGCGCGGCGAAGATCAATGTGCAGGCAAGGAGAGCACTGCCCGATGCGAAGCGGTAACGCGAAGCCATGAACCCTCTTGCTCTGCTTGATTCCGAAATCTGCTCCCCACAGGCAGTTTCCCGATCAATCCGTTTCGTTCGTCCCCGGATGGCGGCGAAGATAGGGACCTTGCCCCGGGGTCGCAACTGCGATCGAAAAGGCGGCTCGCTTGCGTGATATAGTCCAATCGGCGAAGATTCCTCGGGCGCTGAGGGAATCTGGAGGACGAGAATGGCCGGAACGGTGGAGAAGAAGTTGGGCGAGCTCGGCATCGCGCTCGCGGAACCGGCCGCGCCGGTCGCCAATTACGTTGCGTTCGTGCGCACCGGCAACTTGCTCATGGTATCCGGCCAGATTTGCTTCGACGGCGGCAAGCTGGTCGCCAAGGGCCAACTGGGCGGCAGCGTCTCCATCGAGGACGGCCAAAAAGCGGCGCGCGCCTGCGCGGTCAATCTTCTCGCCCAGGTCAAGGCCGCGCTCGGCGACCTCGACAAGGTCGTGCGCGTCGTGCGGCTCGGCGGCTTCGTGAATTCGGCGCCGGGTTTTGTCGACGGTCCGAAGGTGATGAACGGCGCCTCCGACCTGATGGTCGCGGCGTTCGGCGAAAAGGGTAAGCACGCGCGCACGACGGTCGGCGTCTCGGCGTTGCCGCTCGATGCGGCGATCGAGGTCGAAGGCCTATTCGAAGTGTCGTAATGCCGCCGACCAAGCTGGATTGGCTCACGGCGCGACCGATCGCCCATCGCGGATTGCACGACGACGCCCGCGGCATCATCGAGAACACCGCCGCCGCGGTGCGCGCGGCGATCGAAAGCGGCTACGGTATCGAAGCCGATCTGCAAATCAGCGCCGACGGCGAGGCCATGGTGCATCATGACGATGTGCTGGGGCGCCTCACCGACGGCGCCGGTCGGCTCGACCGCCTGAGCGCCGCCGAGCTCAGGCGCGTTGCCTTCCGCGGCAGCGCCGAGCGCATGATGACGCTGGGCGACCTCTGCGATCTCGTCGGCGGACGCGCCGCCTTGCTGCTCGAATTGAAAAGCCGGTTTGACCGCGACGGCCGTCTGCCGGCGCGCGTCGCGGCGTTGCTGGCCGGCTATCGCGGACCCGTCGCGCCGATGTCCTTCGACCCGATTCAACTCAGGCTGCTGCGGCAAAAGGCCCCTCACCTGCCGCGCGGCATTGTGGCGGCAAAATACCGGCCGCATCCCTATTGGGATCAGATGCCGGCAAGGCTGCGTTACGGCATGCGCAGCCTGCTGCCCGCCTTGACGGCGCGGCCGCAATTCGTCGCTTATGCATTCGGCGATTTGCCGGCGTCCGCGCCGCTCCTGGCGCGGCACATTTTGTGCCTGCCGCTCGTGACATGGGTGGTACGGACGGAAGCCGAGCGGCAACGCGCCACCCGTTGGGCCGACCAGGTGATCTTCGAGGGCTTTCGGCCATGAACCGCGCCGAGAACGAGCAGCCGGGCTTGCAACAGCGCACACGCGGGACTGCGGGGGAGTTCAACGTCGTCGCGGTGAGTGCGATCGACGAGGTCGGCATCGCGGCGTGGGACGCCTGCGCCAATCCGCCGGCCGACTGCGCGCCCGCCGCCGATCGCGCAGCTCCATCGACAGATCAGGAAACCGTATTAAACCCTTTCTTATCCCACCATTTTCTTTCGGCCCTGGAGGCCTCGAAATCGGTCGGTGGCCGGTCCGGCTGGCAGGTCCAGCACGTGCTCGTCAAAGCAGCCGACGGCACCGTTCTTGCCTCCGCGCCGTGCTATCTCAAGAATCACTCGCGCGGCGAATACGTCTTCGATGCCGGCTGGGCGGAAGCCTATATGCGCGCCGGCGGCAGCTATTACCCGAAGCTCCAGGTCGCGGTGCCCTTTACGCCCGCCACCGGTCGCCGGCTCTTGGTGCGCCCGGGTCCGCAGGCCGGCGAAGCGCGCAACGCGCTGGTCGCCGGCTTGGTCGAACTCTGCGGCATGCACGACGCCTCCGGCGTTCACGTCACCTTCGCGACCGAGCCGGAATTCCGCTTCCTCGGCGAGATCGGATTCCTGCAACGCACCGACCAGCAATTCCACTGGGAAAATGCCGGCTACGGTAGCTTCGACGAATTCCTCGCCGCGCTTGCCGCACGCAAGCGCAAGACCATCCGCCGCGAACGCCACGACGCCCTGGCCAACGGCATCAGCGTGCACTGGCTGACCGGCAGCGACCTTACCGAAGATGTGTGGGACACCTTCTTCGCGTTCTACATGGACACCGGCTCGCGCAAATGGGGCCGGCCCTATCTGACGCGGCCGTTCTTTTCGCTGGTCGGCGAGACCATGCGCGACCGCATCCTGCTGGTCATGGCCAAGCGTTCGGGGCGTTGGATCGCCGGTGCCATCAACTTCATCGGCTCGCACACGTTGTTCGGCCGCCATTGGGGCGCCGTCGAGCACCATCCGTTCCTGCATTTCGAGCTGTGCTATTACCAGGCGATCGACTACGCGATCGCGCACAAGCTCTCCCGCGTCGAGGCCGGCGCCCAGGGCGAACACAAGCTCGCCCGCGGCTACATGCCCACCACCACCTATTCGGCCCATTACATCGCCGACCCGGCGTTGCGGCGAGGGGTCGCCGACTACCTGGTGCGCGAGCGCGCCTATATCGCCGCGGCCGGCACCGAGCTTGCCGCGGCCGGTCCTTACCGCAAGGATTTCACTCTCGAAGTGGATTGATTACGATCGCGGCGACTTTCAATTGCGCACGATCTTGCCGAAGACCTTATCCATCTTTCGGGATCATGCGCCGAGGCGGAGAGCACGATGCCGAGCTACGACCCGAACAATGTCTTTGCCAAAATCATTCGCGGCGAATTACCGGCGCACAAGGTCTATGAGGACGACAAGGCTTTCGCCTTTCTCGATATCATGCCGCGCGCGCCGGGCCATACGCTGGTGATCCCGAAGGCGCCGGCCCGCACGATTCTCGATATCGAGCCCGACGATCTCGCGCATCTCATCAAGACGACGCAAAAGATTGCGCGGGCGGCGATGACGGTCTTTTCCGCCGACGGCCTGACCATTCAGCAGTTCAACGAGGCGGCCGGCGGGCAATTGGTATTTCACCTGCATATCCACGTCATTCCGCGCAAGAACGGCGTGTCATTGCGACCACCGGCGAGCCACAAGGAAGAGCCGGCGGTGCTGTCGGACCAGGCGCTCAGGCTTGCTGCCGCGCTCAAAGGCGCGTGAAGCATTCAAGTCCGCCGAAGTGCACTTTAGGGGCGGCTCAGCGCCCGCGTGCGACGCGCTCGATCTCGGCCCGCACTAGGCGTTCGACCAGGCCGGGCAGATTGTCGTCGAGCCAAGTCTTCAGCATGGGCCGCAACATCTCGCGCACCAGGTCCTCGAGCGTGCGCGCGTTCTGCACCAGCACGGTGTGCGCCAGCGCGTTGAACGCGGAGTCGACGGCGGCAGTGGTCGCGCTCGACAGGAGCGGCCCGCGCTCGCCAGCGCCTCGTTCACCGGCACCGCGATCGGCAGCGCCACGCCATTCGGTCTCCGGCGCGACGTAGCGGACCGATGGCTCTAAGGGCGGTGGCACAGCAGGTTCTTCGACCGCCTCTTCGACGTGCGCATCCGAATAGTTTTCGGTCACGTGAAATTGCGGCGCCGGCTCGGGCTCCTGCATTTGCGGCGCCGGTTCGGGCTCAGGCTCAGGCTCATGAAATTGCGGCTCGGGCTCACGCGCGTAAAATTGCGGCGCCGGCTCAGGCTCAAGCTCAGGAAATTGCGGCTCAGGCTCATGAAATTCCCGCGCCGGCTCGGGTTCGCGAAATTCCGGCGTCGCATCGGGCGCAGGTGCTGGAGCGGGTTCGGGCTCGCTGAACATGCGCGCCGTCATTGATTCAGTGAGATCGAGGATCTCGGAGGCGTGGTTCTCCTCTGCCGCGCTCGTTGCCGCAGAATCGGCCAACGTTTCGGCAGGGGCCTCGGGGATATTCGGCTCCGGCTGAGCGGAGAACGACGGCCGCGGCGGCTCGGCAGGCTGTCCGAACGCATCGTGCGCCTCTGATGCCTCGGGCGCTGACGGGGCGTCGGACGCCCGTTTTGCGATCCTGCCGGCATCGTCATCGGCGATGATGCGGCGAATGGAGGCGAGAATCTCCTCCATCGATGGTTCTTGCGATTTCGCCGGTTGCGTCATGCGCGCATCCTCGTCTTAATTCGTGCGTTCCCCCGCAGCCGCCGCACGCCGCTGGTCACCGGCAGCTCGCCGACCGCGAATCAAGTGAGCGCAACTATGCAATGTTGCCAGCCAGTATGTCATGACGAAAAGCGAACGCAACAATCGCTGTGGACCAGCAATCCGGGCTGCAGCAGCGCCGGCCGTGTCTATCTGCCGTCGGGATTGCGCACCCCGATCCAGGCATCTCGCACTTGTTGGTAGTGCACTTGCGGATCGTAAATCAAAACGTCGAGCCCGAGCCTCGGCATCGAGAGGCCGCCGACGGCCGCCAGCAAGGTGTACGAGGCCACCACGCGATCGTGCTGGGCGGTGACGAGGGCGACGCGCGCATTGAC
>JBEKJZ010000116.1:0-9332 GCA_050010955.1 Xanthobacteraceae bacterium | reverse complement strand
TAGAGCGAGTCCTCGAGGCCGACGCGCACGTTGCCCCCCATCATGGCGGCGTTGGTGCAGAAATTCATCTGGTGGCGGCCGCCGGCGAGCACCGACCAGAAATATTGATCGCCGAACAGCCGGTCGGCAGTGCGTTTCATGAACAGTAGATTGTCGAGCTCGGCGCCGATGCCGCCGAGGATGCCGAAGATCAGCTGCACAAAAACCGGCGGCTTGAACATGCCGCGGTCGATGCAATGGGCGAGGTTGTATAAATGACCGGTGTCGTAGCACTCATGCTCGAATTTGACGCCATGGCCTTCGCCGAGAAGCTTGGAGATTTTTTCAATGTCGCGAAAGGTATTGGGAAAGATATAGGCGTCGGAGTTGGTGAGATAACTCTCTTCCCAATCGTATTTCCAGCTCTTGTAGCGCCGCGCCATCGGGTAGAGCGCGAAGTTCATCGATCCCATGTTGAGCGAGCACATTTCCGGCGACAGCTGCAGCGCCGCCGCGATGCGCTGCTCCACCGTCATGGTCACGGCGCCGCCGGTGGTGATGTTGACCACCGCGTCGCAGCTTTGCTTGATGCGCGGCAGGAACTGCATGAAGACATTCGGGTCCGGCGACGGCCGCCCATCCTGCGGATCGCGCGCGTGCAAATGCAGGATCGCGGCACCGGCCTTGGCGGCATCGATTGCTTGCGTCGCGATCTGATCGGGCGTGATCGGCAGCGCGTCCGACATGGTCGGAGTGTGGATCGACCCAGTGATCGCGCAGCTGATGATGGTCTTGTTCGCCATGGTCGTTCCCCCTGGTGGCCGCCGGCCGGCCGGCCCGTTCATTCCCCACCAGCCGCTACGATCCTCGACGTTGCGGCGGCGTTCAAGTGGAAAATCCGCCAGTTCCGCCGCTAGCCGCCGGCCAAAGTCGTCAAATTCTGCCGGCACGGCGACACACGGCTTCACACTATATTCAAAATTTTGCCGTCTCGAGCTGATTTGTCTATGCGTGTGGCGGTTGTGTTCGCGAAGTCTGACCGCTTGCGCAGGGGCTGCGCGTTGCATATTGGATATTCGCGACCGGCGATGAATGCTTATGAATTAACGCAACCGACGATCATGTTCCCGCGCCGTGAACGCCGTTCCGTGGAACCGGCGCACCGCCATGGATTAAGATCATCGAAATTCGGAGAGCCGAGATGCGAGCAAAGTACATAATCGCTGCCGCAGCATTGCTAGCGCTCGTCGCCGGTCATGCGCTGGGCGCGGAGCCGACAGCAGCCGGACTTTGGCAAGCAGTCGATCAAGAAACCGGACAACCGACCGGCTGGTTTCTCATTCGCGATCACGACGGTATCTATGATGGGACCATCGTCAAGATGTTCCTGAAGCCGGGCGAGAGCATGAGCGTCGTTTGCGATCAGTGCAAGGACGATCGCCACGACAAGCCGTGGCGGGGCCTCGAGATCATCCGCGGCATGAAGCGCGACGGTTTGCATTACGATGATGGGACTATCCTCGATCCGCGGTACGGCCAAGTTTACGGCGCCTTGATGAATCTCTCGCCTGACGGTCAATCGCTCATCGTGCGCGGCTATCTCGGCATTTCACTGTTAGGGCAAAATCAATATTGGACGCGATTGCCGGATTCGGCCTACAACGAGATCGATCCCCGCTTTAATCCCAGCCACTCCGCAGCCGCAGCGGCGCACAAACCTCAGGCCTTGCCGAAACCTGAGAATTCCGCGCGTCGCTAGAGTAGCTTACAGGCTGGTCTGCCCGGTCGCTTCAATTTGACGAAGCGCCGACGCTTTTGCGCTGGGCATGCTCGCGTGCTTCCTCGTCGCGTGGCTTGCCCATCAGCACCGGCTGGAACAGTGCCGCCGCCGTCATCGTCGTCAACAGCGAGATGGCGAGCAGCTTGCCCATGCTGGACGTACCCGGATCGCTGGAAAAATACAGGCTGCCGAATGCGGTCGCCGTCGTGCAGGCGCTGAACGTCACAGCTCGGGTCAGCACCGACTGCAATAATTTGGTCTGTCCCTCGCGCCACGCCATGATGTAGTAAATCTTGAACGCCACGCCGACGCCGAGCAGGAGCGGCAGCGCGATGATGTTGGCGAAATTGAGCGGCAAGTCGATTGCCACGCAGATTTCCAGCGTGACGACGCCTGCCACCAGGAGCGGGATGAGCGTCAACAACACGTCACCCACCCGCCGCAAGGTGATCCACAACAGGACGGCGATCGACAGCAGCGCGTAGGCGCCAGCCTCGAGAAAGGCGGTGATGATCGTGCGGCGCGCCTCGAGAATCGAGATCGGACCCTCCGTTGCATTGGGCGCCACGCTCTGCACGGCATGCGCGAACGTCCGCAGCGTCGCATTGTTGTCGGTATTGCCGCTCGGGGCGATCTCGAGCCGGGCCTGCCCGTCCGGCGTCATCCATTGGCCGACAAGCTCGGGCGGCAGGTTGTCGCGGGTGACTTCGTGCGCCTTGAGCAGATTGCGCAGCTTGTCGAGCGCCGTTCGCAACGGCTGCACGAACGCCGTTTCGGCCCGCTGGCGTGTCGCCTGATCGGCCTTGGCGAGCGCGGTCATGTCCGCGGCCAGCCGCTTGGCCGCGGCGGCACCGGGACCGGGAGCGCTGCCGGCCAGGCGATTGAGCGCATTGACCGTGGAATTGATGATGGCGACATTTTCCGCGTCCGTCGGCGGCGGGCTGACGCTCGGCGGGTTCAGCGCGGGATCGAGCGTCTTTGCCGCGCTCTGAATCAACGGCAGCTTTTGCTGCTGGTGATCCGGAATGAACGTCGAAAGCGTCACCACGCGCGCAACCTGAGGCAAGGCCCTGAGCTTGACGGCAAGCTGGTCGGCTGCCGGCAATGTCGGCTCCAGCGCCTGGATATCGTTGATGCCGCTTTCCTGCTCCTTCTCGAGTTGAAGGAAGGTGGCGACGGACTCGACATTGGGATTGCGCAGGTTCATCGGATTGAAATCGAACCGCAGCCAAAACAGCAGCGGCGACGCGCCCAGAATGACGAGCGCGGTGCCGATGAGGATCGGTACGCGATAGCGCTCGAGGAAATCGTCGACCGGCGCCAGGAGTGCGTAGCCGAGTGGATGCGGCTCGCTCCGCGGCTTGAGGCGGCTGAGCAGGGCCGGCAACAAAGTAATGCTGGTAACAAAGGCGATCAGCATGCCGAGGCCGGCGATCAAGCCGAGCTCGGACAATCCCCGGTAGGCCGTCGGGAGGAATGAAAGAAAGCCCGCGGCAGTGGCGAGCCCGGCAAGCGTCAGCGGCGCGCCGGCGCGGCGCCCGGCATGCAGGAGGGCTTCGTATAGACCATCGACTTCATGCCGTTCGGCCCGGTAGCGGACGCTGAATTGGATGCCGAAATCGACACCGAGGCCGACGAACAGCACGGCGAAATACACCGATATCAGGTTGAGAGTACCGACCAGCAGCATGCCCAGTGCCGCCGTGGCGGAAAGTCCGACCACAAGGCTGACGAACACGGCGAAAATGATCCGCATCCAACGCAGCGCCATCCACAGGATGAAGAGCACGACGGCAATGGTCACGACGGCGTTGAGCACCGCGTTCTCTTTGATCGTGGCGAACTGGTCGTCGTTCATGGGCACGGGGCCAGTCAACCGCAGTGGTGCTTGATAAGCGGATGCGAGATTGAGGTCCGCGGCAGCTTGGCGGACGGCATTGCTCGCCTTCAGACCCGGCTCGAGCTCCGAATAATCGAGCACAGCGGTGAGTTTCACGAACCGCCGCAGATCGGCGGTTTTGGCCTCGTGGCCCTGAACCAGCACGCGCCAGGAGAAGCTTGCGGGCTGATTTGCCTTGACCTGGTCGAGCGTATTGGCGGCGAGCGTCATCGGCCAGGTCATGTCGTCGAGCTTGATGTTGCCGCCCTGGACGCCGAGCAACCCGAACTGCAGCGCGCGGACCACGCCGCGCAAACTCGGGTCGCCGGCCAGGACCTCTATGAGCCGCTGTGCCTGCGACAGCATGCTCATCTGCGGCGCCAGCTCGTCGATTGGCTCGAACAACAGACCGTTCTGAGCAAACAGGGAACTGCCCTGCAGATCCTGGACGGAACGGAAGAAATTCTTCTGCTGCGACAGCCGCGCAACCAGCGCGCCGGTGGCCTGCTCCACCAGCTCCGGCGTCGGCGCGTCGATCACCGCAATGATCGAATCGAATTGCGGGAAAGCCCTTTCGAATGCCAGTTCCCGTTGCCGCCCCGGACTATTGCTGGAAATGAGCTGATTGATATCCGTCGTCATCGAGAAATGGCTGGCGGCATACCAGGTCGACACGGCCGCGAGCACGATGGCGCCGGCGATCACCCACCAAGGGAAGTGGATGCAAAATGCAATCGTGCGAACAACGAAGGCGGTAAGTGTCTTCATGGGATGAGGAGATCAAACCGACGTTTGAGGCGTGGGACGTGAGGCGGGTGACGGCAAACCGGTGTTTGAGGGGTTAAGAGAAAGGCGAAATGGAGGCACACGCTTTGACGGCCTACAGCATGGCACAAGGACATCCCCCGTGCGCGGAGCTGCAGGCCCCTCCGTTCGGACGGAACCTGGGCGCGCGTGCAGTGCGTTCACGGAATCTCCCCCGGCTTGGCGCGGCACTAGATGCCCTGAAATGCCACAAAAGTGAAATCATGGATATTTTCCTAGAAATCCCGGGGGACCGCAGGCCACAGCCGGGGTGCGGTGGGCGAGGGGCGTGCGCTGGACAAGGAGCCCCCTTTCAGCCCAATGGTTCCGCTTAGAAACCATGATCGATCGGCTGCCTGGGGTCGCCGAGAACGGGCTTGATTGTCACAGAAACGTGGCCAAGTTGGTTGTCACGGCGTCGTAGCCAAAGTATTGGACTGGGAGCATGGGGGCGGCCGCCCGCGGCTCTTGCGGCCCAACGCCGCAGTCCGGCACCCGCCTGGAGGTCGTTGATGAAGGTCATACTCGCCCAGCCCCGCGGTTTTTGCGCCGGCGTCGTGCGTGCCATCGAGATCGTCGAGCGTGCGCTGCAGAAGTACGGTCCGCCGGTCTACGTGCGCCATGAGATCGTCCACAATAAGCACGTCGTGGAGAGCCTGAAGGCCAAGGGGGCGCATTTCGTTGAGGACCTGTCCGAGGTTCCCCCGAACGCGGTTACCATCTTCAGCGCCCATGGCGTGGCCAAAAGCGTCGAGGAAGAGGCGGCGGCACGCGAGCTCCCGGTTCTCAACGCCACCTGTCCGCTGGTCACCAAGGTGCACAATCAGGGCAAACGCTATGTGGCGCAGGGACGCCGCCTGGTTCTTATCGGCCACGCCGGCCACCCCGAGGTCGAGGGCACGATGGGCCAGATCTCCGAGCCGGTGACCTTGGTGCAGACCGAGAACGACGTCGCCTCCCTCGACATCCCGCCCGACACGCCGGTGGCCTACGTTACCCAAACAACGCTCAGTGTGGACGATACGCGCGACATCATCGCGGCGTTGCATCGCCGGTTCACCGATATCGTCGGGCCGGAGACGCGCGATATTTGCTACGCCACCCAGAACCGGCAGACGGCGGTGCGTGAACTCAGCAAGCTCGTCGACGTTATTCTCGTGGTCGGCGCGAAGAATAGTTCCAATTCCAACCGGCTCCGCGAGATCGGCAACGAGGCCGGCACGCCGTGCTATCTTATCGCCGACGGCAGCGAGCTGCAGCCGGAGTGGTTCAACGGCGCCCATACCGTCGGCATCACGGCGGGTGCTTCGGCGCCGGAAGTGCTGGTCGAGGACGTCATCGACGCGTTGCGCCGGCTGGGGCCGGTCGAGGTCAGCGAGTTGACCGGCCGGCAGGAAACCATCGAGTTTCGCTTGCCGCCGGAATTGACGGACGGCAGAACGCCTGAACGGGCGGCGGCGAAGGTCTAGCTTGGCCGCCGGTCGGCGGCAGACGAAAAAGGCAAACTATAGAAGGAAACGATTGTGACTGTATCACTGCGACAAACGGCGGCCGTTGGCTCCTACATACTCCGGCAGCGACTTGCCGGGCGCAAGCGTTACCCGCTGGTGCTCATGCTGGAACCGTTGTTCCGCTGTAATCTCGAGTGCGTCGGCTGCGGCAAGATCGATTATCCCGATGCGATTTTGAACAAACGCCTTTCCGTGCAGGAATGCCTCGACGCGGTCGACGAGTGCGGCGCGCCGATGGTCGCCATTCCCGGCGGCGAACCGTTGATCCACAAAGAGATCGGCGAAATCGTCAAGGGGATCGTGGCACGAAAGAAATTCGTTTCATTGTGCACCAATGCGCTTCTCCTCGAGAAGAAGCTGCATCTGTTCGAGCCATCGCCCTACCTGTTCTTCTCAGTCCATCTGGACGGGATCAAGGAGCACCACGACAAGTCGGTCTGCATGGAGGGCGGGTTCGAACGAGCCGTGGACGCTATCAAAGCGGCCAAGGCCAAGGGTTTCGCCGTCAACGTCAACTGCACGATCTTCGACGGCCATCCGGCCGAGGACATCGCCAAATTCCTCGATCTTACCGCGGAACTCGGCGTCGGCGTCTCGATCTCGCCAGGCTACGCTTATGAGCGGGCGCCCGACCAGGAGCACTTCCTTAGTCGCCGCAAGACCAAGGAATTGTTCCGCAGAGTCTTTGCGCTCGGCAAAGGCAAGAAGTGGAACCTGACGCACTCCTCCATGTTCCTCGACTTCCTCGCCGGCAACCAGGAATTCCATTGCACGCCGTGGGGCATGCCGACGCGCAACATCTTCGGCTGGCAGAAGCCCTGCTATCTGCTCGGCGAAGGTTATGCCGGGACGTTCAAGGAATTGATGGAGACGACGGACTGGGATGCCTACGGCACCGGCCGGTACGAGAAGTGCGCGAACTGCATGGCGCATTGCGGCTACGAGCCGACCGCGGCGGACGCTATGATGCAGCATCCGCTCCAGGCGCTGGCGATCGCGTGGCGCGGCGTCAAGACCGAAGGCCCGATGGCCCCGGAAATCTCGCTCGAAAACCAGCGGCCGGCGCAATACGTGTTCGACAGCAACGTGCAGCTGACGCTGTCGCAAATGCGCGCCAACGAGGCGCGCGAGAAAGCCGAGAAGGCCGCCAAGGCGCCAAAGACGACGGCGTCTGCAGCCTAGGCGCGCTCTCAGGAAACGCCGGCTACGCGTCGCCGTTGCGTGAATGGAAACCCCCGGGCAAAGCCCGAGGGTTTCT
Source organism: Xanthobacteraceae bacterium (assembly GCA_050010955.1). Lineage (GTDB taxonomy): Bacteria > Pseudomonadota > Alphaproteobacteria > Rhizobiales > Xanthobacteraceae > BOG-931. Next base: position 2,121 of record JBEKJZ010000116.1, on the reverse strand, counting down.
CATTCTCTGCGCTAAGAGGATTCGGCGGGGGGCGAAAGTTCTCAAAAGCAAAATCCTGCCGCTGCGCCCGCAGATTGTTCCGCTGCCCGAGGCAAAGAACGTTCCTCCCTTTAGTCCGAACTGGCGGATGGTTGGGATCGATAATTGCATCATTGCAGTGCATCGCGAGATCAATTCTTTCGTTTGTTTCCACCGCTGGTGATATCAAAAAACGAGCCGGCAAAGTCGACCATTCGCAACTCCGCGTGACCGGCGCCACAGAAGCAGGTGTTATTGATTAAGACTACCATTGTTACTGAAACCGATGAGGTCTAAGCGACCTCATCGGGAGCTGTGGTCTCCTCTGATGTTGTCGTTGGATCAGTGCTGCGGAAGCCGACCGGCCGATCAAGGTCGGACTTCAGGCGATCCGCCGCGCCAGCCACTGGCAATTCTGCGACAGCAGAGGGCAAGCTATCCGGGCCCGCCCGTAGCGGATGCGTTTCGAGCCAAAGGGCCCTGGCGCTGATGGTTGGGTTGACGCCCGCATTCCTCCACCATGCGGCTTCATTTCCGGAGCGGTGGAGCTCGCGATGGTGGCCCCGACACAATGGAACGGTGAATTCGTCGCTGACCTTGCGGCCAATGGCCCGGTTTTGCGCGAAACGCAGGTGATGGGCGTCCGTGGGCCGTCTGCCGCAGATCAGACACGGCTGCTTAGCCACAAATTTAATGTGGTCCTTGTCACGGCAGCGACGCGGCTCCGGGTGTGCCAGCCGGCTCTTATTGATGCCTTCGGGAATGGATGTTTCGCGGAGGGACAAAGGCGCCTGCGGCTCGGACGCCACTGGTGGCGATGACACATCCATGATTTCGGTCGCGGCGGTGCTTGCAAAAATTGCTAGTCTGGCCTGGAACGCCTCCTCGACAAGCCGAGCATCGGCCATGACCAAACTGTTCTTGGCGCCTAGGATTCGATATGCCCAGCTTGAAGCCTCCTCAGCAGAGGCAATGTCCTTCAGTTCGGCGAGAATTTGTTCGCGCAAGGCCACCGAAGCGTCCGGATCGAGGTTCGCCTTTGGAGCATTGGCACCACGCCTCGGCCCGCGCTTCGACGAGACTGAATGAGCGGAATGATGCTGGCTCCCGTTTAACCGGCCAGCCCGGTTCGCCGCAGGTTTATCATTCGCCGCATTCGAGGCCATGGGCGCATCGAGATCGGGCGCGTCCAGGTCGTCCTCGCCGGCGATGCCGACCAGGGTGAACAAGGCATAGCGCCGCGCATAGGTGAGCGCCGCTCCCATACGATGCGGCCTTGCCGTGTCGCTGACCGAGCAAACCGGCCAATCGGAGGCGATCCATTCCCCCGAGGCATGGGCCAGCATGGTGGTGAGATTGACGATGCCGGCCGCCTGATCGATCGCCGTGGTTTGCACCGTGGCGATCTCATGTTGGCTCAAGGTCTTGCGCACGATGTCGAGCCCGCTCGACAGCGGGGCATAGCGGAACGAGCGTTCAGCCACGCCATGGCCGTCCGGCCGGATCGTCGCTACGAGCGATTTCTCGGGATTGACGAGCTCGGCCTGCGCTTTGGCTAGCGCCGCAGCGATTGTTCCGATGGTCTCACTGGACCGCTGCATGGCTGTCCTCCCCGCTTTGGAGGTCGAAACTAACCGCGCCGGATTTGGAGCGCTTGGCGCGGACACCATGGCCGATCGCCTCCTTGGCGTCCTCCGGCATCAGGCTCTTGAGCTCGGCCTTCGCCTGCTCGTGTTCGAGGTGGGCGTCCCGAGTACGGGCAAAGATGCCGGCGAATTCGGCCCAAGCATTGGAGGTGCTCATGTCGACGATACGAACCGCCTCGATGCGTGGTCGTGACGGCTCCACGCCAAACAGCCGAGGGGGCTCGCCGCTCTCGACGCAGCGCCAGAATTTCCTCTCGGCGGTGACGATCAAATGCTGATAAAGCGGATCGGCATGGGTTTTGACCTCGACCCATTTGCCGCCGCCGGTAATGACCGAGAGCACCGCGCTCCTTGCCGCAACGATCCACATATTGTGTTGCAGTTGCGGCATGTATTTTTCCGCCGCCGCTTCCTCGGAAAACGACCACGGCAGCATGAATTTGCTCTCGAACACATC
>JBEKJZ010000115.1:0-9423 GCA_050010955.1 Xanthobacteraceae bacterium | reverse complement strand
GGGGTGCTCCATCGATTCACATCAGCGCCGATGGATGCAATATCCTCGCCGCCGCCCCATAGCATCTCTGTTGGCGGGACTCTCGCCCGCTGGAATGGCAGCTAGCCTCGCTGCACGGTCATACCGACCGACGAGAACCTGATGATTGCACGCCATACCAGGCAGGTACTCGACGCCGCGCTGGCGCGGCATGCGTTGCGCTGAACGTTACAAATTGCCGGTGAGGCGAAGGATGACCTCGATGATCGCGCCGGTCGCCATGCCGAGCGCGCGCGACACGACGCTGAGATTCAATCCCAATTGGGCTCCCAGCAACGGCAGTAAGAAGAGAAGACCGATGAGGATTGCAATCCCGTAGGGCTCCAATCGTGCCAGCGGGGCTGCCGCCGCCCGCGGCAGGATTCCGACCAGGATACGGCCGCCGTCGAGCGGCGGCAGCGGAAACAAATTGAACACCGCTAGGACCACGTTGATCAGCAGTGCGTTGTTTAGATTCTGCGCCAGCCATTGCGCGCTCGTGGCCGGCAGATAAAACACGACGTGAAACGCCAGCGCCGCAACAACGGCGAGCGCAATGTTCATGGCCGGTCCGGCGGCGGCAACCAGCACCATGTCGCGTCGCGGGTGGCGTAACGCCCGAAAATTGACCGGCACTGGCTTGGCGTAGCCGAACAGAAACGGCGAGCGCAGCAGTAGCAGGATGCCGGGCAGTAGGATCGTGCCGACCGGATCGATGTGCTTGAGCGGATTGAAGCTGACGCGTCCGAGCCGCCACGCCGTGTCGTCGCCGAGAAGGTGCGCCACGAAGCCATGCGCCGCTTCGTGAAACGTGACGGCAATGATCACCGGGATAACCCAGGTCGTCGCCAGATGTATGATATTCGCGGTCACTGTGCTTTTCCCCGGATTACACGCTCGATCTGCAGCTTAACCGTGCCATGAGTGCGAATTGGACGGCGCGGTCAATGCCGACCGTTACGGCAAGCGGGTTGGAATTCCAACGCTTCCCGCCGCAGCAATGATCATCGCGCCTAAAACATGAGCAATAACGGGGGGAACGGGGAGACTTAGGCCGTCCCCTCGCCCGTTCGAGTTGGCGCAAAGATTGCAACAAATGTGCTATCGCTGTTGATGCGGCAGGCATTTCGAGTGTGCACTCGAGTTGGCCGGGGACCGACATGTTCGACGAAATGCGGGGCAGCCACGGCGCGGTGCGACCGGCCTACGCCGAACTTTCGCGCTGGCTGGGCGAGGTTCCACCGGATGTGCTCGACTTCCGCCGGCGCGAGGCGGAGCTGTTTTTCCGCCGCATCGGCATCACGTTTGCGGTCTATGGCGACCCCGAGGCGCAGGAACGTCTCATCCCGTTTGACGTCATTCCACGCATCCTCTCCGCGGCCGAGTGGACGGTCCTGCAACGCGGCCTCGAGCAGCGCGTCAAAGCCATCAATGCCTACCTCAAGGACGTTTACGGTCGCCGCGAAATTCTCAAGGCGCAGATCCTGCCGGAGGACCTGATCTTTCAAAATCCGGTGTTCCGCCCGGAGATGAACGGCCAAAAGGTGCCTCACGACATCTATGTCCATGTCGCCGGCATCGATATCGTGCGCGTCGACGCCGAAAATTTCTACGTGCTCGAGGACAATGCGCGCACGCCCTCCGGGGTGTCCTACATGTTGGAAAACCGCGAGATCATGCTGCGGCTGTTTCCGGAGCTGTTCTCGCGCTACCGCGTGGCGCCGGTCGAGAACTACCCGGACGAACTTTTAGCGACGCTGAAATCGATCGCGCCGCCGACCGTCTCCGCCGAGCCGACCGTCGTGCTGCTCACGCCCGGCGTCCACAATTCCGCCTATTACGAGCATTCATTCCTGGCCGACAAGCTCGGCGTCGAATTGGTCGAAGGCCGCGACCTCACGGTGAAGGACGACGTCGTCCACATGCGCACCACCGAGGGCTTGAAGCGCGTCGACGTGATCTACCGCCGCATCGATGACGATTTTCTGGATCCGCTGGTGTTCCGGCCCGATAGCGCGCTCGGCGTGCCCGGCCTGATGTCGGCTTATCAGGCCGGCAACATCACGCTGGCCAATGCGGTAGGCACCGGCATCGCCGACGATAAGGCAGTCTACAGCTATATGCCGGACATCGTGAGATTCTATCTCGGTGAGGAGCCGCTCTTAAAGAACGTGCCGACTTGGCGCTGCCGGGACAGCGAGCACCTGGCCTATGTGCTCGACCACATCGAGGAGCTGGTGGTGAAGGAAGTGCACGGCTCCGGCGGCTACGGCATGCTGATCGGGCCGAAAGCGGACAAGGCCACGGTCGCCGCGTTCCGCGCCAAGCTCAAATCCGATCCGAAGAATTTCATCGCTCAGCCGACGCTGGCGCTGTCGACGTGCCCGACCTGCGTCGACGACGGTCTTGCGCCGCGCCACGTCGACCTGAGGCCGTTCGTGCTGTCGGGCGGCGATCGCGTGCGCATCGTGCCCGGCGGTCTCACCCGGGTGGCGCTGAAGAAGGGTTCGCTCGTGGTCAATTCGAGCCAGGGCGGCGGCACTAAGGACACCTGGGTGTTGGACGGATGAGGAAGGCTTAAGAGCGATGCTGTCGCGCACGGCCGATAATCTCTACTGGCTCGCTCGCTACGTCGAGCGCGCGGAATATCTGGCTCGCATCCTCGACACCACATACCGGCTGACGGCGCTGCCGCTGGCGTACGTCGGCGCCTCGAACGAATGGGAGTCTGCGGTCGCCACGGCGGGCTGCGCCGGTGCCTTCTTCGCGGCCTATCCGGAAGCCAACGAGGAAACCGTCACCGAATTCCTCGCCTTTTCCACTAGCAATCCGTCCTCGATCCGCAACTGCTTCGAGACCGCGCGCGTCAACGCGCGTGCGGTGCGCACCGCGCTCACCATCGAGATGTGGGACACCATCAACAGCGCCTGGCTCGAGCTCAAGAAATGGGGCAACGGTCCGCGTTCGCGCGAGGAGTTTGCCCGGTTCCTGCGCTGGGTGCAGGAATCCTCACTGCGTTTCGACGGCTCGGCCTATCGCACCATGCTGCGCAACGACGCCTACTGGTTCTCGCGGCTCGGCGTCTTCATCGAACGCGCGGACAACACCGCCCGCATCCTCGACGTCAAGTATCATCTGCTGCTGCCGGCGCACGAGAAGATCGGCGGCCCGCTCGACTACTTTCAGTGGGCAGCGATTCTTCGCTCGGTATCGGCGCTCACCTCCTATCACTGGGTCTATCGCGAGAACGTTAAACCGTGGCTGGTCGCCGATTTGCTCATGCTCCGGGACGAGATGCCGCGCTCGCTGGCCAGCTGCTATGAGAACCTGGTGCAGAATCTCGATCGCATCGCCCACGCCTACGGCCGCCAGGGACCGGCGCAGCGGCAGGCCCGCGCCGTCCGCGCCCGACTGCAAAACAGCCGCATCGCGGAAATTTTTCAGACCGGATTGCACGAGTTCATCGACGATTTCGTCGAAGACAACAACCGGCTCGGAACCGCCATAGCGCAGCAATATCTGCTTTAAGCAGGAGGACGGACGACGGAGGACAGAAGGGCCCGCCTCGTCTATCATCCGGCATCTGTCATCTGTCGTCTGTCGTCTGTCATCCGTTATGCGCCTTCGCATCGCCCAAAGCATGCTCCGCCGCTATGAGCCGGCGGCCGCAGGCGTGATCCAAGTGCTGCGGCTCACGCCGCGCAACCACGAAGGCCAGTATGTGATCGGCTGGCGCATCGATGTGTCCGCGGACGTGCGGCTTCACGCGCATGAGGACGCCTTCGGCAATCTCACCCACGTCTTCACCGCCGTTGGCCCGTTCAACGCGTTGAGCGTCAAGGTGGACGGCGAGGTCGAGACGCAAGACACCAATGGAGTGGTGCGCGGCGCCGTCGAGCGATTTCCGCCGAACCTGTTTCTGCGCGACACGTCCCCGACGCAAGCCGACTTGCGGATACGCGATTTTGCCGCCGATGTCCGCGCCGCGGACCGCGGCGACGTTCTCGCTTGTCTCCATGCACTGCAGGAACGGCTGCACGATGCGATGACCCATGCGGGGGATGCGTCGCCGGCCGCGTTCACCGCAGCGGAGGCCTTCGCGCAGAAGCGTGGCGCCGCCTGCGATGTGACCCACATCTTCATCGGCGCCGCGCACAGCCTCGGCATCCCGGCGCGTTATGTCGCCGGCTATCTCAGCGCTGCCGGCTCTGCCGACACCATAGTTGAGGACGGTGGTCACGCCTGGGCGGAAGCCTTTGTGCCCGGTCTCGGCTGGGTCGGCTTCGATGTGGTAAATTGCATCTGTCCGACCGACGCCTATGTTCGCGTCGCCATCGGGCTCGACGCCCTCGGTGCCGCTCCGGTACGCGGTACGCGCTACGGCGCGAGTGATGAGACCTTGGCGGTTGCGATCAAAGTCGATCAGTGAGCCACGAGCGGCCGCGCCATTGCCGCAAATGTAGCGCTGCCGCTATAAGGATCGCACCGGCGGAGCTGACGAATCGATGACCTATTGCTGCGGAATTCTGGTGCGCGAGGGGCTGGTGATGTTCGCCGACACGCGCACCAATGCGGGCGTCGACAATATCGCCACCTTCCGCAAGCTGCACATCTTCAAGGACCCCGGCAAGCGCATCATGGCAATCGCGTCGGCGGGGAATCTTTCCATCAGCCAATCGGTGGTGAGCATCCTGACGGAAGGGTACGACAATCCCGAAACCGGCGAGCACGAAACGCTGATGAACGCGCCCACCATGTTCCAGGCCGCGCAACGCGTCGGGCACGTCATCCGTACGCTGCTTGCCACGGAGGGCAAGGCGCTCGAGGCCTCGGATGTGACGTTCGACGTCTCTTTCCTGTTCGGCGGTCAGATCGCGGGCGAACGCATGCGGTTGTTCATGGTCTATTCCGCCGGCAATTTCATCGAATCCACCACCGACACGCCGTATCTGCAAATCGGCGAGCACAAATACGGCAAGCCGGTGCTCGATCGCGCGGTCAGCTACGGCATGGACCTCTATGACGCGCTGAAGGTGGGTCTCGTTTCCATCGACTCGACCATGCGCTCGAATCTGAGCGTCGGCTTGCCGATCGATCTCGTGGTCGTGCGACGCGATGTCTGCGACGCCGACCTGATCCACCGCATCGAGCCGGGGGAACCGTATTTTACCGACCTTCGCGAGCGCTGGTCGGCGGCGTTGCGCGCGGCCCATATCGCCATTCCGCGCCCGCCGTACAGCAACAGGCGGTGAGCGCCGCCACCAGCCAAGCCTCGTAAGGGCGCCCAACGCCCGGCAGCAACGCCTGTACACTGGCTCTGCCGCGATGAAATTTACCGCGCGTTAACTTTCACTAAGAATTCCCGTTCGCCCGGTACCGGCTTTTCCGGCTTAACTGCAAGCGAGTTGCAATCCTTTCGCCTTACGGTCGCGGCGAACAAGAATGATGCAAAGAGGGAAGCGTGACCACTTCGGCGTGGCCGCGAATCGCCGGGGAGAACAACCGGTCGCGCCGGGACCGCGCGCGCCTGCGCCTGGTCCTGACGATCGGCGTACCCGCGGTCGTGGCGATCGTTTGCCTCGCCGCCGCAGTATTGACGTCCGCCCGGCGTGTGGATGAAGCCTCGTTCGATCACGAGCGGCAATTGATCCAGCAAGCGATCGCGGATCGCGGCGCGCGCATATTGCGCGAAGTCGAGAGCGTTGCCGCAACGCCAGACGCTACGCAGGCCATTCGCCGCGACGACGATCCGCAATGGGTCGAGCGCCATATCGGAAAATGGCTGGAAGATTTCTTCGATCATGACGTCGTGCTCGTGGTCGGCGGCTCCGATCGACTCCAATACGCGCGCTTCCGCGCCTCTGGCGATGCCGGCGCCGCCGAGCTGGCGAAGGAACTTGCCGCGAGCTTCGGTTTTCTACGTGGGCGGCGCCCGCCCAGCGGCAGCGTCCGCCCGATCGTCGCGCCGGACGCGGTAGAAACTGGCCGGTCTGCCGTCCTAATCCAGCATTTGCCGAACGGACCGGCGATCGTCGCGGCGGTGGCGGTCGGCTCCGACAGCGATCTTGCTTCCGGCAACGCCAGCGCGCCCATTGTCGCCTCCGTCAAATATATCGACGACGACATGCTGCGCGAGATCGGCAATCGGCTGCAGCTGCCCAGCCTGCATGCCATTGGCGATGCCGCGCCGGCCCTCGACAAGGTAGCCGCTACAATTGCCGACGCCAAAGGTCGGACGATTGCCCGCTTTGCCTGGCAGGCGGTGCGGCCCAGCGGTCAAATCGTGGGATATGTGCTCCCCTTCATTGCCCTCGCGATTGCCGGCTTCGCCGTGCTCGTCGGCCTGATGGTGCGGCACATGCGGCGCACCGAGCACGCGATCGCCGCCGGCGAGACGCAGCTGCGGCACCTCGCCCTGCACGATCCGGTCTGCGGGCTGCCCAACCGCATCTATTTCGGTGAACGACTAGAGACCGTGATCGACGAGGTCCGTCACGGCGGCCCGTTGGCGGCCGTGTTTTACATCGATCTCGATCACTTCAAGGATGTCAACGATACGCTCGGCCACCATATCGGCGACGAACTCATTCTCAAGGTCACGGAGCGCTTGAGTCGGGTGATGCGCGGCGACGATCTGGTTGCCCGGCTCGGCGGCGACGAGTTCGCCATCATCACCAGCTGCGCCTCCGATTCCTATACCTTGCAAGCGACCGCCGGGCGCATCATCGCCGCAATCTGCGCGCCCTACGCGATCAAGGGGCACAACATCGTCATCGGCGCGTCGATCGGCATTGCCGTCATCGACCGCCGCGCCGGCGACGCCGGCGACATCCTGCGCTACGCCGACATGGCGCTCTACCGCGCCAAGAACGAGGGCCGCAACCGCGCCTGCATCTACGACGCGGCAATGGACGCCGACCTGTCGCAGCGCAAGCTGCTGGAGGGCGATCTGCTGGAGGCGATCAAGAACGAGGGCCTGAAAGCCGCCTACCAGCCGATCGTCAACGCCAGCGGCGAAACCATGATCGCCGTCGAAGCGCTGGCGCGCTGGACCCATCCGCGCGCCGGGATCATTTCGCCGGCTGATTTCATTCCGGTCGCCGAGCACTCCGGCCTGATCATCCAGCTGGGCGAGTGGATGCTGCGCCGGGCCTGCCTTGACGGCAGGAATTGGCCGGGATTGACCGTGGCCGTCAATGTGTCGCCACTGCAATTCCGCCGCTCCGACTTCGTCGACGTTGTCGAGCGTATCCTCAAGGAGACCGATTTCGACGCCAGCCGCCTCGAACTGGAGCTCACCGAGAGCACGCTGCTCGGAAATTTGGAAACGGCGGAGCAGTCGATGCTGCGACTGAAAGCGATCGGCGTACGTTTCGCGCTCGACGATTTCGGCACCGGTTATTCGAGCCTGCTCTATTTGCGGCGTTTTCCGTTCGACAAGCTCAAGATCGACTCGAGCTTCGTACGCTCGATCGAGACGGCGCCCGACGCTGCGGCCATCGTCCACGCGATCGTCAGCCTCGGTCGCGGGTTGGGCATGAAAGTGACTGCTGAGGGCGTCGAGAATGCGGAGCAGCATTTGTTTCTGCGCGCCGCCGGCGTGCATTCGATGCAAGGCTACCGCTTCGGCAGGCCGGGCCCGGCCGCCAACATCGACGCGCGCTTGGCTTCTCCCGACGACTACCGTGTCGGCAGGCCCGACCAGGAAGTCGCGCTCGCCAGTTGAGCCTGAAACCGTCATTGCGAGCCAACGGGTCCGGCCCGAAGTGGCCGGCCCGATGACAGGCTTCGCGAAGCAATCCAGTTCAGCGTCACGGCTCTGGATTGCTTCGTCGCTGCGCTCCTCGCGATGACGAGGTATACAATCCCGGCTACGATAACGAACGCCATTAACAGGGAGGCGCCGATGGCTGCGCAGAAAATCGCATTGGTGACCGGAGCCGGCAGCGGCGTCGGTAAGGCCGCGGCGCTGGCGCTGTCGCGGGACGGCCATGCGGTCGTGCTCGCCGGACGGCGCGCGGACCGGCTTGAAGCCGTGGCCAAGGAGGCGAGCGGCACCACGCTCGTCGTACCGACCGACGTCAAGGACCCGGCCTCCATCCGGGTGTTGTTCGCCAAAACCAGAGAGGCCTTCGGCCGGCTCGACCTTTTGTTCAACAATGCCGGCGTCGGCATGCGCAGCATGCCGATCGAAGAGGTGCCGCTGGAGCGTTGGCAGGCCGTCGTCGCCACCAATCTCACCGGTTTGTTTCTGTGCACGCAGGAAGCGATCAAGATCATGAAAGTGCAAAACCCGCGCGGCGGCCGCATCATCAACAATGGCTCGATCTCCGCGCACACGCCGCGTCCCGGCACGGTTGCGTACACTGCGACCAAGCACGCCGTCACCGGGCTGACCAAGCAGACCGCGCTCGATTGCCGCGACTACGACATCTGCTGCGGTCAGATCGACATCGGCAATGCCGCGACCGAAATGACCGAACGCATGGCCGAGGGCATGCTGCAGGCCGACGGCCGCACTATGCCGGAAGCGCGCATGAGCGCCGACAATGTCGGCCGTGCCGTGGCCTACATCGCGAGCCTACCGCTCGACGCCAACGTGCTGTTCATGACGGTGATGGCGAACAAGATGCCGTTCATCGGCCGGGGATAGCATGATCCCGAAAAGTGCAACTGCGGTTTTCGGATAAGATCATGCTCAGGTAAAAGGACGCGCACGTCGTCCCAAAATTAATCGACCGCGCTGACGACGACCTTGCCGCCGGCCTTCACCTTCGCCAGCGTCTTCACGTCGCCCAGCGCCTTCGCCCAGATGTTGCAGGGGCTGGCGAGCCGCGTCTCGTCGCCCTTCGAGATCGGCGTGCGGCCGAAGCCGATGGCGATCGCATGACCCTCCGGCCAGTAGGCGATCTCGCCCGGTTTTACAATCGCGCGGGCGTCCGTCTCGCGCGCGACTCTTACGGGAATGTCGAAATAAACTTCCTCGCCCCAGGTCAGCGCCGAAGCCGTGATCGGCAGCGCCGCAGCAATCGCCTTGGCGGTCGGCGTGTCGAGCATCTCGGCGTCGAGTGTAACCGAGTCGAAATCGAAGCGAATGCGCATGGTTTTGCCTTTCGTTTTGCCGGCTACCGGATTGCCGGACTATTGGCAACAGGCGGCGCGGTCGTGCCCTCGTAAAAATCGCGTGGCATGCACTGCCGCGCCGCTACACATTCCTTCCTGGATGCCGCCCTCTCCGACCACGGAGAGTCCGACATCGATATTTTCCAGAACTTCGATGCCGACATTGGCCTTCGCCGAATGACCACCGGCTCGGCACTCCCAACACTCCCGCAATCCGTTCCACGCGGGCGGTCGATTTCGTGGCTTCACTGGTTCGCTTCCGCTACAGCCTGCCAGGTTGCT
>JBEKJZ010000114.1:0-9599 GCA_050010955.1 Xanthobacteraceae bacterium | reverse complement strand
ATCAGCGGCTCCAACAGAGCCCATTCGTCATCGCTCAAATCAAATCGCATGATCCACCTCCGGCCACGGTGAATCACGTTCGCCCTTGCTTTTCAATAAGCTATCTGGGTACAGACCCTAGTATTAGTGAAGTGGAAGTTTGACGTATTGACGAACATTGTCGACCAATTTGTTTATGTCATCATTTGTCAAGGCCTTATTGTAATTTCCCCATTCAATTATGCGAAGCGGAACACCGCAAAATGTCCCGGCGTTCCAATTCTGGCTTCCAAGATCAATGACAAAGGGCAACGTTCGTCTCTGCACCTCCGCCTTGTTTACTCCGACGCGCAAGATGGTGCTGTCTTTCGTGAAGCCAATTTCGCAGAACAGAACAACATAACTGGTAAGTGGAATTTTGCCGCTGGCGATGGGGATTTCCAGTGGGTAACTCTCACCACGTATGTCGGTAGCGGAAAGCGTGAAAATATCGGAAGCAGATATATAAAACGAAACCTTTGCCCCTTCTGGTGTTTGATAGTCGAATAAATATTTCCTCTTGAAGTCTGGCGTATCAAACACCCTAACGACGGAGTAGTTGGAAAATCCTGCCATTGGGGAATTGAATGCGTCGCTTGGCCAAAAAAATATGATTATTAATACGATGACGCCAATGCCCGCAACCATCATTCCCATTAGAAGTTTTCTGGGAAACTTTTGTGTGTCCAATTCCCTGTCACGAAAAGCAATTACTGCCGCCAAGAACACTAACGTGAGGGCCATAGCAGTGCCCCCCAGGAAGCAGGCCCACAAGATGTTGCGGGGAGCATCAGGGAACAATAACGAAGCCGCACTTACGGCAATCGATGCGGCGAGTGCGCCGAACCAAAGTAGCACCGCGATTTGATGTGTCTTTCGCATCGGCCGCTCGTTACGGGACCATACTACAAAGGGGGGTCACCTTAGAACGGGCGTGCCCTTAACTTTGACTGCGTCGCCCTAAAACGGCCGTCACTATTACGAGGCATTGCGTGACCCGAAGAATTTCCCGCCGCCCCGCGCGTTCGAGCATCAGCCGGTGTAAGTAGTGAGACCGCCATACTTCGCCTTACAGTTCGGACACTGCAAAGGAATGCCCGGCTCGCGTAACTGGGTTGTCTCAATTAGCAAACCTTCCTTTTGAAAACACACATCGCAGAATGGATTGCCAGCGCCCCCCTCTTTTCCATCTGTGCGGTTTCGGTATCGGTAACCGCGTATCTCGACTGTGCCTTCGACAACACGCTTCTGAAGCGTCTTTAAGCGAGCAATTTCTTCATCTTTCTCGGCTGCATCAGTTTTTGCCTCGGTCATCGCTAGTTTGATTGTTGCCAGCGTTTCGGTAAGGTCAGCAATCTTCAGTTTTAAATCAGCCTGGCTAATCTCCTTATCAATAGAACTCAAGTCACGCGCTAATTTGATAGCTTGTGAAACCGCAGAGAGGGCGACAGGCCAATCAATCATCGAAGCACCGAATCGAAATGGTTATGGCACGGCATCATAAAAGCCCACGAACGAGCGTCCAAGGGGCTTTCATATGACTTGAACTATTCGCGCCTTGCTCCATGTTCACTTCCGCATGAAGACGAGGGCCTGGCGCTCTCACCAACCGGCTTCCGCAGCACGGTGGTTTCCCGGCAACGGGGATGTGGGCCGAGAAATCGGCCAAACATAGCGGGTTGCGCCAGCCCTTCGTTCGTAGGAGGGCATTATGGCCAAACCGGATTTCCCTTTGAGCGTGAACCGCCGCCGATTGCTGACGGCGGCCGCAGCAATCACGGCAACCGGCATCGTGCCGACTGGGAATCATGCCGACACCGCTGCTGCTGCCGTCATGCAATCCTCCGCCATTGCCCCCGAAGCGGAAGCCGCGAATTTCTGCGCGGGCACAGTCACTCGCCTCGCCGAAATCGCAAGGCGGAATCGTCTTCGTTACGAATTCGGTCTTCCGCTCCTATCAGTTGCCACAGAACTACGACGAATGAAGACTGCCGCTGATACCGAGCAGTTTGAAAGGTTTCGCAGCGCCCTAAGGGAGCCTGTCTTTCGAAAGCTGCTTTGGCGTCCGATGAGCCTAAGCGGTGAAGCCCAAGCAATTTATTGCCCATTCGCTTGTGGGCGCACAGCGCCTTCGTTGGTCCATATCTTTGACGGCTTCTTAACCTGACCGCTTGCACCATCATGCGTAAGGCCGTGATTCGCTGCTCATCGGGGGCCAGTAATGCTTGACGGCAAACGCTACTATGCGGACTTCCCTGACGAAAATCCTGAGATACGGCTGCGGATGCAAAACCTTTTCGGTTTGCTAAAGAAATTAGAAAAGGAATTCCGGCAGAGCATTGAACCATTTCGCGCCGAAACGCCCTGCCCTGACGGGATTAAAAAGCCAGGATTCCAGGAATCATAGGGTCGAATTCGGACCATCGCGGCCGCCTGAGGGGTGCCTCGCCCCTAGGCCCGGCGTTCGAACGCCGTTGCCGATTCTGCATTGTGACTTAGAGGCCAGAAATTCAGCAGGACTGCCACCGCGACTGAACCCGCGCGGCCAATACCCGAGTCACAATGGATTAAAACGTTTCTGCCTTCTCGGAGCCTTTTCACAATTTCGCGGGGTAGCGGCTCAAGCGCAAGTTCGTCGGGTGTCCCTAAATTCCAGATTGGAAAGGCAATGTGTTCCCAGGGCACCGTTCCACCAAGGAGCGTCGCGTATGCTGGTGACCTCTGCCCAATTTCATCCTGCGACGCGAGGCAGACGACGCAACTGATATTTTTGACGACAATATCGGTGAGGAATTCCTCAATAGGTTCATACCGTCCCGGCATACTGTGCAAGAAAAGATGGCCCTCTAAGGTCCGCGTCCGGTATTCCTGCCCGCGACTGTTCTTGCTGCTCTTGCACGTCATCCACGCGGAATTGGCAGGCCGCATGAGCGGCTGTTCAAGTTCCATAAGGGCGGCCATCTGTATAGCCTGCTTCGAACCGCCGCCGCGAAAGCCAACGTGACGCTTCCTGAACGGCAAGCCTTTCATCTATTCCGGCACACCTACGGGACGTGGATGCGTCGATACGGCGGCCTTGATACACGGGGGCTGATCGGCACTGGCACTTGGAAAAATCGTAAATCGGCCGAACGTTACGAGCATGTTGTTGTGAGTGAGGAAGCCCAATGTGCCGAGAAGTTGCCGGGGGCGAATAGAAAGATTCAAGAAGGACCTATTGTGGAAAACGCCCTCAAAGCAAAATAGGTGTTTATTTTCAGATGCCTGGATTTCCATTGGTAAGGGAGAGGTCGTCAGTTCAATCCTGACCGGCAGCACCAGAAAAAGCCGCCCGTGAACAAGGGCCGGGCGCCTGAGTGGGAGTCGATTTTCGGGTTACTTTCAGTCTTTGGATCGCCCAGTCGCTGGATGCCCAAGACTGCGCGAACCAGATTTGCGCGTCGCTAAAATATGTTCTGGACGGCCTTCGATAACATGAAGCCGTGCCCCGCCGCGTTGCTGCAGGTCAGACCGCTTGTTGCCGACTTGCAAATAAAGCCGCTTTGATTCCATGCCGCTCCGTAAGCTAACACCGGGAGCGCATCGTCTCTGGTCGTGTCGCCGTGACAAATTCTGACGCCCGTATTGCCGCCTTGGGCTATCGAAAATGCATCACCCCACGACAACGGGCAATTTTTCGGCGCAAGCGGTGGGCTGGAAGTCATTTGCTGTATGTCGCAACGCAGATCGCTAACCGGATGGCCTTCGTAGGGCGGTTCTACCATGCAGTAAATGTTATTAGAGGGCGTCTTCAACCCTATTGGCTCGCTTTGCGCATTCGCAGGTCTCGGAGAAAAGCCCGCAACAACGGCAAGGATCATCACAAGGATTGCGCGGTGAACCATGACTTCATCTTCGCCGTTTCATCAAAAAGATATTTGCTACGCAAGGACATTGCAAGGCTCGCTTGACGGCTATGCAAAAGCACCATGACGCAGGCGCATTACGCCGCGTGTATCATCAGCTTAAACCGCACGCCGCAGAATTCGACGCCGGCATCTGAGACGGGATAGCCGCGCTCAACCGCGCGCGCTTCGATGCCGCTCCGATCGGCAACCTCGATCGCCAGCGTGCGCAAGATTTCCCGCGCGCCGTCGCCGCGCGCGAATTGGATCGCGGTCATGTCGGGCGTGATGCGGCCGCCGCCGTTGTCGGCAACGAACGGCATTTCTAGGACGCGCGCCCAGTGGCGGCCCAGGCCGACGGGATCGGGGCTTTCGAGGACGATCTCGGCCAGCCGCTTGGTGACGTCGGTTCGGATCGCGTCCGTCCAACCCGTTCCGCCGGCCGGGCCGTAGGGACCGCGCAGATCCTCTTCGCCATCGGTGCGGTCGAACTCGATCATCGCCGCACGGCAGTCGCGTGGGTGAAGCTGCACGGCGTGAAAGCCGGGGTGGTCGATGGTGTGTGCGGTGCGCACGCCCAAGGTGTTGGCGTGGCGGCCCCGGCGTTCCGGATCGCTGCAATTGAAGATCGCCATGTAGCCGCTGACGCCACCAGAGCGTTCGAGGAAGCGGCCGGCCGCCGTATCGGGCTCAACCGGCGAGACGATTTCGACGAAGGCAAGCCCGAACGGAAACAGCGCGTTTTGCAATCCGTAGCGGCGCACGTGCGGGTCTTGATAGGCGAGCTTCACCCCGAAGATCGCCTGCATGTCCGCGATCGCCCGCGGCAAATCCGCCGCCACCAGACAAATCTGGCGCAAGCGGCAATAGGCGGCCACGTCATTCTCCCTGTTTGGTTTTCTTGGATCGCACCCGGGCAATATGCAATATTCCCGACAATTAGCGCCAGGCAGGAGGAACCATATGACCTACACCGATATTCTCTACAGCGTCGACAATTTCGTCGCCACCATCACGCTCAATAGGCCGGACAGGCTCAACGCCTGGACCAGCGAGATGGACGCGGACGTGCGCCGCGCCATTGAAAGGGCTACGGTGGAAAACGCTGTTCGCGCCATAGTCCTGACCGGCGCCGGGCGCGGCTTCTGCGCCGGCGCCGACATGTCGCGTCTCAGCAAAATATCAAGCGGCCAGAGGCCAAGCGGGAGCGTCAGTGGCAACGTCGGCAAATCCGGCAACTTCGAGCAGAAATTCAGCTACATGCTCGACGTGCCGAAGCCGATTTTCGCGGCCATCAACGGCCCGATCGCGGGCATCGCCTTCTGTCTCAGCCTGTACTGCGACTTCCGCTACATGGCCGAGGGTGCGAAGCTGACAACCGCCTTCGCCAAGCGCGGCCTGATCGCGGAGTACGGCAGCGCCTGGATGCTGCCGCGGCTGATCGGCCCGATGAATGCGCTCGACCTGCTTTATTCCGCGCGCACGGCCACTGCCGCCGAGGCGGAGCGGCTGGGGCTGGTGCGTCGACTGCCGGCGGAGAATTTTCTGCAGACCGTGCAAGGGATCGCGCGCGATCTGGTGACAACGTCCTCGCCGCGGTCGATCGGCGTGATGAAACGTCAAGTGTTCCGATCCTATTTCCAATCGCTGGCGGAAGCCTGCGCGGCGGCCGACGCGGCCATGGTCGAGTCGTTTCAATCCGAGGACTTCAAGGAAGGCGTGGCGCATTACGTCGAAAAACGTGCGGCCGCCTTCGTCGGCCGGTAATTCATAAGCTGGTGACATTGCCGGTCTAAGACCGGCAATGTCGGCCCGATCGGAAAGGTATCGTGCCATGGTGTCTTCCACGCGTCCCATCGCTCTGGTGACCGGCGCGTCGAGCGGCATCGGCGCCGAGCTCGCGCGCGAACTGGCGAAAGACGGCCACGACCTCGTGCTGGTCGCCCGCCGCCGCGAGGCGATGGAAGCCTTGGCCGAAAAGCTCAAGGCCGACGGCGCGGCGGTTACCATCATTGCCGCCGATCTCGCCAAGGCCGGAGCGGCTGCCGCGCTGGCGCAAGAGCTTGCCGCGCGCGGCGTTGTGCTCGGACGTGCTGATCAACGCGGCCGGCCTCGGCGACAGCGGCCGCTTCGATCGCGCGGATCCGGAAAAGATCGCGGCCATGCTGCACGTCAATGTCGTGGCGCTGACCGAGCTGACGCGGCTCGTGCTGCCGCAGATGGTGGCGCGGCGGCGCGGCAAGGTCATGCTGGTGGCCTCGACGGCGGCGTTCCAGCCCGGACCGGAAATGGCGGTCTATTACGCGAGCAAAGCCTATGTGCTGAGCCTCGGCCGGGCAATCGGCTACGAGCTGCGGCGCACTGGCGTCACGGTCACGACGTTGTGCCCGGGTCCGACGGCGACCGGTTTCGCCGAGGTCGCGCAAATGCAGGCTCCGCCTTGTTCAGCGGCCCGATGTCGGTCATGCAGGCCGCCGAAGTGGCGCGCCTTGGGTATGCCGCGCTCAAGGCCGGCCGCCCCGTGGTCGTCACCGGTTTCCTCAATAAAATTATCGCCATCTCTACCCGCTTCACGCCGCCTGCGATGTTGCTGCCGATTGCCAGCAGTCTGTCGCGGGCGAGGGCGAGCGACAGTACCAAGCCCTGAGGACCGCCACGCCTCTGCCGACCGACCGGGCGTACGGCCTTACCGTTTTGATCCACCGCAAAAGGCCGCGACGATTTTTCCCTTACCAATGCCTCGACAACCCAACTGGAACCCCTCTAAAAAGGGTTCCGGCGGGGTATCGCTGACCGAGGGGGCCGGTAAGTTCATGGATTACAGTGCATATTTTACTGACGCTCTGGCGCAATTGCGGAGCGAGCGGCGTTACCGGGTGTTTGCCGATCTCGAGCGGATCGCCGGCCGGTTTCCCTATGCGGTGTGGCATTCGCCGGAAGGCCCGAAGAACGTCGTGATCTGGTGCTCGAACGACTACCTCGGCATGGGCCAGCACCCGAAGGTGATCGGCGCCATGGTCGAGACCGCGACGCGGATGGGTACCGGCGCCGGCGGCACCCGCAACATCGCCGGCAATAATCACCCGCTGGTCGAGCTCGAGCGCGAGCTTGCCGACCTGCATCGCAAGGAAGCGGCGCTGGTCTTCACTTCCGGCTACGTCTCCAACGAGACCGGAATTTCCACGCTGGCAAAGCTGATGCCGAACTGTCTGATTCTGTCGGATGCCCTGAACCACAATTCGATGATCGAAGGCGTGCGTCAGGCGCATTGCGAGCGGCAGATCTTCCGCCACAACGACATGGCGCATCTCGAACAGCTTCTGGCCGCGGCGGAGCCGAGCCGGCCGAAGCTGATCGTGTTCGAAAGCCTCTATTCCATGGACGGCGACGTCGCGCCGGTGAACCGAATCTGCGATCTCGCCGCGCGCTATGGCGCCATGACCTATATCGACGAAGTCCACGCGGTCGGCATGTACGGCTCGCGCGGCGGCGGCATCAGCGAGCGCGACGGCGCCGCCGGCCGCATCGACGTGATCGAGGGGACGCTCGCCAAGGCGTTCGGCTGCCTCGGGGGCTACATCGCCGGCTCGGCGGCAGTGATCGACGCGGTGCGCTCCTATGCCGCGGGCTTTATCTTCACCACCGCGCTGCCGCCATCGGTCTGCGCCGCGGCGACCGCCGCCATCCGGCACCTGAAGACCTCACAGTGGGAACGCGAGCGCCATCAGGATCGCGCCGCCCGCACCAAGGCGGTGCTCACCGCGGCGCGGCTGCCGGTGATGACGAGCCCCACCCATATCGTTCCAGTTTTTGTCGGCAATCCCGAGCGCTGCAAGCAGGCCAGCGATCTGTTGCTGTCCGAGCACGGCATCTACATCCAGCCGATCAATTACCCGACGGTGCCGAAAGGCAAGGAGCGGTTGCGCATCACGCCGAGTCCCTATCACGACGACGGCCTGATCGACACGCTCGCCGAGGCGCTGGTCGATGTCTGGCAACGCTTGCAGGTGCCGCTCAAGGAGCGCGTGCTCGCCGCCGCCGAGTGACCAACCCTCGACGCTGGTTTTCTCCGGCCGCTGCTATTCGCGCGGCGCGGAGTTAATGCTTCGCGATGCGGCGCGCTGCGATCGCCACGGAAATGGTGACGACCAGAAAGCGCGCGAGGTGATGCGCCCCGACATAGACCGGATCGAGGTGCAGCGCGAGCGCCAGCACCATCATCGTATCCTGCGCGCCGGGCGCAAAGGCGACAACCACGTTGGCGATCGGGAACGGAAAAAAGTGGGTAACAATCAGCACGAACAGCGTGGCGACCGAGAGCGATACGGCAAATGAGCCGAAGGCGGCGCCGAGATAGCAGATGATCAGCCGGAACGTCGTGCTGGCGAAACGCGAGCCGACGACCGCGCCGAGCACGATGACCGCAGCACTGCCGATCCACCACGGCAGGACGGCCTGAATGAGCCCGGTGCCATGCAGCACGCCCGATCCCGTCATGGCGCCGAACAGGAAGCCGCCGGGAAACCTGAGCCGCGCCATCGTCCAGGCGGTGACGGTCGAGACCGCTACGACGACAAGGATTTCCGCGAGTGAAGAGCCGCCGGCCGGCTCGCGGACGACCGGCACCGCCGGCGCCACGAGGCCGAACAGCGCCAGCCCGCCGGGTATGCCGGTCGTGAGCAGCAGAACGCGCAGCGTCTGCACGATCGCGACCGCGCGCAGGTCGGCGCCGAGTTCGGTGGACAGCGCAATCACTTGCATCATCGCGCCCGGGCTTGCGCCCATCAGCGCCGAGAGCCGGTTCCAACGGTGCACCACGCGCAGATAGCTCGTCGTGGCCACCATCATGCAGAGCGTGGCCACCATGAGCAGCGCCACGCTCACCGGCCAGGTGGCCAGCCCCTTGAGCGTCTGCGGCGTCACCACGGCGCCGAGCAGGATGCCGACCACGACGTAGCAGACGCGAGCAAGCGGAATGGGCACCTTGGCCGGGCGCCCGAACAGGGCGGCCACCGTCACCGCCAGGACCGATCCGGAGACGAGACCGGCGGGAAGACCCAGAAGCGTGAACGCGAGCCCGCCGGCAGCCGCGATCAGCAGCGTCTCGGCCGTCTCGATCAGCGCGCGCAGCGGAGGAATGGCTGGCATCGACCGGCCATTCAATGCCCGCCGCGGCCAGCGCCGTCAAATCATTGCATCGTGCTGCTCAGTGGCCGCGGCCGCCGCGCAGCACGATCCGCATCAGGTCGGCGGCGTTCTTGGCGGCGAGCTTCTCCATGATGCGCACGCGATGCACCTCGATGGTGCGCGGCGAGATGCCGAGCTCGCGGCCGGCCTCCTTGTTCGACGCGCCTTGCGCGATCCGCTCCAGCACGTCGCCTTCGCGCGCGGTGAGGCGGTCGTGCCCGGGAAAGTCGCGCGCCAGAATGCTGTCTTTGCCGTTGCCGTTATGCCAGCCGTCGATCGCGCTGCGCACCCGCGCCACCACTGTCGTGGGATCGAAGGGCTTCTCGATGAAGTCGAGCGCGCCGTTGCGGATCGCTTCGACGGCGGCGGGAATATCGCCGCGGCCGGAAATGACCCTGGCTGTGTGAAAACGGACTGCTTCATGTGATTCTGGCAGCATTGATTCTGACGCTGCTGCGGGGGATCGGATGAAGCGCTTCGTTGAGGGGGTGGATCGCGGGCAGAGCACGC
>JBEKJZ010000113.1:0-9742 GCA_050010955.1 Xanthobacteraceae bacterium | reverse complement strand
GCACGCCGATCACCGCCGCCTCAGCCACCTTGGGATGGCCGACCGCGAGATTTTCCAGATCGATCGAGGAAATCCATTCGCCGCCCGACTTGATCACGTCCTTGGAGCGGTCGGTGATTTGCATATAGCCGTAGCGGTCGATGGTGGCGACGTCGCCGGTATCAAAGAACCCCTCGTCATCGAGGATGTCGGTGTCTTCCCGGTAATAGGCCTTGGCCACGGCGGGGCCGCGCACTTTGAGGCGGCCGAAAGTCTTGCCGTCCCACGGCAAGAGATTCTCCGCGTCGTCGGTGATCTTCATCTCGACGCCGAACGGTGTCTGCCCTTGCTTCTGCTTGATGTCGAGGCGCGCGTCGCCCTTGAGGTCAGCATATTCGGGCTTGAGCGTCACCATGGTGCCGAGCGGACTCATTTCGGTCATGCCCCAGGCATGCGCGACCTCAACGTCGTAATTCTCCTCGAAAGCCTTGATCATGGCGCGCGGACAGGCCGAGCCGCCGATAACGACCCGGCGCAGATAGGGCAGCTTGGCGCCGGTTTTTTCCAGATATTGCAGCAGCAGCAGCCACACCGTCGGCACGGCGCCGGAGTAGGTGACCTTGTAGTCGTTGAGCAGCTCGTAGACCGAGGGGCCGTCGAGTTTTGCCCCCGGCATCACCAGCGCACTGCCGACCATGGGGCAGGAGAAGGCGAGCCCCCAGCTATTGGCGTGAAACATCGGCACAATGGGCAGCGTGATATCGCGCGAGGTCAGCCCCATCATGTCCGCCTGGAGCGCCATGAACGAGTGCAGAATGTTCGAGCGGTGCGAGTAAAGCACGCCCTTGGGGTTGCCGGTGGTGCCGGAGGTGTAGCACATGCCGGCGGCGGTGTTCTCATCGAACGACTTCCAGGCGAAATCGCCGTCGGTTTCGGCCAGCCATTCCTCGTAGGCAACGGCGTTGCGCAATGTCGTCTGCGGCATGTGCGCGGCATCCGTAAATACGATGACGCGCTCGATCGTCGGCAGCTCGGCGGCGATTTTTTCCAGGAGCGGCACAAAAGTGAGATCCGTCATGATCATGCGGTCTTCCGCATGATTGATGATCCAGGCGATTTGCTCGGGGAACAGCCGCGGATTGACGGTGTGGTAGATGGCGCCGATGCCGACGATGCCGTACCAGGCTTCCAGGTGGCGCCAGGTATTCCAGGCCAGCGTCGCCACGCGGTCGCCGAGCCTGATGCCGTCGCGCTCGAGCCGCTGCGCTACGCGCAAGGCCCGCGCGCGGACTTCCGCGTAATTGGTGTGATGCATCGGCCCTTCGATCGAGCGGGTAATGACCGGCCGCTCGCCATGATTGAGCGCGGCATGGTCGATGATGCGATGCAACAGGAGCGGCCAATCCTGCATGAGCCCGAGCATGGTATTCCTCCTGGAGTTCTTGCGTTGCGTTGTTCTTGCTGTATCCGGCTGCCACCAGGACGGCCGGCGGGGCCCCCCAATGTAGCCCCCTGCGGCGGCGATGAAAATGCCGTTTTGCAGGCGGAAAAACCGCACGGCAGGCGCGCTTGAACGCAGGCGCGCCGTCGGCTTAAAGCATGGGCAACACATTGACTTTCGTAAAGGACCGCCATTGCCCCGGAAACCTGACGCGTGAAGGGTCTTGTCGTTATCGCCCTATTCTTCTGCGCAACCGGGCTGGCGGCGGCAGAGGACGCCGTCGCGCCTGCGGCTAAACCCGCCAAGGCCGAGCACGTTTCGCCCCGTCGCGTCCGGCCGCCGCAGCAGCGGCCCACGCCATTGCCGATCGCCGTGCCGCAGCAATTTTCGCCGCCGCAGGAAGTTTATGCCTCGTTCCCGGAATCGGGCGGGGCTGCGGCCGCGCCATCGGTGCCGCCGGTGCCGTCGGCCTGTCAGCTGCGGTTGACGACGGTCGCGGTGTTCAAGCCAATTCCCCTGCTCGCCGGGCCGGGCGAATGCGGGGCGGTCGACGCCGTTCTGCTGGAACATGTGATGCTGCCCGATCAGGCGAAAGTGACCGTTGCTCCGCCGGCGACGCTGCGCTGCGCGATGGCGGAGGCAGTTGCGCTCTGGCTCCGCGAGGACGTCGCGCCAGCGGCGCTTCAGCTCGGCGCGCCGCTGCGCGGGCTCGACAACTTCGATTCCTATGAATGCCGCGGCCGCAATCGGGTCCACGGCGCCATGCTGAGCGAGCACGGCCGCGCTAATGCGCTCGATGTGCGGGCCTTGCGGCTCGCCAATGGCGAGGTGATCGCTCTTACCGACGTGAACATCGCCAAGGACTGGCGTGAGGCGTTGCGCGCAAGCACCTGCGCGCGCTTCAGCACCGTGCTGGGGCCGGGCTCGGACGGCAGCCACGAGCAGCACATCCACGTCGATCTCGCCGAGCGGCGCGGCGGGTACAAAATGTGCGAGTGGGACGTGCACGAGCCCGTCAAGGAGACGGCGCCACAGGACGAGCAGAACGCGGCCAAGCTCACGGAGCCGGTGCCGCTGCCCCGCCCGCGTCCGGTGGCGAGTGCAGGCGCCTCGCCGGCTAAAAAAGTGCGCTCGCCACTCAGGTGGTGATTTTTCGCAGAGTGGCGTCGGCGAGGCTGCCGGCCGATTACGGCCGGTGGTTGATCATCGTGACCCGCCACCCGGAACCTTGCCGGCCTTGATAGTGGTCGAGACGGGTTAGCGAGCAATTGTCGATCATGAAGGCGAATCCGCCGTGCGGCGGCAGGCCGAGAGCAATGGCGATGGCCGCGCGAATCGTGCCGCCATGCGCGACAGCGACAATGTCGCTGCCTCGGTGAGCCTCGGTGACGCGCGTGATCGCGGTACCAACCCGCGCCATGAGGTCGACGAAGCTTTCGCCGTTCGGCGCGCGTTCGTTGGCGTCCGCATACCAGAACGAGGCCGGCTCTTGCCTGCGGCTCATGAGAAAAGTCCGGCGATCGAGGCCTTGCCAATCCCCGAGATGTTGCTCGGCGAGGTCTTGGTGTTGCTGCAATTCCTGCGGCGCCTCGAAATCTCCGGCCGCCAGAATCGCCTTCGCGGTCTGATGCGTCCGCGCCAGATGACTGGTGACCCAGATCGCCTTTCGCGGCAACAGCGCCGCCAGACCGGAGAAGACGCGCTCGTCGCTGCAATCGCAGGGCAAATCGGTTTGGCCGTAAATTCGGCCCTCGTCGACGCGAACCGGCGCATGGCGAATCCACCACCAGCGCGTGCGCACAAAATCGTCGGCCGCGGCCTTGCTGGCGACGATCTGGTCTAGTGTTGTGGCGTCCGACACACTGCGCTCCCGGCTCCGATGACTTGCGTTTTCGATTCGATCGCGGACGTTGGCTTCGCGATCGAGAATGACCCACGCAGCGTCCGCTCTTCTTTATCCCGGCCTTTGATTACGGGGTGCCATCTCCAGCTTCAAGCGCAAAAGCGGCAGTTTGCGCGCGAGACGGCCTTTGACGGCAGGCATCCGGCGCGCTCACAATGGCGATCGCGACTTTCGCCCACCCATAAAGGACCACTATGCCGCCGCTCAGTAATCTCGCCGCCCGCGACGTCGAAACTCTGGTGCATCCCTATACCAATCTCGCGAGCTTCCGCGACAGCGGACCGATTGTCTTCGAGCGCGGCGAAGGCATTTATGTCTACGACTCCGACGGTAAGCCGTACATCGAGGGCATGGCGGGGCTGTGGTGCACCGCGCTCGGCTACGGCAACGAGGAACTGGTCGAAGCGGCCGCCGCGCAAATGCGCAAGCTTTCCTTCGGGCATCTGTTCACCGGCAAGAGCCACGATCCGGCGATCGAGCTTGGGGAAAAGCTCAAGGACATGGCGCCGGTGCCGATCTCGAAGGTCTTCTTCTGCAATTCCGGATCGGAGGCGAACGACAGCCAGGTCAAGTTCGTCTGGTACCTCAACAACGCGCTCGGCCGGCCGCAAAAAAAGAAGATCGTCAGCCGCGTAAAGGCGTATCATGGCGTCACCATCGCCGCGGCTTCGCTGACCGGCATCCCCACCAACCACCGCGATTTCGATCTGCCGCTGCCGGGCTTTCTGCACGCTGGTTGTCCGCATCACTACCGCTTCGCCCAGGACGGCGAGAGCGAGGAGGACTTTGCCACGCGGCTGGCCGCCGAGCTCGACGCGCTGATCGTCAAGGAAGGCCCGGACACGGT
This sequence comes from Xanthobacteraceae bacterium, assembly GCA_050010955.1. GTDB lineage: Bacteria > Pseudomonadota > Alphaproteobacteria > Rhizobiales > Xanthobacteraceae > BOG-931. Next base: position 5,572 of record JBEKJZ010000113.1, on the reverse strand, counting down.
TGCGGCGTTCATCGCCGAGCCGGTGATGGGGGCGGGCGGCGTTATCGTGCCGCCGCACACTTACTTCGAGAAGATCATGTCGGTCTGCGCCAAGCATGACGTATTCATGATCAGCGACGAGGTGATCTGCGGCTTCGGTCGGCTCGGCACCGCTTTCGGCTGCCAGAAACTCGGCTTCAAGCCGCACGCCATCTCGATCGCCAAGGCACTGTCGTCGGCTTACCTTCCCATCGCCGGCGTCATGATACCGGAGAACGTCTATCAGGCGCTGCTTCTCGAAAGCAAAAAGATCGGCGTATTCGGCCACGGCTTTACCTATGGCGGCCATCCGGTTTCGGCGGCGGTCGCGGTGAAAACGCTCGAGATCTATGCCCGCGAGCGTACTTTCGAAAAAGCCGCCGAACGCGCGCCGAAATTTCAGGCGCGGCTGCAAGCGCTCGGCCAGCATCCGCTGGTCGGCGAAGCGCGTGGGGTCGGCCTTATCGGCGGCGTCGAACTTGTCGCCGACAAGACCAGCAAGCGCTCGTTCCTGCCGCAAAAGGGGGTCGGTCCCGGCGCGGTGCGGTTCGCCGAGCAAGAAGGCTTGATCGTCCGCTCGGTGCTGGGCGACGTGCTGACGCTGTCGCCGCCGCTCGTCATCAGTACAGCGGAAATCGACGACCTATTCGACCGGCTCACGCGCGCACTCGACAAGACGCTCGATTGGGTGACGCGCGAGCATCTTGCACAGGCGTAACAAAAAGGCGCCGACCAAGTCGGCGCCCTGATAACTTTCCGCCGCGTCGCGGAATCTCAGTTCGTGCTGGACCCGGTGCCGAGCGCCATGTGCGCGCTGAACGGCCCTTGGTGCGGCCCGAGCACCACCACCACCGTGCCGATTTTGACGCGATTGTAGAGGTCGATTGAATCTTCGTTGGTCATCCGGATGCAGCCGGACGAAATGGCGGTGCCGATATATTCCGGCTGGTTGGTACCGTGGATGCGGTACAGGGTGTCCTTGTTCCCTGAGTAAAGGTACATGCCGCGCGCGCCCAGCGGATTATGCGGTCCACCGGTGACGAAGGCCGGCAGCGGTCCGAGCCGGGTCTGCTCGCTCGGGGTCGGCACCCACGCCGGCCATTCTTCCAAGCGGCCGATCTTGGCGATGCCGCTCCATGCCATTGCCTCTTCGCCGACGGCGATGCCGTAGCGGATGGCCTTGCCGTTCGGCAGCACGTAATAGAGAAACTTGCTGTCGGTATCGACGACGACAGTGCCGGGGGCTTCCTTGCGGTGATAGTCGACGATGTGCCGCTGGTAGGTGTCGGGAATGACCGCCTGATTGTACGGCAGATTCGACATCAACTCCTTGTCGCGCGGCTTCCACCCGGCCTGGGTCGCAGGTTCGATGGTCCCCTGCATGCAGCCGCCGAGCGTCACAGCGACAATTACAAATGCCAGCGCACGCATTGTCATAACTTGCCTACTCTCTGCCGTCGCAGCCGTGAATTGACCCCCAGAGATTCCCCGAAATCCCATACCGAAATCGCCTCGATCATGCCAGCGCTGCAAACACGGAGGACTGAAGTCGGCTGGCAAGTGTTGCAGGAATGTCGCACTCGTTAAGTCAATTTTCACCGATCGGCCGCAAGACGAGCAGTATGGTTTGCACAAATTAACCAAGGGTTTACCACGCTTGATGTCAGGTGTGGGCCGCCGCGATGACGGTGGGAAATGTCAAGCCAGCGGACGATTTGTCGCCCATTTCCGCCGCACTCATCGCTTACGACCGCGTCATCGCTCACAAGACGGGAATGGGGGTTCGAGAATGAACGACGTTACGGCCGATGCGGCCAAGAAAACTGCCAGCCAACGCGCGGCTCGGAAGACCTGCGGCGAAAATCTGGCGCTTCAGCTCTGCTATGGGCAAATCGGAATTTCGGCAGTTGCCGCTGCCGTCCGCTACCAAGGGGATGCCAAGAACCCGGCTTACGCCCCGGTCGCGATGAAAACGGACGACGGCTGCGCAACGGTTGCCTGATCGCTTCGCTTTCGGCCGGCACGTCCGGGCTCGGCTGCTGGAGGGGGACAAAAGTCCCCCTTCTTTATTTTCAGTCGGCGTTCGAGAAACCTCCGGAAGGTTTGAGCTTCCACGCGCGGCGGAGTTTCGCACGCGGATGAGGGTTATGCGGGACAACGGGCCCGTGATACCGGTCGGTCGATGAGTACCGTGGCCGATTTTTCCCGCGCTGAAATCAACAACGGGCGCCGCCTGTTCGATAGCGAGTGGAAGTTTCTCTCGGCTGCGGGCTCCGTCGCCTCGCTGCCGCGCCCGGGTGGACTTGAGATCGCGTTTGCCGGTCGCTCCAATGTCGGAAAATCGAGCCTGATCAATGCACTGACCGGCCGCCGGGCGCTGGCGCGGACCTCGCATACGCCGGGCCGCACCCAGGAGCTGATCTTTTTCGGCGGCCCCGATCGGCTGGTGCTGGTCGATCTGCCTGGCTATGGCTACGCGGCCGCGGCAAAGAGCAAGGTCGCGGCGTGGACTAGGCTCATCCACGATTATCTGCACGGCCGGTCCGCTCTGGCCCGCGTCTATCTCTTGGTCGACGCGCGCCACGGCCTGAAGACCGTCGACGAGGCTATTCTCGATACCCTCGGCCAGGCCGCGGTCAGCCATGAGATCGTGCTGACGAAATGCGATCAGGTGAGTGAAGTTGAACTTGCGGAGCGCGGTGAAGCCGTGAAGGCCGCCATGCGGAACCGGCCGGCGGCGTTTCCCGACCTCATTGCCACTTCCACCCGCACCGGCGCCGGCATCCCCGCCCTGCGCGCCGCGATCGCAGGCCTGGTTCGCGACCGGCCGTGACGGGTTCAAGCGGTTCCGCCTCGCCGGTGCCCAGATGGGTGAGACTTGATCCATCGACGGTGCCGCAATTTCAGACCTTTCGCCGCATTGCAGAGACCGCTACAAGGCAGCGTCTTCGGCCCGGCGTTCCATCCGACCTGAGCGGCTCCATGGCTATTTCACATCACGACATTGCCCGCGTGCTGTCCGAGGCGCTGCCCTACATGCAGCGCTATGACGAGGAGACCATCGTCATCAAATATGGCGGCCACGCCATGGGCGAGGAGAGCCTGGCGCGTGAATTCGCCCACGATGTCGTTCTGCTGGAGCAGACCGCGATCAATCCGATCGTCGTGCACGGCGGCGGTCCGCAGATCGAGGCCATGCTCAAGAAGGTCGGCGTCCAGTCGCAATACGCCGCGGGGCTGCGCATCACCGACGAGACCACGCTGGAAATCGTCGAGATGGTGCTTGCCGGACTGATCAACAAACAGATGGTCGGCTACATCAACGCAGCCGGCGGCAAGGCGATCGGGTTGTGCGGCAAGGACGGCAACATGGTGATCGCGCGCAAGCTGACGCGCGCCGTGGTCGACCCCGATTCCAACATCGAGAAACTGGTGGATCTCGGATTCGTCGGCGAGCCGGACAAGGTCGACGTGACCGTGCTGACGCAGATTCTCGGCCGCGAGCTTATTCCCGTGCTGGCCCCGGTCGCCGCGGCGCCGAACGGCGGTACTTACAACGTCAATGCCGACACTTTCGCCGGCGCCATCGCCGGCGCGCTCAAGGCCAAGCGCCTGCTGCTGCTCACCGACGTGCCCGGCGTGCTCGACAAATCGGGCAACCTCATCAAACAGCTGTCAGCCGATGATGCGCGCCGGCTGATCGCCGATGGCACCGTTTCCGGCGGTATGATCCCTAAAGTCGAGACCTGCATCGATGCGCTGGAACGGGGCGTCGAGGGCGTGGTCATCCTCGACGGCAAGGTGCCGCATGCCGTGCTGCTCGAGTTGTTCACCGAGCTCGGCGCCGGGACGCTTATTCATAACTGATGCCGTTTGACGGTCGCGCGGCGCGAAACGCGCTTTACGCGCCGTTAACGGCCGCTGCCGAACGCGGACAACGCGGCCTTTACCAATCTCCGGGTAACAATTCGTCTCCTCGGACGCTGCGGAGGCGCGCTTGGACCTGTCGCCGGGCATTTCGTATTTTCTTGGTCAGCTGGGCAAAGCGTTCTTGGCGCCGGGCTCGCAGATCTCGCTCGCCTCGCTGTTCACGGCGCTGTTCATCGCATCCCTCGTGCTTGCGGTGCGGCGCTATAGGAAAGGAAGGCGCCTTCGCTTGCGGCTTCTCGTGCGGGCGCTTTTCCCCAAACGCATCGTGCTCAACCGGTCGAGCTTTGCCGACCTCGGCTATTTCTATTTCAACCTTTTCGTCTTTGGACTTGTCCTCGGCTGGGCAGTGCTTTCGTACGACATGATCAGTCGCGCCGTGGTCGATCTGTTGGCGGTGGCGTTTGGTCCGGTTCAACCCACCTCGCTGCCGGTATTCGTCTCCCGAACGGTCATCACCGTCATGCTGTTTCTAGCCTACGAGCTCGGCTACTGGCTCAATCACTATCTGTCCCATCGGATCCCGTTCCTCTGGGAATTCCATAAGGTTCACCACTCGGCGACGGTGTTGACGCCGTTGACGAACTTTCGCGTCCATCCGGTCTACATGTGCATATTCTCTAATATTCTCGCCGTCGTCACCGGGCTGGCGAACGGCCTCGGTGACTACCTGCTCGGCCAGAGCGTGCCGCAATACGGCCTGTCGGAAACCAATGTCATCCTCGTCTTCTTCATCTATTTTTACGTTCACTTGCAGCATACGCAGCTGTGGATCGCATTCACCGGCTGGCTGGGCCATCTGTTGATGAGCCCCGCGCATCACCAAATTCATCACTCGCGCAATCCGGCCCACTTCAACAAAAATCTGGGAAGCTGTCTGGCGGTGTGGGATTGGATGTTCGGCACCCTGTATGTTCCCGCGCGGCATTCCGAAAAGCTTGAATTCGGCGTCGACCCGGATCGTGAGCACGCACACACGATCCGGGGCGAACTGATCGCGCCGTTTGGCCGGGCGGCGCGGCTGCTCAAAGAGCGCTTGGCGCGGCGGGCGGTGCCGGTTCCGCTCGCGGCGGCCGACCGGAAGCAAGTGTATTAGGACGCTACCGGGTTAACAGTACCCTTCTCGACGGTCCGCATCGGTCCATTTCGCACCGCGCTGATCATGAATCTCGAGCCGCTGACGGCGGTGGTGCTCAGCGCTAATCGCGCTTGGCGAGGTGATCACCCCGCTCCAGGCGGTTGGCAGCGGTCTGATGCTCGCTGCGCTGGTGGCGTTTCAAGTCTGGAGATGACGATGCTGTGACGGCGCGTTCATGTCTTGAACGGTATCCGAGTAGCTGGGCGCACGCTCGTCGGTTCCATCATGAACGGCGCGACCCAGTGTCCTTCGCAATTCATACCTTGCGTCACAAACTCGACCAACTTGACGCCGAAGCTTTCCTCAATCGGTAAACCCATGTCCGTAGAACTGCGGTGAGGACGGACCATGCGCGGGTTCCAAAATTCTTCCTTCGATCCCCAGACGCTCGTCATGTTGGAGACGGCCTTCGACGAGGCGTGGCTGACGCTCAAGGCGGTCGGCAACACGACGGTGCGGCCCGACGAGCTCGCCCGCTCGGTGTTGCGG
>JBEKJZ010000112.1:0-12582 GCA_050010955.1 Xanthobacteraceae bacterium | reverse complement strand
CAGCTTGCCGGCTGCGAAGCGTGCTGGATGGCCGGAGGCGCGCGCATTGCGGAAGGCGCCGGCGCGGCCATCAACGACATCAACATGGGTCGCCTCGGCCAAGCACGTCACCAACGGTGAGTCCGGGTCGGCGCTGATGCGCGATCTCGATCATGCGCTCACTCTGATCGAGACGGTGGTGCAGGCCGTCCGCGTGCCGGTGATGTATTTCGGCACTCGGGACCCCAGTCGAAATCGAACTATCAAGCTGATTTCTAATCCGAAATACGAGTAGCGGTGGAGTCCCGATCGGCGCCGGTTGGGACCCCATCAGATTTTAGATCCGCCCACAAAGTCAGACGGATAGCAGAAACGATTAAGGGGTCCCGGTTCGGCGCTTATTCACAAGCCTTGCCGCCCCGCCTATGCAGCAAGCGCACCATTTCGCGCGAGATTGTGGCTTGTGCTTCCCGGATGGCCGGGCCGCTCGATAGCGCCCAGCGCAACAGGTACTTTTGCGACATGCCTTCCGGCACATGGCCTAGCAGGAACGCCGACACGTCGTCCGGGACCTTGCAATGGGCCGTGGCAACCGTCTTGAAGGTCCGGCGCAACGCATGGCCTCGCGTGGGCAACTGCTCGCGGTGCGCGACTTGTGCGCAACCGGGGAAGATCAAATCACCCGGCTCGTGATCCGGCGCGGCTTTGGTGGCGAGCTTTAAGGCGTCGAGGATGGCCGGGGTGAGCGGAATGGGAATGTCATTGCCGGCCTTGGCGTCGCCGATGGTGAGCGTTCCCGCCTCGAGGTCCAAGTCCTGCCAGCGGGTCCGGGAAAGCTCCCCCGGCCTCGCCCCGGTCAATAAATTGACCATATGGAACGCCCGGCGCGTCGGCGACTCGATTGCCTGCCATGCCTTGAACCAAGCCGGGAAGTCTTTTGCGGCCATGCCCTTTTGCTCGCCACGTTCCGCGTGCATTTCGACGGAAGCCGTTGGGACGTTCACTTTCGACAAGGCAAGGTCGCGCTTGGCGCGCCGCTTGTACAAAGCACGGATGATCCGGGCGCAATGGTTCGCGGATGTGGGGCCGCTGCGCTTCACAACATCGCGGTGCCAATCCTCGATTGCGTCGGGCCGTTCCGACATATCGGCGAGAGTCCATCCGCTCCATTTCGGCAACATCAATTGCTTGCCGAGCGCGCGGACATTTTTGGCCCAACGTGGCGGCTTGCCGTTGGCGGCCGCCTTGCGTTCCAGATAATCCACATACTCATTGAAGGCGTCGGCGAATTTTACGCCGCTGCGCTTGTTCGGCGGCGCGTTTCCTTCAATGAACTTCGCCTGTTGCACGCGAGCGGCATCGCGGGCGGCGTCAACGGTCATGTGCCACGGCGAGCGTTGCAAGGTCGGTTCCGGGCCTAGATACACGGCTGGCGGCGCCTTTGGGTCATTGACCGTGTCGGCGAACGGCGTCACGTGACCGCCGCCGACGAAAGTTCGGCGTGTGCCCCGATCATAGCGGCCCAAGGTCTCAAACACGTGGCCGCGCGTGCCGTGGTCACGCGTGTCGGCGTAGAATTGCCACGTCGCTGTGTGCTTGCCGATCCGCAGCCGCAGGCCTTGGATTTGCTTGTCCCAAAGCATCGTGGTTTGGCCTTCCGCAAAGTCAATGAAGGCGTCGATTCGGGGTTCCTGAAAGTCCATAAAGCGGCGCGGATTGCGCGGCTTCTTTTTCGGGACCATGTGCTTTCCTTCGGTTTTATCCGTCGTTTGTCCGTCAAGACGTGCCGACGTTCGCCCTTAGTTCATGGGCATTTCCGATAGGTAACACAAGCAAAATCGCATATTTCCGCGCAATCTGGGTTAATCATTTGGGAAGCTGTCGTTCTACCACTGAACTACGCCCGCACTAACGTCAGCATAGCCGCGCGGCGCGGCGCCGCAAGGGCTTGCAGCGAATAGCTGGCGTCACGCGGCGGGCAATTCGCGGCAAAATATTCCGTGCCGGGCTGCTTAGTCGCGCCTGAACTGCTTGCGCAATTCGGTCTTCGCCTGCTGCAGCGTCCGCCGCCGGCTGGCGGGGAGATTTTTGCCGGCGCGATTGATGTAGAACACCAGCATCGACAGCGCCGAGCGGTAGGGCTCCGCCTTGCGCCGTTGGCTCTGCTCTGCCGAGCGCTTGAGCGATGCCGCGATGCGTTTCGCGTCGTTCCAGGTGAAGACGCCGGCGTCGAGATCGAGCGCGTTGCTCTCTTTCGTCACGCGATTGGACCAGGTACGGGTCGGGCGGCGGGCCGGCCTTTGGCCGCTCGTTTTTCGCTGCGGGGTCTTTGGCCGCGCCGCCGTCCGAGCCATGGGCATCTTCCTCTCGCTTCTCCCTGAGAAGAATATTGCATAAACGCTGAATTTGTTCCCGCCGACGCAAAATCACATCCACCATTTCCCGCACTGGACGGACGTGGCGACCGATCAGCGCCGCTGCCTTCGCCTCGACTTTTTCCTGTGACCTCGCTAAGGCCGGGGGCGAGACCGGCATAGCGACCGATGCAAGGGGTAATGACAGCAGGCGACCACGGCAAACCGACCGCGCGGTCGGTGTGGCTGATCGCGGCTGTCGCCGGCATGCTCTTGTCGGCGGCGACCGGCGAGCCGTCGGCGATGGCGGCGGAGCAGGGCGTTGCGCCGTCGCGAAGCGTCGTGGTGCCGGGTTTTTGGGACCCGCGGCGGCGGCCGGAACGGCCGGACCTGTCGCGCATCCAGACCATCCGCTTCCTGACTGATCTCGATTATCCGCCGTTCGACTATGCCGGACAGGACGGCAACCCCGCCGGCTTCAAGACGCCGTGATCGCCTCGATCGCTCCCACCGCGGAGACGCGGCGGCGCGCCGACTTCAGCGATCCCTATTACCGCACACCGGCGCGCTTCGTGGCGCGCGCCGACAGCGCGCTCGGCGACGCGCTGCCGGAACGGCTGGAGGGAGTGAAAGTCGCGGTGATCGCCGGCACCGCGCACGAGGCGTTCCTCAAGGCGATGTTCACCGAGGTCGAGGTGCGGGCCTACCCCAATGCCGAGGCGGCGCGCGACGCCTTGCGGCGCAAGGAGGTCGACCTGTTGTTCGGCGACGGCATCGCGCTGGCGTTCTGGCTCAACGGCGCCGATTCGGGCGGCTGCTGCGCCTTCCGCGGCGGGCCGTTCCTCGAGAGCCGCTATTTCGGCGAAGGCGTCGGCATCGCGGTCAAACGCGGCAACGATCTGTTGCGCCAGGCCTTGAACTGGGCGCTGTTCCGGCTGTGGGAGAACGGCAGCTATACCGATCTGTGGCTGCGCTATTTCCCGATCAGCCCGTTTTGAGCCGGAACGTTTGACGGGATATCGCGCGCTTCCTACTGTCCGCGCCCGAAAGCATCAGGAATGACGGCAGAAGCTCCAACCACGTCGCTGCGCGAACTCGCCGAGCACTCGCACGCCTGGCCGTTCGAGGAGGCGCGCAAGATCGTGGCGCGGCTCAAGCGCCGGCCGAAGGACGAAGTGATTTTCGAGACCGGCTACGGCCCGTCCGGCCTGCCGCATATCGGCACTTTCGGCGAGGTGGCGCGCACGTCGATGGTGCGCCACACCTTCCGCGTTCTGACCGATGACAAGATCAAGACCCGCCTGATCGCGTTCTCCGACGACATGGACGCGCTGCGCAAAGTGCCCGACAACGTCCCACACAAAGAGATGCTGGCGCGGCATCTGGGCAAGCCGCTGACCAAGGTGCCCGATCCGTTCGGCACGCATGCAAGCTTTGCCGAGCACAACAACGCGCGGCTGCGCGCCTTCCTCGATCAGTTCGACTTCGACTACGAGTTCTTGTCGTCGACCGCCTGCTACACGTTGGGCCGTTTCGACGCCGCGCTGTTGAAGGTGCTGGAGCGCTTCGACGAAGTGATGGCCATCATGCTGCCGTCGCTGCGCGAGGAGCGCGCCGAAACCTATTCGCCGTTCCTGCCGATCTCGCCGCGCACCGGTGCCGTGCTGCAGGTGCCCGTGCTGGCCCACGACGCCAAAGCGGGAACCATCAGCTACGAAGATCCCGATACGGCCGAGCGCGTGACCACGCTGGTTACCGGCGGCCGCTGCAAGCTGCAATGGAAGCCGGATTGGGCGATGCGCTGGATCGCGCTCGCCGTCGATTACGAAATGGCCGGCAAGGATCTGATCGATTCGGTGAAGCTTTCCGGCGAAATCTGCCGCGCGCTCGGCGGACTGCCGCCCGAGGGCTTCAACTACGAGCTCTTTCTCGACGAGAACGGCCAGAAGATTTCGAAATCGAAGGGCAACGGGCTGACCATCGAGGAGTGGCTGCGCTACGCCAGCCCGGAGAGCCTGTCGCTGTTCATGTATCGCGAGCCGAAGGCGGCGAAGCGGCTCTATTTCGACGTCATCCCGCGCCACGTCGACGAGTACCAGCAATTGCTGGACGCCTATCAGCGGCAAGGCCCGAAGGAGCGGCTGTCCAATCCGGTCTGGCATATTCACGGCGGCACGCCGCCCAAGGCCGACAATCCGGTGAGCTTCGCCATGCTCATCTCGCTGGTCACCGCGTCGAACGCGGAAAACGCCGAGACCTTGTGGGGCTTCATCGGCCGCTACCGGCCGGGCGTGACGGAGGAGACGCATCCGCATCTCGCCGCGCTGGTCAAGTACGCCATCCATTACTTCCGCGACTTCGTGCTGCCGGCGAAAAAATTCCGCGAGCCGAACGCGGCCGAGCGCGCCGCCCTGATCAACCTGCGCGATGCGCTGTCGCAATTGCCGGCCGACGCAACGGCGGAAGCCATCCAGGACGTGATCTACGAGGTCGGCCGCCGCGAGCCGTTCCTGGACGAGAAGAAAAAGGCCAAGGACGGCAAGCCCGGCGTTTCGCTCGACTGGTTCAACATGCTCTATCAGGTGCTGCTCGGCCAGGCGAAGGGCCCGCGCTTCGGCTCCTTCGTCGCCGCCTACGGCATTCAAAATACCATCGACATGATCGACGGCGCGCTGGCGCGGAGCGCGTGACCTAAAACACCCCGTCATTGCGAGGAGCGAAGCGACGAAGCAATCCAGAACCGTGAGGTCGGACTGGATTGCTTCGCTTCGCTCGCAATGACGAGGGCGTCACTGACTCGCCCACAGGATGCGCGCGATCCACAGCATGTCCGCAGCTGCGATGGTGCGGTCGGCATGCGCGGCATTGAGCGAGCGCAGCTCGATCGATTTCGCGGTCCGGCGCTTGAGCTCCTTGACCATCACCTCGCCGCCTCTGGTTCTTACAACGACGCGATCGCCGCGGCGGATCGGGGCTGCCGGCGAAACGATGATGACGTCGCCGTCGCGGTAGGCCGGCTCCATCGACGCCCCGGATACTTCGAGCGCGTAGGCGTGATTGTCGCTGACGGCAGGGAACGCGATCTCGTCCCAGCCTTCGCCAACCGGAAATCCGCCGTCATCGAAATAGCCGCCGGCGCCGGCCTCGGCGAAGCCGAGGAACGGCACCGGCCGTGCGGCAGGACCGCCGCCGGCATTGATCAGTTCGACGAAAACGTCCATCGGCGTGCCGGTGGCGCCAAGCGCTTTGGCGATCGACTCGGTCGACGGCCAGCGGGCACGGCCCTCCGCGGTGATGCGTTTCGATTTGTTGAAGGTGGTCGGATCGAGCCCCGCGCGCCGCGCCAGGCCCGACGCTGACAGGCCGGCGCGCGCCGCCAGGCGATCGATGGCCGACCAGACCTGCGCGTGAGTGAGCATCCGGGCCCCGCAAATACTCCTCCAATGGTAGGAATTTTTGCCTGCGCGCTCAAGGCCTGACGCTCGCGGACAGGCCGGCGTATTCAAGCCGCAATGCTCGTCGCCTTGAACAAGCGGTTTGGCGCCGATAGGGTCGCGCGCCGGAAGCTTTTGGCGGAGCATGATCTTTTCCGGATCATGCTCGAAGGCGCACAGGTGGCGACGATCTACAAAATCTGCGAGCGGGCGCTGTGGCGCGCGGCCGAGGCCGATGGGCAGTTTCTCGGAACGGAGGCCGACGAGCGCGACGGCTTCATCCACTTTTCGACCGCCGCCCAGCTCGCCGAGACGGCGGCGAAGCATTTTGCGCAAAAAACCGATCTGGTTCTTGTCGCGGTTGATGCCGAGGCGTTGGCTCTGTCGCTCGTTTGGGAGCGTTCGCGCGGCGGCGAGTTCTTCCCGCACCTTTACGCGCCGCTGCCGCTTAAGGCGGTGCGATGGACGCAGCCGCTGCCCGACGCCGTCGATGGCCGCCGGGCGATGCCGGAGCTTCCCGCGTGATCGGCCTGTTCGAGCGTCTGGCGCGGCCCTTCCTCCACGCGCTCGATCCGGAAGACGCGCATAGCCTCACCATCAAGATGTTGGCATGCGCGCCGCTGCCGCGCGCCGCCGGCGATGACAAACGCCTGGCGGTGCGCGCTTTCGGGCTCAATTTTCCCAACCCGATCGGCATGGCGGCGGGGTTCGACAAGAATGCCGAGGTGCCGGACGCGCTGTTGCGCTTGGGTTTCGGCTTTGTCGAAACCGGCACCGTCACGCCGCTGCCGCAGCGGGGCAACCCGCGGCCGCGGGTCTTTCGGCTTAACGCCGATCGGGGTGCGATCAACCGGCTCGGCTTCAACTCGCAAGGTGCCGAGGCCGTTCTGCGCCGGCTCGCGGCGCGGGCCAATGCCGGCGGCATTGTCGGCATCAATATCGGGGCCAACAAAGACGCGGCCGACCGCGTCGCCGATTACGTGCGGCTGATCGAGCGGTTCGCGCCGGTCGCGAGCTATGTCACCATCAACATTTCCTCGCCGAACACGCCGGGGCTGCGCAATCTGCAGCAGGCCGGCGCGCTGGACGACCTGCTGGCGCGGGTCATCGATGCGCGCGAGCGCGTGACGCGGCGGGCGGGTCCGACGCCGCTCCTGTTGAAGATCGCGCCCGATCTGTCGCTCGCCGAGCTTGACGACGCGGTCGGCATCGCGCGCGCGCGCCGGGTCGACGGCATGATCGTCGGCAATACCACGCTGACGCGGCCGGCGAGCTTGCGCGAGATGAAGATCGCCAAGGAGGCCGGCGGCTTGTCGGGCCGGCCGCTGTTGCCGCTTGCGACCCGCATGCTGGCCGAGACCTATGTCAGGGTGGAGGGTGCGTTTCCGTTGATCGGTGCCGGCGGCATCGATTCCGGCGCCGCCGCGCTCGCCAAGATGCGTGCCGGCGCAAGCCTCATTCAGCTCTATTCCGCGCTGGTGTTCCGCGGCCTCGGCCTCGTCGCCGAAATCAAGTCGGCGCTCATCGCCGCGCTTGAGCGCGACAGCCTCGACAGCCTCAGCGAGCTTGTCGGTGCCGAGGCCGCGGCGGTCACCGCCGAGACGTGGCCACACTAGCGCAGGCGGATGCAAGCAAGCACCCATTGCCCGCGCACGATCTAGCGCATTAGGGTGAAGGAATGCCGGCCCGCGTCGGACTTGGCGGCTTTCGACACGCAAACGATGTCGCCAATCATCGAAATTTCCGCTCCAGCCAAACGCTATCCCGGGTCGGCGGAGCCCGCCGTCAAGGGCATCACCCTCAGCGTCGAAAAGGGCGAGATCTTCGGCCTGCTGGGTCCTAACGGGGCCGGCAAGACGACGCTGATATCGATGCTCACGGGCCTCATCACCCCGAGTGCCGGAACCGCACGTATCGCCGGTTATAACCTGCACGACGACCCGCTCTCGGTAAAACGGCTCATTGGTATCGTACCGCAGGATCTCGCGCTCTACCCGTCTCTCTCGATGCGCGAGAACCTCGCCTATTTGGTGCTCTGTACGGGCTTGGCGGAAGGCGTCTTCGCCACCAGGTCGATCGCGCCCTCGACATGGTTGGCCTGAAGGAGCGTGCTAACGATCGCATCGAAACGCTTTCCGGTGGCATGAAGCGGCGCGCGAATATCGCCGCAGGTCTGCTGCACGAACCCCCCATACTCTTCCTCGATGAACCAACAGTGGGCGTCGATCCGCAGTCGCGCAACTTCATCTTTGAAGGAGTCGCGGCGCTCCGGCGTGGCGGCGCGACCGTGGTGTATACAACGCACTACATGGAGGAGGCCGAGAGGCTATGCGATCGGGTGGCGATCATCGACCGCGGCGCAGTGATCGCGCTTGATACCCCGCTAGCCATGATCAGGACGCATGGCGGCTCGGTCGTGATCGAAATCGACGGCGACGCTGCGCGCGCCTGCGCGGCGCTCGAGCGCCTCGATGGTGTATCGAAAGTCACCTGCGAGGGCTCGCGTATCACGATCGCGGCCGCGGCCCCGGCGCGCGTTCTCAGCCGCATCGTCGGTTCGATCGCCGACACCGGAGCCGAGATCCGCTCCATGAACATCTTCGCCGAGAACCTTGAATCGGTCTTTCTCGACCTGACCGGGCGCCAATTGCGGGGTTAGGAACAATCATGATCAAACCTCGTCTTGGCTACCGCGTTGAAGGATCTCAGGTTGTTGGCAAAAGATCCCGGCGCGCTCGCGATACTGTTCATCATGCCGCTCGTTTTCATCGTCGCCATGTCGCTCGCCATGGCGCGGGTCTTCCAGCCGTCGGCTAACGCTGTCGTCGTCGCGGTGGCCGACGAGGATCATGGCGCGTTTGCCACCGAACTGGTGCGGGAATTGAGGGCCACCGGTGGGTTCGACGTCATCACGCAATGGCAGGACAGACCGCTCGACCGAGCATTGGCGGAAAGCCTGATCGTGGCGCGTCGCCAGCAAATGGTGGTCGTCATCCCGGCGGGATTGAGCGAGGCGCTGCAAGTTGTCGTCACCGGCCAGGCAGGGACCGTTCGCGAAATCATCCTGGTGGCCGACCCGTCGCTCTCGCCGCAGGTTCTGGCGCCGGTGCGGGGAGCATTGGACGGTTTTGCCCAACAATCGGCCTTCCGGTCGATTGCCACCACCGGTATCGACCAGATGTTCAAACGTTTGACCGCCAGCGGCGGGTCGGTCCCGGAGAATCTTGCGCGTGATCTCAAAAGCCGTGCGGCTTTGCTCCTGGGCGGCGCATTGAGCCTCGTCACCGTGAGGGAACAGGTGCCGTCGGGCATGGTAACCGAACGGCAACCAAACAGCGTGGAGCAGAACGTACCCGGTTATGCGCTGCTCGGAATCTTCTTCATTGCGCTGCAGCTCGCAAGCAACATCATGGACGAAAAGCGGCTAGGGACCTTCCGTCGGCTGCTTGCGGCTCCTGTTTCACGCTATGCGGTGATGGCGGGCAAGCTCGCTGCCTTCGGGACGATCAACCTCGTTCAGGTCGCCGTTATGTTCGCGGTCGGCGTGTGGATCCTGCCGAGGCTTGATGCCCAGGCATGAGCCTCGGCGCCCATCCGCTGGGGCTCGTTGTTGTCACGCTTGCGGTCGCGCTTGTCGCCAACAGTCTCGGCCTGCTGCTAGCGACGGTTACGCACACGCCGGCCCAAGCGACCGGGCTTGGCCTGATCGTGATCCTCACCTCGGCGATGCTCGGCGGCGTTATGGTGCCGCGCTTCGTCATGCCGTCCTTCATGCAGACGCTGGGAGTGATCTCGCCCCATACCTGGGGTCTGCAGGCCTACCAGGACGTCCTGATGCGGGGAGCGGACATCACCGCGATCCTGCCGGCCACTGCGATCCTGCTCGGGTTCGCCGTCGCATTCTTCGGCATCGCGGTCTGGCGCTTCCGTTGGGACTAATGATTTAGCTTTTTCCGAGTTGCCCCGGCTGGCGGACATTCGCCGATAGCTCCGGCAACTCACGACTGTCGGAGACGGTTCTCTGCCGGTCAACGCAGCGCGGCGGCGCCCGGCGAAGGGGCGAGCACCGGTTGCAGGGCCGGCACCAGGCGGCGCCGCTCGCGCCGCGCCGGGATGGCGCGATAGACCTGCTTCGTCGCTTCGACGATATGCACGCCGGCAAACGGTGCCGAGATCGTTGCGCCGGCGCGTTCCCACGCCACGGCCGAGCGCAGGAACCAGCCGCGCGCGATCGGCGGCACGTAAAGCGCCTCGCCCCATCCGATGGGCGTGAACCAGGTCTCGCGCAGGAGGTGCGTGATCTGCGGCCGCGAATAGGGCCGGCCCTGACCGAACGGCGTCGTGTCCATGCGCGCCCACAGCCCGCGCCGGTTGGGCACCACCGCCAGCAGTCGGCCGCCGCCGGCGAGTACGCGCCACGCTTCGCGCAGCAGCTCGGCCGGGTCCGCCGAATTTTCCAGCGCGTGCACCAGCAGCACGCGATCGACCGCCGCATCGGTGAGCGGCCAATCGTCCTCCTCGACCAATGCCGCCAGCGCCGGCCGCGCCGAGGGCCAGCGCACCACGCCCTGCGTTGCCGGCATCAGGGCGAGACAACGCTCGGCCTCCTCGCGAAACAGACCGAGATAGGGCGTGGCATAGCCGATGCCCAAGACGCGCAACGAGGTGGTGTCGCTCCAGCGCGCGCGGATGCCGCGGCCGATGAAGCGGCGCGCCACCGTGCCGAGCCGCTGGGCATAAAAGTTGCGCAGGTCGACGACGTCCATGGCGGCAAAATAGCATGGATTGGGTTATCGTTCCGTGCGCACCTTCGTTAACCATCCGCTGTTGCGCGGTGACCTGCGAAGACTGATGATCGGGGCTATTCATGGATCGGGACCCATCATGCCTGCGCAGACCTATCTGTTCCCCTGCCTGACCGACAATTTCGGCGTGCTCATCCACGATGCGGAAACCGGCGCGACGGCGTCCATCGACGCGCCGGAGGCCGCGGCGGTCGAGGCGGCGCTCGCCAAAAGCGGCTGGCGGCTGACTGACGTTCTGGTCACCCACCATCACGGCGATCACACCGCCGGCATTCCGGCATTGAAGCAGCGCTACCGATGCCGCGTGGTCGCGCCGCGCAACGAAGCGCAACGCATTGCGCTGGTCGACCAAACAGTCGGCGAGGGCGATACGGTGCAGGTTGGCGCGCTCGCCGGCCGCGTCATCGACACGCCCGGCCACACCGCCGGCCACATCTCCTATTTCTTTCCGGCGGACAAACTCGCCTTTGTCGGCGACACGCTGTTTTCGATCGGCTGCGGCCGCGTCATCGAAGGCACGCCGGAAATGATGTGGCAGTCGCTGGTCAAGCTGCGCGCTCTGCCCGACGACACGCGCTTCTATTGCGGCCACGAATACACCGCGGCCAATATCCGCTTCGCCAAGACCATCGAGCCTGACAACAAAGCGCTCGCCGCGCGCGCCGATGAGGTGGCGCGGTTGACTGCTGCCGGGAAGCCCACGATCCCGGCAACGATTGGGGCGGAGAAGGCGGAGAACCCGTTTCTGCGCGCCGACGTGCCCGAAGTCGCGCAATCGGTCGGGCTTGTCGGCAGCCCGGCCTGGAAAGTGTTTGCGGAAATCCGCGCGCGCAAGAATCGCTTTTGAACAACCGGTTTTAGAGCATGATCCCGAAAAGTGGTCACCGGTTTTCGGAAAAGATCATGCTCAATAAACAAACGCAACTCACCGCCGCCGCCGTGATCCGGCTGCTTGACCTGAAGCCGCATCCGGAGGGCGGGCACTTCCGCGAGACGTTCCGCGACGCGCGTGCTGTCGAAGATGGTCGCGCGGCGTCGACCGCGATCTATTTTCTGCTGGCGCGCGGCGAGCGCTCGCACTGGCATCGCATCGACGCGGCCGAGATCTGGCACTGGTACGCCGGCGCGCCGCTCGAACTTGAAATCGCCCATGAGGATGGACGCCGCGAGACTGTGAGGCTCGGGAGCGATCTCAGCTCCGGCGAACGCCCGCAAGCTATCGTGCCGGCTCAGGCCTGGCAGGCGGCGCAAAGCCTGGGCGACTGGACGCTCTGCGGCTGCACGGTCGCGCCCGGCTTTGAGTTCGCGCGGTTCGAACTGGCGCCGAAGAATTGGGAGCCGGAATGAAATCCCGGCGCCCGAAAAGGGCCATAGGAATATCCTGAAAACAGGCCATCTGCTGGGGTTCGACGGATATCTGATAACCCGAAAGCCTCCGATCGGACGATTGCCCAATTGATCGTATTCGTCGCACTCCTTATTTTTTTACACCCACAGGAGCGGCAAAGATGAGTTCTGATCCGAACCTACCCTGGTACGAGCGACGCCGTCCGGACGGACGGATGGAACCGCTCGTGACGCGTGGAGAAAAAGGGGAGATTGTGATCCAAGACAATGGTTGGGTCGCGTGCTTCAAGGACGGCCAATGGCACGACAAAGTTCTGTTCTTCCATGAGCAAATGGCCGAGTTCACGCCGGTGCCGAGCCGCGACGAAGTCTATCGACTGTTCAATGAAGCTCGCGCGGCTCTTGGACTCCGGGGCGAGGACCCGTCTTCCAATTGATCTGATATCCGCCGCCGAATATCAGCACCTCGTGGCGACCGGTTTGAGTCATTCGCGTCGAATTGGATTGCCCCGTGCAGGGGCATAATTCCGCGACGCCCCGAAAGATGGGGTAATCGGCCGGCGAGCTTGTGGATAGCTGAAGAATTTGGGTGCTGCGCTTCAGGCTGATGGTGAATACGAGGTCCGTGGGTACGGCCTCAAGCATCAGAAGGAGAAGCGCAGC
>JBEKJZ010000111.1:0-10392 GCA_050010955.1 Xanthobacteraceae bacterium | reverse complement strand
CGCTGTCCGAAAACGTGCCGGCGCAGGAAACGACCGGCTCACCGGCCGGCAACCCCGCGACGACGCCGGTGGCCCCCGCTGCGGTGACCATTCTCAACAACCATGAGGTCGAGGGAATTCTCGGCCGCGAGGTTCGCAGCAGCGCCGATGAGAACATGGGTCGCATCGTCGATGTGATTGTCGACCGCACCGGCCAGGTGCGCGCCGCGATCATCGATTTTGGCGGTTTCCTCGGCGTCGGCAGTCGCAAGATCGCATTGGACTGGACCGCGTTGGATTTTTCCGCGACTGGTAAGCCTGCCGCGCGGGTCACACTCGAGCTAACCCGCGACCAGTTGAAGGCGGCGCCGGAATATCAGGAGGGCAAGCTTGTGGTCGTGCTGGGTGCGCAAGGCAAGCTCGAGCTACTGCCGTGAATAAAGCATGATCCCGAAAAGCGGCCACCGGTTTTCGGAAAAGATCATGCTCAAACTAAAAACGAGAGCTCGGGTTTGCTTCCACCAGAACCGATAAGGCTCTGTACAACAGTGCTGGAGACGTATCCGCCTGCGAACCCATCACGCGGACAGACTGGAACAACACGACGCATTTGGAGCTGAAGGCTTGCCGTCGCCGCGCGAACAACCGGAAGGGAGCGAGTTGCCGCTGAGTCCATCCCGGCGCAGCTTGCGCGGGCTCGATTGGTTCATCTTCTTCGTCGCTGACGTACAAACCGGCTTCGGGCCGTTCGTTTCGGTCTTTCTCACCACACAGAAATGGACGCAGGTCGATATCGGCCTCGTCCTGTCCGCAGCCGGCTTCGTCTCCCTGATCGGACAAATGCCGGGCGGAGCATTGGTCGATGCTGCCCGCTCGGAACGCCTGGTCGGCGGCATCGCCATCGCGGCGATTTGTGTTAGCGCTTTGGCCTACGCGGCCTTGCCGGTCTTTCCGATGGTGCTATCGGCTTCGATCCTGCACGCGCTTGCGAGCTGCGTACTCGGCCCAGTGATCGCCGCGATCAGTCTCGGTCTGGTGGGGCATGCGGCGATCGGTGAACGGCTCGGGCGCAACGCCCGCTTCGCCGCCGTGGGCAACGGGCTGGCGGCGGCCGCGATGGGCGCCTGCGGGTATCTGCTTTCCGCCCGCGCTGTTTTCGTCGTCACCGTGCTGTTGCTCGGGCCCGCGCTGTGGGCGCTGCATAGGATCGCCCCGAACGAGATCGATCCCGAGCTTGCTCATGGCGTGGCGTCGCGACGGCGCCCCGACAGACCGCGGAGCAAACCGGGCAATCTGATGCGCAACCGGCCGCTCTTCATCTTCGCCGGCTGTCTGCTTATGTTCCACCTTGCCAACGCGGCCATGCTGCCATTGATGGGCAGCGTGGTCACCATGCACTCAGCCCGGTGGGCGCCGCTTCTCATCGCGGCCTGCATTGTCGTCCCGCAACTTCTGGTCGCGGCGTTATCGCCATGGGTTGGCAGACGAGCGCAGATCTGGGGCCGCCGCCCTTTGCTGCTGATCGGCTTCGCCGCGTTGCCCATTCGCGGCATTCTCTTCGCGTCCGTGACGAATCCGGAACTGCTCGTCATCGTGCAACTCCTCGACGGGGTGACCGCCGCTGTATTCAGCGTCTTGGTGCCCCTCGTCGTCGCCGATCTCACCCGCGGCACCGGCCATTTCAACCTCGGGCAAGGCATCGTCGGCACTTTTATCGGCGTCGGTGCCTCGGTCAGCGCCACGCTCGCCGGCTACATCAGCGACCATTTTGGCAGTCCGGCAGCTTTCAACGGACTGGCCGCGATCGCGTTCGCCGGCTTCGCGGCAGTATGGTTGCTAATGCCGGAAACCCGCGGCGCCGCAGAGCCCGAATAGCGCCGCCGCTCCGCTCCTTACCGGCGGAGAATAGCCGGCTCGTCGTCTGCGACCAGCCGCAGATGCGGCGCAACGCTGTCCATGAGACTGCGGTAGACGGAAAGGTAGTCTTGGGCCATGCGGCGCGCGGTAAAGCGCTCCTCGAAGCGCTTTCGGATCTTCTCGCGGGACAATTGTCCCAGGCGGTCGACCGCGCCGATAGCACCGTTGATGTCCTCGGCGATGAAGCCCGTGAGGCCATCGTCGATCACCTCCGGCACCGATCCCCGATTGAAGGCGATGACGGGAGTGCCGCAAGCCATAGCTTCGATCATCACCAGACCGAAAGGCTCCGGCCAGTCGATGGGAACGAGGAGGACGATGGCGCCGCTCAAGAACTCCGATTTCTCCTTGTCATTGATCTCACCGATGTACTCGACATTTCCCGGCTTGATCATCGGCTGAATCTGCTCGTCGAAATATTTGCGATCGACGTTGTCGACCTTCGCGGCGATCTTCAGCGGTACGCCGCAGTGCCGGGCGATGCTAATCGCGCGATCGATGCCCTTTTCCGGAGCGATGCGGCCGAGGAATGCGAAATAGCTCGGCTTAATCGGCTTCGGCATAAGCAGCCGCTCGGGTAGACCGTGATGGACCGTGCGCACCCACCCAGCCTGTGGAAGCGGTCGGCGCTGCGCGTTGGAGATCGAAACGACAGGTACTGAGCTGAATGTATCGAACAGCGGCTGATGCTCGGGCAGATCGAGGCGGCCATGCAACGTGGTCACAAACGGCGTCGACTGGCGGGAAAACAGCGAGAAAGGATAGTAATCGAGATGAAAGTGCAGGAAGTCGAAGTCGGCGGCGCGTTGATATACGCGCTCCAACATCATCATGTGAAGGGCATTGGGATCGCGCACCGCGCCGTCAAGCCGCAAGGCTCGCGGCCACACTGCTTCAAGCTGCGCCGACGTCACCGAATCCCCACTCGCGTAAAGCGTCACCTCGTGGCCCAGTGCGATCAACTCCTCCGTCAGCCAGGACACCACACGCTCGGTTCCACCATACAACTTGGGCGGGATCGCCTCCGTCAGCGGGGCGACTTGCGCGATATGCATCGTATTGACCTCTTCTGATGTGGATGTCCGGTCACCGCGTTCATCCGGCAGTGCAACAACCACGAAGGGCCCTAAATCTTTCAAATTTGGCACGGAACTTATTTTTTGCGACCGATGGAACTTTTCAGCGCCTGCAACGTTAAGGCAGATGCACGGAATTCACGCTATCGTTTCTTGAGCGCGGCGCCCGCACGTCGAGAGGGTCAAGGCGTGACATAAAAATGACATGGCTCAGACACGGTCGCACTTGCGGCGTGACCCGGAACTTTTTTGCAAAATCGGGTGGCTCGTTTTTGAGTTCCCGGCGTTGTGGTCCTGACGGCGAGGGTCGGCAGCATTCAAGAGCGGAGATCAGAATACGCATGGCCGACCTTTGTGTTTACGCCAACCGCCCCTTTGCCTTCATCTTTCGTTATGTCCGATTGCGGCCGATATCCCATGCGGTCATCCTCGCCGCAGTCTTGGGCGCCGTCGCCTGCTCGGTGGGGACGCAATATGGCGTCAAGTATCTTGTCGACACGCTGTCAAGCGGCGCGAACGCCGCCGTGTGGACGGCGTTCTGCCTGCTCGGGTCGCTTATCGCCGCAGATAATCTGCTTTGGCGGGTCGCGAGCTGGATTGCAAATTTCGCCTTCGTCGGCGTCATCGGAGATCTTCGCCGCGACTTGTTCCGGCACCTGACCGGGCATTCGCCGGCCTATTTCGCCGACCGCATGCCCGGCACTCTGACGAGCCGCGTGACCGCCACCTCCAACGCCGTATTCACTGGCGAAAACATGTTCGTCTGGAACGTGTTGCCGCCGTGTGCGGCGACCGTCGCGGCGATTGCGCTAATACGCACAATCAGCCTGCCGATGGCGGTCGGTCTCGCCCTTGTCGCAGGCATCATGGTGATCGTAATGTTTCGCCTGGCTGCCGGCGGTCGTCCGCTACATCATGACTTTGCCAATAAGGCCGCTGACGTCGACGGCGAGATGGTCGACGTCGTCGGCAATATGCCGCTGGTTCGGGCGTTCTCGGGCTTCGCGCGCGAGCATCGCCGTTTCGACGCCACCGTCGATCGCGAGTTGGACGCGCGACGGCGCAGCCTGCTCTACCTCGAAAAGCTTCGCATCGTTCATGCCGTAATGACGATCCTATTGACGCTCGGTCTGCTCGCCTGGGCGATCATGCTCTGGGAGCAGGGGGCGGCCACAACCGGCGATGTCGTGCTCGTGTGCACGCTCGGACTATCCGTGTTGCACGCGACGCGCGATCTGGCAGTGGCACTCGTCGACATCACCCAGCATGTTGCCCGCCTCTCGGAGGCGCTCGCGACCCTTCTTTTGCCCCATGAATTGCGTGACCATCCCGAAGCGGAACCGCTGGTCAGACGCGGCGCCAGCGTGAAGTTCGAGCATGTCGATTTCCAATACAGCAATGGGCAACAGATCTTCGAGGACTTCAATCTCAGTTTTAGGCCGGGAGAGCGGGTCGGTCTCGTCGGCCACTCCGGCGGCGGTAAGTCGACGGTGTTCGCGCTGCTGCAGCGCCTCTATGACCCGCAGTTTGGTAGGATTTTGATCGACGGCCAGGATATCGCGCGCGTTACGCAGGAGAGCCTGCGGGAGACTATCGGCGTCGTGCCGCAGGATATCTCGCTGTTTCACCGCTCCATCATGGAGAACATTCGCTACGGCAAGCCGGACTCGTCCGATGACGAGGTGCTCGAAGCCGCGATCACGGCGCGATGCGACTTCATCGAGGACCTGACGGCCGGCATGCGGACCATAGTCGGCGACCGCGGCGTGAAGCTGTCGGGCGGCCAGCGCCAGCGCATCGCCATCGCGCGCGCTTTCCTAAAAGACGCGCCATTGCTGCTGCTCGACGAGGCCACGTCCGCGCTCGACAGCGAATCGGAGGAAGTCATCCGCGAGGCATTAAGCCGCCTCATGAAGGGCCGCACCGTCATAGCGATCGCGCATCGGCTCTCGACGGTCAGGAATTTCGACCGCATCGTCGTGCTTCAGTTCGGCCGAGTCGTCCAGGACGGTCCGCCGGATCTGCTGGTGCGCCGTGAAGGGCTCTATCGAAAACTCGTGCAGCGCGAGATGGATCGTCTCGCACAACAGGCAGCATAGCGCACAATTTTATCCGTTACGCGCGCGCGAGGGGCGCGCGGAATTCGGGCCGAGCTTTGGACCGCGCCGCCGCCGATTTCTTTTTGACTTGATCGACACTGGCCGCGGCAACCGAGTTAGGCGGTCGCCGCCACCGGCCCGAAAAACTTCCTCGTCGAAAGCGCGCAATACGTGGCGGGAACCGGCATCGCAGCGGCGGCTACATTTCGACGCGCGTTGAATCCACCGTTGAAATCGTACTCCGTAAATCGCCCTGCGGGCCGGCCGGCTGCGATTGCGCGGGCCGCGCGGTGCCCAGTTCGAATTTACGCTGGCGGCGATCGTACAGAATCTTCGCAGCTCGCAAAGCGGGTCGCACAGCGCGCGAACCGCGTGCGTTGCGTGAGGTTCGTTAGCGTCCTCCTTGAGTTCAAGATCGTCCAGTTGCCGGCGTCGATGCGCCGCTCTAACCGGAGCAAGGTAGGACACGGCGCCACTTTCAAAATCCGTCTTGGCGATCCGTGCCAGGCTCAACGGCGACTTTCCATTACAAAATCGGCCATGTGCGGCGACACCATAGGGGGACGTCGGTGCGATAGGTTCCGAAATGCCCAATGGAAGCTAATGCATCGGCTGGTGTATCGGCGTCTCAATCGCGGCGACGCGGTTCTTGACCACCTTCCGCACCTTTTCGAAGGCGCGCACCTCGATCTGGCGGACGCGCTCGCTCGACACTCCGAACTCACCGGCTAGCTCCGCGAGCGTGATCGGGTCTTCGGCTAGGCGCCGCCCCTCGAAGATGCGCCGGTCGCGCCCGTTGAGCACACCGAGCGCATCGGACAGCGCCTTGCGGCGGTTATCGAACTCGTCGCGCGCGGCGAGCATCGTTTCCTGGTCCGGGGATTCGTCCACCAGCCAGTCCTGCCACTCGCCGAAATCGCTGTCCTTGCGGATCGGCGCGTTGAGCGAGGCGTCGCCGCCGAGGCGGCGGTTCATATCGATCACGTGCTGCTCGGTGACGCCGAGGCGCTTGGCGATAAGCTTGACTTGATCCGGGCGCATGTCGCCCTCGTTGAGCGCGAAAATCTTGCGCTTGGCCTCGCGCAGGTGGAAGAACAATTTCTTCTGGTTGGCCGTGGTCCCCATCTTCACCAGCGACCACGAGCGCAGGATGTATTCCTGGATTGCCGCCTTGATCCACCACACGGCATAGGTGGTGAACCTGAAGCCCTTCTCGGGCTCGAAGCGTTCGACCGCTTGCATCAGGCCGACATGGCCTTCCGAGATTATGTCGGCGATCGGCAGACCGTAGCCACGATAGCTCTTGGCGATCTTGGCGACGAGACGCAAATGGCTGGTGACAAGCTTATGCGCGGCGTCGCGATCACCGTCCTCGCGCCAGCGCTTGGCCAGCGTGTATTCTTCCTGCGGGTCCAACATCGGGAACCGCTGGATTTCCTCAAAATAATGGCCGATGCCGGATTCGGCCGTAAGGATCGGCCAGGCGGCGGCGCGGCCCATGCTCTGCGTCCTTCAATTAGTATCGAAACGAAATTATCAGGGTCCGGTCGGTTGTCAAGTTAATTTCGAAACACTATTATGTTCGACGAGGCGATCATGTCAGCGCGCGAAACCGCGGAACTCCTGCTGCTGGTGGGGCGGCTCGTTCAAGCCGACGGCTATGAGGGCGAACTCAGTCCCGCCCAATGGATGGCGCTCCGCTTTTTCGCCCGCGCTAACTCGTTCTCTAGGACCCCGTCGGCATTCGCGGAATTTCAAGCGACGACCCGTGGTACCGCATCACAAGCCATCAAGGCGCTTGAGGTAGGTGGGTATTTGGTCCGACAGCGATCTCAGGCGGATGGCCGAAGCGTTACTCTCCGCTTGACGGACAAAGGCGATGAAGTGGTTGCGCGCGATCCGTTCGAAGTTCTGGTGCGCGCCGTGGCCTCGCTCAAGGCGCAAGAGCAAAGCGCGATGCGCGACGCCCTGCACCACGTGCTGACCACTATAACTACCAGTGGAACGCATCGGCACTTCGGTGTGTGCCAGGACTGCGCGCACCTTGGTGAAGAAATGTACTGCGACTCGACGAGCGCGAGCCGATCGGCCCTCGAATGCCTGCTGTTCGGCGTACCGATCGAGGCGGACGACGCTGCTCTCCTATGCGTCCATTTTCAGCCGAAGAGCGAGCGCCGCGAGGACGGACATCGCGAATGAGTTCACCACGGCGAACTGCTGAAAGGACGCCTAATTGACCTACGTCGTCAACGAGAGCTGCATTCGCTGCAAAATCATGGACTGCGTCGAGGTGTGCCCCGTGGATTGCTTCTACGAGGGCGAGAACATGCTCGTGATCCACCCGGACGAATGCATCGATTGCGGGGTCTGTGTGCCGGAATGTCCTGTGGACGCCATAAAACCCGACACGGACCCGGGGCTTGAGAAATGGCTGTCGCTGAATGCGGAATACGCAAAAATCTGGCCAAATATTACGGTCAAAAAAGCGCTCCCGCCCGACTCTAAGGAGTGGGAGGGGAAGCCGGACAAACTCCAATACTTCTCACCAAATCCTGGTGTGGGTGGCTGAGGCGGAGAGCGCCCGCGCTCTATCGGCGCCGGACCCGAGATCAGTTCAACTGATCCAACCGGGCGCAGCGGCGGCTGTGATCACGCTCTTCAATGGCTTGGCTTGCGGGGATCGCAACATCAGTTTCGCAGTTCGCCAGCTCTAGTGCGGGCGACGGTTGACACGAGGAGCAAGCAACATGACCGAAGCTCTTGCTAGCAAAACCTGTACTCCCTGTCGCGGGGGAATACCTCCGCTCACGCGCGAGCAAGCTGAGCTTTTTCACGCACAGGCCCCAGACTGGCAACTGCTGGAGGAAGCTCACCGCATCGAGCGGAGCTTCCGGTTTCGCAATTTCCGGGAGGCACTTACCTTCGTTCAGGAGATTGGTGAACTTGCGGAAGCTGAAGGCCATCATCCGAATATCAACTTCGGTTGGGGCAATGCAACGGTCTCGCTGCAGACCAAGAAGATCAAGGGACTGCATGAGAACGACTTCATCATGGCCACCAAGATCGACCGCATATTCGCTCGCACGCCCGCCGCGTGAACGAGTTCTGCTTGTCCTGCAACGCGCGCCACCTTTTCGGCGGCGCACGCGTTCTTCGATTTGCAGCAGAGTGATGGCGCGATGCGTTAGCGCGCCTCGCGGCGTACCGCCACAAGATCGCCACGGAAAGTTGATGTGTTTCAAACGGGGGGTAACCGTCCCGGCTGTTCGCAGCAGAGGAGTACCTTCTATGTGCGATTACAGTTTGCATCTCGTCGCGTCCCGACCTGCGAAGGTCGGAGACAAGTTGGTGACAACGGCGTTCAATAATTCTCTCACTCGTGGTTTCGCCGCCGTCGGCGAACCGCATGTAGCTGTGTGTCTTCTTCCCGGCACGGAGGTCGCATTCGAGACGGAAGTCGAATGCGAGCGTGTTTTTAAGCTCGTCGGTGGCCAGAAACTCATCGGGGAGAAGGTAGCTCGATTCCGGCAGATCAAGATGGAGGAGCTACACGTGCATCACGACGCGTTGGAGTTCCCCGACGGGCAGATCGTGCTGCTTACCCGGCTCTCTGAAGGTCAACACGCGACCGTGCTGCAGTTGCCCGCTTCCCCGCGCGCCACGAACGAAGCGGAGCAGCAGAAGCGCGTTTCTCTCGTTACCTGATCGGGCCGCTTGCCATCGAGCTTGCCTGGCTGTCGGAGAATAGAGAAGAGCCATCGGAGTGCCGATGGCTCTTCTACGACCTGCGCCGCAATAAGACCGCATTGCCGAGGGAGGTACCATGGCCCTATGAATCATTCGGTCGAAGGCTAACGCGGCTGAGTCGACCGGCCTCTCAAGGAAAGGGTCGTGGCATGCCTGGTTTGGCCTACGTGGTAGCGAGTGCGATGAGTTCGCATATGGTCGGGGCTCTGAAATGAGCAAGGTGGGCGGCAGCGATTCGAAGAACACGCTCTACTGCTCGTTCTGCGGCAAGAGCCAGCACGAGGTGCGCAAGCTCATTGCCGGGCCGACCGTCTTCATTTGCGACGAGTGCGTCAATCTCTGCATGGACATCATCGGCGAGGAGAACAAGTCCTCGCTGGTGAAGTCGCGCGAAGGCATCCCGACCCCGAAGGAGATTCGCAAGGTTCTTGACGACTACGTCATCGGCCAGGATCACGCCAAGAAGGTGCTCTCGGTCGCCGTCCATAATCACTACAAGCGGCTCAAACACCAGGCCGAGCACAAAGATGTCGAGCTGGCGAAGTCGAACATCCTGTTGATTGGCCCGACCGGCTCGGGCAAGACACTGCTGGCACAGACGCTGGCGCGCATCCTCGACGTTCCTTTCACCATGGCGGATGCGACGACGCTGACCGAAGCGGGCTATGTCGGCGAGGACGTCGAGAACATCATTCTGAAGCTACTGCAGTCCGCCGACTACAACGTCGAGCGCGCGCAGCACGGCATCGTCTACATCGACGAGATCGATAAGATCACCCGCAAATCCGACAATCCCTCGGTCACCCGCGACGTGTCGGGCGAGGGCGTGCAGCAGGCTCTGCTCAAGATCATAGAAGGCACTATGGCGAGCGTGCCGCCGCAGGGCGGCCGTAAGAAGCATCCGCAGCAGGAATTCCTGCAAGTCGACACCACCAACATCCTGTTCGTATGCGGCGGCGCGTTCAACGGGCTCGAGAAGATCATCTCGGCGCGCAGCCGGTCGGGCTCGATCGGCTTCGGGGCCAAGGTCATGGCGCCCGAGGATAGAAAGCAGGGCGAGATCTTCCGAGAGGTCGAACCCGAGGATTTGCTGAAATTTGGCCTGATCCCCGAGTTCGTTGGACGGCTGCCGGTGCTGGCCACGCTTGAGGACCTTGATGAGCCGTCGCTCAAGCGCATCCTCACGGAACCGAAGAACGCCCTGGTGAAGCAGTATCAGCGGCTGTTCGAGATGGAGGGGGTCGATCTCACTGTGGCGGAGGAAGCACTCGGCGCCATTGCCAGGAAGGCGATCGACCGCAAGACGGGTGCGCGGGGTCTGCGCTCCATCATGGAGGCTATACTCCTTGACACCATGTTCGACCTGCCAAGCCTCGAAGGCGTCGAGAAGGTCGTGATCTCTCAGCAGGTCATCGAGGGCACCGCGGGACCGCTCTACATTTACGCCGCTCGCGCCGGTGGCGCGAGGGCGACCTAATGGCGATTACGCCGGATGGACGAGCGATAGACACCCGACCATCGGACGCGAGGCCGCCGTGGGCGGCATACGCGACAGACCATGACCCGGCGCGGGC
>JBEKJZ010000110.1:0-10197 GCA_050010955.1 Xanthobacteraceae bacterium | reverse complement strand
CAGGCGATCACCCGCTCGATCGCCGATCAGGCGCGCACCATCCGCATCCCTGTGCACATGATCGAAACCATCAACAAAATCGTGCGCACCTCGCGGCAGATGCTCAACGAGATCGGCCGCGAGCCGACGCCGGAGGAATTGGCGGAAAAGCTCGGCATGCCGCTGGAGAAGGTGCGCAAGGTTCTCAAGATCGCCAAGGAGCCGCTGTCGCTGGAAACCCCGATCGGCGACGAGGAGGATTCCCACCTCGGCGACTTCATCGAGGACAAGAATGCCATCCTGCCGATCGACGCCGCCATCCAGTCGAATCTGCGCGAAACGACGACGCGCGTGCTTGCCTCGCTCACCCCGCGCGAAGAGCGCGTTCTGCGCATGCGCTTCGGCATCGGCATGAACACCGACCACACGCTGGAAGAGGTCGGCCAGCAGTTCTCGGTGACCCGCGAGCGCATCCGCCAGATCGAGGCCAAAGCGCTACGCAAGCTGAAGCATCCGAGCCGGAGCCGGAAGCTGCGGAGTTTCCTCGACAATTAATTCGGCATTGTCTCCATTCCTTCGTCATGCCCGGGCTTGACCCGGGCATCCATGCGGCGGACCAGCTCCGCATTAGCCGTCCCGCTTCGTTTGATGACTTCGGCATGGACCACCGGGTCAAGCCCGGTGGTGACGAATTCGGGGAGGCGCTCCGCCACAGGCGCTCGTGATAAACTGCCGCTCGAACGGACTGCAGGGCTTGATGCTGACTGAGGTGACACGTCTCGAAAAACTCGGCGGCTTCAAGCTGCGCGTCAGTTTCAATGACGGCACAGAGGGCGCGCACAACTTTACGGCGCTGGTGAATGGGCCCGGTCCGATGCTGGAACCGCTCCACGATGAGACTTATTTCGCGCGCGTGTTTCTCGAATTCGGCGCGCCGACGTGGCCAAACGGCCTCGATATCGCGCCGGAGTGGCTGCGGCGCGGGATGGAAGCCGCCGGTGAGCTGACGCGCGTCGCGGCGGAATAGCACCTACAGCGCTCACACCGCCGCGACCACGATCACTTCGATCAGAAACTCCTCCCGCACCAGGCGATCGATCACGAGCAGTGTGTTGGGCGGATAGGCGCCGCCGGCGAACAGGCGCGGGAATTCGCGCGCACGGTATTGCGCGAATTTCGGAATGTCCTGGGAGTGCACACCGCGACGCGCGTCATCGCCTCGCTAGGCTCGGCGAGCCAGGGCGCGCCTACCAGCTCGCTTCGAGTTCCTTGCTGGCGTCGAGTTTGTTTTCGAGAGCGCCATTGACGACGTCGAAAACCCGCCGCGCGCTGGACATGCGGATGGCCTCGCCCTGCTCGAGCCGGTAGATCGATGAAATGCTCGGCTTGCTTCCGGGCAGACGGCTGAGGATGTCGACGATTTCCCATCCCAACTGTTCTTGCCTGAGCTGCCGCAGGCGGGGAAATCGCGCCTTCAGCAGGCGGGCTCTCGGGCGTTTGACCATGCGCCGTCCCGTCGCATCAAAGGGAGCGCTGGTGGCTAAGTGACAATCATTGATAATCAATCAGTATGCAATAAATTGCGCCGTCTGAAATTATCCGCCGCCGCGCCAGCACGAAGGATGCCGATGAGTCGGGCTGATGTCAGCCGACCTCCAGACGAAGGCCTTGCGGACGAGTCCGCCGGCAAGACCAGAATTTACAACAGCGCCGAGATCGCGGAAGACATCGGCATCGCGGCGCTCGGGCTTGCGAAGCTAGCCCGCGAGGCTGGACTAACGACGATCGGCTATCTCCTGGAATCCGTCGCCATCGAGGCGGGCGCCTAGGCGGCGACGCGACAGTGGCCGGCCGATATTGCGGAGCGGTGAGCTCGTTTCTCCCGGGTGCGCTAGCTTAACGCCTGGGAGCCCTTCAAGCAGCATCCGCTCGCCAGCGCGATAACGGCAGTGTCGCCGCCGCATTGACGCCAAGCGGAATATCGGCAGAGCGCGACGCGCGCCGGTCAGGACAGTGCCCACGCCTTCTTCTTCGCGTCGGAGCGGTCGATGCTCTTGATCGCGAGCGGCGGGCGGCCGGACTTTTCCGCGATATCGCGGTCCTGCTCGATCAGAAATTCGTGGGCTGGGTTGTCGCCATCGATGCCGCCGGTCAGCGCGCGCGGAACTTTGCGGTTCGAGCGCTGGCTGCCGTCTTCATAGAGGACGTCGAACATCACGAATTCGGAATTCAGTCCCGGTTTTCTCGGCATGGTTGTTCTCCTGAGAGCTTGACGGCCGAACAGGCTCGGAGCCGGGCTCTCGATTTTTGCTTGAGCATGATCTTTTCCGAACCCGGCGCCCACCTGTCGGGATCATGCTGTGGCGCCGGAGAGAAACCGAGAACGCCGGCGCCAATGTGGCGCCGGCGCCCAAGTGGCGAGTTAGATCGCCTGCAGATTGGTCGCAGCCGACTTGCCGCTGCGGCGGTCCGGTTCGATGTCGAACGAGAGCTTCTGTCCCTCATTGAGATTCGACATCCCGGCGCGCTCGACGGCGGAGATGTGAACGAACACATCCGGGCCGCCCGCATCCTGGACGATGAAGCCGAAACCCTTCTGGGCGTTGAAAAACTTTACGGTACCTTGTGCCATGATGGCCTCCATTTGAAACGCATAACGCGTTTTGTGGCCGTACGAACCATTCGCACGGTCTTCAATCCGGATTTTGCGTTGCTTGGGAAAGGCCCGTTGGGGCGAGACGTCAAGGCGGCTAAATCGCGAATGGCGCGCATATAACAATGTTTGGGGCATTTTGCAATCCGCCGGCCGTTTTTAGCCTGGCGGCCGGGCCGCCGCGCCGCCGCTACTCCAAGCCCTCGACAATGCGCACGTCGCGCACGGCGCCGTCGCCGAGCGCTTGCAAGGCGGCCTGGTAGGCGGGGCTTTCGTAGGCGGCTATGGCCTGCTGGACGCTGGGAAATTCGGTAATCACGATGCGCTCTTTTACTCCGGCCTCGAAAGCCGCTGCAGCCGTGCCACGGGCCAGATAGCGGGCGCCGAACGGAGCGGTCGCGGCGGGCGCGAGCTTGGCATAGGCCGCAAGTTTTTGCGGATCGGAAATCGCGCGATATGAGACCACCCAATAGGCTTTCGGCATGACATACTCCGGTCAAAGGCACGCGCGTCGGCGCGGCGACGGCAACAAGCTTAACGCATTGTCAATCGAGTGCGAGCGGATTGCGAGGAAGGTGGCCGCGGCTGCCTCGACGCTTTTCGGGGTCGTGATGTGGGAGTAACCTCCGCGTTGACCCGAGAAAAGCCCGGAGGCCGGTGATGTCGTTTCTTAGCGCGTTGTTCGGCCGGCTTGCCCCCGCCAGCGCCGAAAAAGTCCCGGAGCCGGTCGAATACAAGGGCTTCATCATCCGCGCCGCGCCTTACAAGAGCGAAGGCCAATATCAGACGGCGGGGACCATCGAGCGGGAGATCGGCGGCGTTCGCAAGGAGCACCGCTTCATCCGCGCCGACGCGTTCGCCTCTTACGACGATGCGGCGAACTTCGCGCTGAGCAAAGCGCGGCAGATCATCGACCTGCAGGGCGACCGCATTTTCGGGTAGCAAAGCCGCTGCACTGTTGTGTCGCCGGATTCGCACGACGGCTGGCTTGTCGTGCGCGCGGGAACTGCGCGCGGCTAGGTCAGGATCCGATCCTCCACATTGTGCGAAGTTTAGGTTTCGGTGTATCGTTTTGGCCGGAACTGGGCGGTACCTCAGACCTTGCAACTGGCACGGCTGTCCCATGGCGACAGGGCGGCGCATTGCACGGACGATAGGCGCGGCGTTGGTCACGGCGGCGGCGATGCTGTTGCCAACCGCGTCCGCCCAAGCCCATCCCGATTGCAGCATCACCGATATCTGGAACGCCCTGCAAAACACGCTCAACACGATCTCGTCGAGCAATTGCGCCGGCGTGAGCGCCGATCCGGCGCTGTGGGCGCCGGTCGGCACCGCGGCTGGGGTGATGGCCGGCATCTCGCAAAGCCAGCAATTCTGCCAACAGGTACAGAACGCGCAGAACCAGCTGACCAACATCCAGGGCGACGGCAACAGTCTGGTCACCCAGCTCAACAATCTCGGAATTGATGCGAGCTTCTTGTCTTCGGTACTGAGCGTGCTGAGCAGCGCGGGTGACGCCTTGGCCGTCGTTGAATGCGCCTGCGGTTTATCGAACAACATAACCCAGGTTGGCGGTGATATTGGCTCGTGTGTGGTCGATGCGCTCTGCGATCTGCAAAATCTAGCCAATCAGCTCGATCCGAGCCTGTTCGGCTCCTGCACCGGCACGATCGACAATGTGCCGACCAATTGCACGCAGAATCCCTGCAACGCCCAGACTGGCGCTTGCGATCCCAATCTGGCCGGCAACGCCATTATCCGCTGTCCATCGGGCGACGACGCCCCGCCGGTGTCGCAGTCGGCGAGCGGTAACGGCACCATTGTCAGCGTGGTTGAGGGAGCCAGCGCCTCGGGCACGGTCACGGTCGAATCCTGCATCTGCCCGGCGCCGATGACCGGTAACTGGATTACGAATAGTGGCTACGCGGAGTGGTCGAATATCGTTAGCGATCCAGCGTGCCAGGTCTTCGTTTGCACATGTCCGCAGGGTTCGAAGCTCGCTTCGAATTCGGACGCCGGGCAATATGTCTGTGTCTGCCAGAACACCGGTCTGCCAACAATGGCGGGGTATGGCGCGACGATCGACAATCCGTGCCCTGGACTTTTGACCGGACTTCCCTGCCCGAAGGGACAAATCAATTTCAACGGCAAATGCGTCACGCCTTGCACGAGTTCGAGCGAGGTGATGACGCCGGACGGCACGTGTTGCAATCCCAATCAAGAAACCACGTGCGGCCAGTGCTGCCCGGCAGGAATGGTTCCCAATCCGGCGACCGGGACCTGCACCCAGCAAGAGACGACACAGTAGGCGCGCGATGGAACCGGGGCGCGAAATCCGTCTCCTGAATTGCCGTCTAGCCTGGCGCGGAATTCAATTTTTGCTCGCCGCAATCTATGGTTTCGCACTTCTCGCCGGCTTTCCCGCTCAACTGAACGCGCAACAGCCGCCGAGCGCCCTGGTCGCGCTCGGCAATGCCGCCGTCACCGGCTTTTCCGGCGCGTTGCCGCCCATTCAAATCGCGCCTGGCGCCGTTCCGGGCGATAAAACCTTCATCGATCTGAACGGACCCTCGCTCCGCGTCGTCGATTTGCAGCACATGGGCGGGCCGCCCATGGCGCAGTTCGTCGGCGCCCCCAAGCCTTTCACCTTCAGCGCGGCGTCAGTCGGGCAAGTGTTCGGGGTCGCGCTCGACGACAGCTCGCCGCCCAACATCTACGCCGCGGCAAGCTCGGCCTATGGGCTCCCAATCGTCGCGCCGGGGCCGGACGGCCAGCCGCAACATATCAAAGTCGGCGCGCCCCACGCGGCTTATATGCCCGGCTTGTGGGGCCCGAAGGGTGGTCCCGGATCGATCTGGAAGATCGACGGGGCGACCGGCAAAGTGAGCCTGTTTGCCAATGTGATGCTCGACGACCGGAGCAATTCCGGCCCGGCGCTGGGCGGGCTGGCATTCGATGCCGATTCAAAATCGCTTCTTGTCGCCGACCGCGAGACCGGTTTCATTCATCGCTTCGGGATGGACGGGCACGAACTCGGCCGTTACGACCACGGCGTCACCGGCCGCGCGGCGCAAGGGCTGCCGCCGGTGAGCTGGAATTCGCAAGCGGGCGTCGACATCACGAGCCCGCAGTTCGACAGTACGCAAGCCGCGACCTGGAACTATGCGGCCCCCGAACGCCGCATCTTCGGCCTCGCCGTTTATCAGCACCGCCTCTACTACGCAGTGGCCGACAGCCTGCAGGTCTGGTCGGTCGGATTGAAGGCCGACGGCGCATTCGGCAGCGATGCCGTGATCGAATTCGCGGTGCCGCCCGCGTCTGGCCCGACCGAAATCTCCAAGATCACGTTCGACGAGCAAGGCCGGATGTTTCTTGCCGAGCGGCCGGCGCCGACCGGCGCATTCGATTTCGAAGCTTTGGCCGTTCCGGCCATCGGCCGTGCGCTGCGCTATGCGGTGGTCGGGACGACGGCGGACGGTCGGCGTATCTGGCAGGAAGCGCCCGACGAATACGCCATCGGATTCCCGCACGATCTGCGCAACGGCAACGGCGGCGTCGCCATCGGCTATCGCTATGACGCCAAGGGCAACCTCGTGGCGGCTTGGTGCGGCGGATTCATGTGGTCGACGGGCGAAGATTTGCGCGACGCCTCCGATGCCGCGCTGACGGAAAAACTCAAACAATCGGGTCCGCTCAACGTCGACGGCTTGCAGGGCAACGAGACCTGGCGCGTCCGGCGCGATCATGAGCCGCCGCTCGCATCCTATTTCATCGATTATGACGACATGTTCTCCGAGGATGCGGCGCGCGGGCACATGGGCGACATCGCCATTGTGCGCGCTTGTCCGCCACTGCCGCCGCCGCAACTCCAGATCTATCCGACGATACCCGGCGGACCGCCAGGCACCCGTCCGGGAAGGCCCGGGACACCGGGCACGCCGCCGGGGACGCCGGGGACGCCGCCGGGTGGAACGACTCCGCCAAGCTGTCCGCCCAATCAGACGCGTAACGTCACGACCGGCGCCTGCGGACAATGCGCGAGCCCCAACATCCAGATTAGCGGTAAGTGCTGCACAGTCGGCGCCCTTGCGGCCAACGCGGCGTGCTCGAACTCAAGTTGTCCCTCCGGGCAAACGGCGGTTGGGCCGAGCAATTTCTGCTGCAACAGCAGCCAAGTGTATGCGGGGGCGAACCGCAGCCAAGCATGTTGCGGCGGGCCGCTTGTCAACGGCCAGTGCCAGCCACCCTCATCAACAACGCCGCCGACGTCGAAATGCCCGAATGGCTACCAGCCGATCGGCAGCGCGTGTTGCCTTGTCAGCCAAGTGACTTCGAGCGGCGCGTGCTGTCCCAGCGGACAAACACCGAGCGGACCAAACAAAAGCCAATGCAAGCCGCCGCCCATTCTCATTCCGGTCGGACCGCTTTGCCTCTGCGAGGCAGGACAAATTCCGACCGCCAGCGGCAAGTGCTGTCCGCCTGCGAACGTGACGACGAGCGGCGTATGCTGTTCGGGACCGGTCGATCCGACGAACCGCACAAGCTGCCCGGTTCCAGTCTGCGCGGCCGGCTTTACGAGAATGCCGGACGGCAGCTGTTGCAACAGCCGCTACGTCGGCCGCGATGGAAAATCCTGCAATGCCGGCGCGCCTCCGTGTGGGCCGGGCGAGTTCCGCGACCTCTCCGGCGCGTGCGCCCCGATGCCGCCGGCGACGGGTTGCGCACCGGGCGAGGTGCTAAATCCTGCGGGCGAATGCGTGGTGGTGCCGGCGCCAGCCGGCTGCCCGGCGGGAGAAATCCTGAGCCGTCGCGGCAAGTGCGTGCCGAGCGCTCCGCCGCCCCGGACGCGCGGCCACAAGGAGCACCGCGGTGGGGTCGTGCCGCCGTCCCGCGCCGGCCCGAGACGACCCGGTACCGCGGCGGCGCCTCCGCCGCGTCCGGGTTTCCGCGGTCCTTTCGGCGGCCGCCGCGGCTTCTTCCGGCGGTAGGGGTATCGAGGCAATAGACGATGGCGAGTGAAGGAGACAGCAAATGAAACGTGTCGTCCTGATGTGCGGCGCGATCGTCGCTGCATTGGTGTTGCCCGCAGCGCCCGCGAGCCACGCGCAAGATGTGCGCCAGGAGATCGACGCGATCATCAAGGATTATCTGGTGACGCATCCGGACGAGCTCGGCGAAATCGTCAAAGGCTATATGGTCAAGCACCCGGAGGCGGTCGGCGAAATAATGGTCGGGGTCCTCAAGCACCGGTCGTCGTCGGCGAACGCGAGCAACAGCCTGGCGCCCGGTGCTGCCAAAGCGGCCGTCGATCACAGTGAGGCGATTGCCAGCAACGCGGCGCTACTGTTCTCCTCGCCGCATCAGGTCACGCTCGGCAATCCGCACGGCGATGTCACGCTTGTTGAATTCTTCGATTATAGCTGCGGCTTCTGCAAACGGGCCTTGCCCGACATGCTGACGCTGATCAAGGACGATCCAAACCTGAAGATCGTGCTCAAGGAGCTTCCGATCCTGGGCGCCGGCTCGGCAGAGGCGGCGCGCGTCGCGATCGCGGTCCGCATGCAGGATGCCGAAGGGCAAAAATATCTCACCTTCCATCAAGAATTACTTGGCGGTGCCGGGCCGGCGAGCAAGGAGAAGGCGCTCGCTGCGGCCAAGGATCAGGGCCTCGACATGGTTCGGCTCGAGCAGGACGCTGCCAGCGACGAGGTCGGCGCCACGCTCAG
Organism: Xanthobacteraceae bacterium; assembly: GCA_050010955.1. Classification (GTDB taxonomy): domain Bacteria; phylum Pseudomonadota; class Alphaproteobacteria; order Rhizobiales; family Xanthobacteraceae; genus BOG-931. Next base: position 1,839 of record JBEKJZ010000110.1, on the reverse strand, counting down.
CGAGGACGTGAAGCTGGCCGGCGCCATGGGCATCAACGGCACCCCCGGCTATGTCGTCGGCGACAAAGTGGTTCTCGGGGCCGTCGGGATCGCCGCATTGAAGGAACGTATCGAGGCGGCGCGCGGCCACGGCGTGAACTGAGGACGCTCAACGAAGCGAGCGTCCCAGCATAAATTTCGCTGACCGACCTTGTCGCCGATAAAGAAGCTCGGTCGTGATTTTATCGAAGCCCGCTGGCGCCGGCTCTTCCACCGGCCGCTGCAGCCCCCATATTCAATGCGGTGGATCGCCGCTTGGGTGCGCTGGTTTCGGTGCTGTCGACCGGATGCCGGATGCGGATCATGTGGATCAGAGCAATACTGCGCGACCATGACCCAGTGACGATGTTCTGTGCGCGCCGCCAGGGCGTTCGGAATAGGCCGAGGGAAGGATATGAATTTCGACAAATACACCGACCGCAGCCGCGGTTTCATCCAATCCGCCCAGTCGCTCGCGTTGCGCGAGGGACACCAGCAATTCGCCCCGGAGCACCTGCTCAAGGTGCTGCTCGACGATCCCGAAGGGCTCGCCGCCGGGCTGATCGACCGCTCGGGCGGCAATTCGCGCCAGGCCTTGTCCGCCGTCGAGGCAGTGCTCGCCAAACGCCCGAAGGTTTCCGGCGGCGGTGCCGGGCAAATTTATCTCGATCCCGCCTTGGCGCGGGTCTTCGATACCGCTGAGAAGGCGGGGGAGAAGGCCGGCGACAGTTTCGTGACCGTCGAGCGGCTGCTGCTTGCGCTCGCGCTCGAGAAGGGCAACGAGGCCGGCAAAATTCTCGCCAATGCCGGCGTGACGCCGCAAAATCTCAATGCCGCCATCGAGGCGCTGCGCAAGGGCCGCACCGCCGACTCCGCTTCGGCCGAAAACGCTTACGAGGCGCTGAAGAAATACGCGCGCGACCTCACCCAGGCGGCCCGCGACGGCAAGCTCGACCCGGTAATCGGGCGCGACGAAGAGATCCGCCGCACCATCCAGGTCCTGTCGCGCCGAACCAAAAACAATCCGGTGCTGATCGGCGAGCCGGGCGTGGGCAAGACCGCGATCGTCGAGGGGCTGGCCTTGCGCATCGTCAACGGCGACGTGCCGGAAAGCCTTCATGACAAGAAGCTGCTTGCCCTCGATCTGGGCGCGCTGATCGCCGGCGCCAAATATCGCGGCGAATTCGAGGAGCGGCTCAAGGCCGTGCTGCAGGAAGTGACGTCGGCGGCCGGCGCCTACATCCTCTTCATCGACGAGATGCATACGCTGATCGGCGCCGGCAAGGCCGACGGCGCCATGGATGCGTCCAACCTGCTCAAGCCGGCGCTGGCGCGCGGCGAACTGCACTGTATCGGCGCCACCACGCTCGACGAATACAAGAAGCACGTCGAGAAGGATGCGGCGCTGGCGCGCCGCTTCCAGCCGATCTTTGTCGACGAGCCGAGCGTCGAGGACACCATTTCGATCCTGCGCGGGCTCAAGGACAAGTACGAGGCGCATCACGGCGTGCGCATCACCGACGGCGCGCTGGTGGCGGCCGCGACGCTGTCGCACCGTTACATCACCGACCGCTTCCTGCCCGACAAGGCGATCGACCTGGTCGACGAGGCGGCGGCACGGCTGAAGATGCAGGTCGATTCCAAGCCCGAGGAGCTCGACTCGATCGATCGCGAGATCATCAGGCTCAAGATCGAGCAAGAGGCGTTGAAGAAGGAGAGCGATCCGGGCTCAAAGGAGCGTCTCAAGCGCCTCGAAGTTGAGTTGAAGACGCTGGAGAAGAAGTCCGCCGACCTGACGGCGCGCTGGAAGTCCGAGAAGGA
>JBEKJZ010000109.1:0-12655 GCA_050010955.1 Xanthobacteraceae bacterium | reverse complement strand
CCGGCCTCGTCGAGATTCTTCAGCGTCTCTTCCGAGACGTTGGGAATGTCGCGGGTGATTTCCTCGGGGCCGAGCTTGGTGTCGCGCGCCATCACCTCGAATTCCTCGATATGGATCGAGGTGAAGACGTCGTCTTTGACGATCCGCTCGGAGAGCAGGATCGAGTCCTCGAAGTTGTAGCCGTTCCACGGCATGAACGCGACGAGGACGTTCCTTCCGAGCGCGAGCTCGCCGAGATCGGTCGACGGACCGTCGGCGATAATGTCGCTCTTCTTCACCTGGTCGCCGACTTTCACCAGCGGCCGCTGATTGATGCAGGTGTTCTGGTTCGAGCGCTGGAACTTCTGCAGCCGATAGATGTCGACCCCCGGCTTGGTCGGGTCCGACTCGTCGGTGGCGCGGATCACGATACGGGTGGCGTCGACCTGATCGACGATGCCGGTGCGGCGGGCGGCGATGGCGGCACCAGAGTCGCGCGCCACGACGCCCTCCATGCCGGTACCGACGAACGGCGCCTCGGCATGTACCAGCGGCACCGCCTGGCGCTGCATGTTGGAGCCCATCAGCGCCCGGTTGGCGTCGTCGTTCTCGAGGAACGGGATCAGCGCCGCGGCCACCGAAACAAGCTGCTTCGGCGACACGTCCATGAAATCCACCTTGTCCGGCGGAATGAGCTGCACATCGCCGGCATGTCGCACGACCACGAGATCGTCGGTGAAGCGGCCTTTGGCATCGATGGCGGAGTTCGCCTGGGCGACGGTGTAGCGGCCCTCCTCCATCGCCGAGAGGTAGATGACCTCGTCGGTGACGCGGCCGTCCTTCACCTTGCGGTAAGGCGTCTCGACGAAGCCGTATTTGTTCACCCGCGCATAGGTCGCGAGCGAGTTGATCAGGCCGATATTCGGCCCTTCCGGGGTCTCGATCGGACAGATGCGCCCGTAATGCGTCGGGTGCACGTCGCGAACTTCGAAGCCGGCGCGCTCGCGCGTCAAGCCGCCGGGGCCGAGCGCCGACAGCCGCCGCTTATGGGTGATTTCCGACAGCGGGTTGGTCTGATCCATGAACTGCGACAGCTGCGAGGAGCCGAAGAACTCGCGCACCGCCGCCGCCGCCGGCTTGGCGTTGATCAGGTCCTGCGGCATCACCGTGTCGATATCGACCGACGACATGCGTTCCTTGATCGCGCGTTCCATGCGCAGGAGGCCGATGCGATACTGATTTTCCATCAATTCGCCGACCGAGCGCACCCGCCGGTTGCCGAGGTGGTCGATGTCGTCGATCTCGCCCTTGCCGTCGCGCAGATCGACGAGCGTGCGGATCACCGCGATGATGTCTTCCTTGCGCAGAATGCGCACGGTGTCCGGCGCATCGAGATCGAGCCGCATGTTCATCTTGACGCGGCCGACCGCGGAGAGGTCGTAACGCTCCGAATCGAAAAACAGTGACTGGAACATCGACTGCGCGGTGTCGATCGTCGGCGGCTCGCCCGGGCGCATGACGCGGTAGATGTCGAATAGTGCCTCCTCGCGCGTCATGTTCTTGTCGACCGCAAGCGTGTTGCGGATGTAGGCGCCGACATTGACGTGATCGATGTTGAGAAGCGGCAGCTCCTTGTACCCAAGATCGATCAGCGACTTCAGCGGCGTCTTGCCGACGTTTATGTCCCACGCGCCGTCTTTGCGTTCGGTGCCTGTGATCTCATCGCCGGCCTCGGCGTAGATTTCGCCGGTTTTCGTGTTGACGAGGTCCTCAGCGATGTAGTGGCCGATCAATTCCTGGTCGGTCAGCCGCAGCGCCTTGAGGCCCTTCTCGGCGAGCTGGCGCGCTTGGCGCACGGTGAGCTTCTTGCCGGCCTCGAGCACCACCTTGCCGGTGTCGGCATCGACCAGATCGTTGACCGCCTTGTAGCCGCGCAGCCGGTTGGCGTCGAACGGCACCCGCCAGCCATCTTTGGCGCGCTTGTACGGCACCTGCTTGTAGAAGGTGTTGAGAATCTCCTCCCCGCTCATGCCGAGCGCATAAAGCAGCGACGTCACCGGGATCTTGCGGCGCCGGTCGATGCGCGCGTAAACGATGTCCTTAGCGTCGAACTCAATGTCGAGCCACGAACCGCGATAGGGAATGATGCGGGCGGCGAACAAGAGCTTGCCCGAAGAGTGCGTCTTGCCCTTGTCGTGATCGAAGAACACGCCGGGCGAGCGATGCATCTGCGAAACGATGACGCGCTCGGTGCCGTTGACGACGAAGGTGCCGTTGTTGGTCATGAGCGGGATGTCGCCCATGTAGACGTCCTGCTCCTTGATGTCCTTGACCGACTTGGCGCCGGTCTCTTCGTCGATATCGAACACGATCAGGCGCAGCGTGACCTTGAGCGGCGCGGCATATGTCATGCCGCGCTGCCGGCACTCGTCGACGTCGTATTTGGGCCACCAGCAGGAATTGGTCGTAGGACGCCTTCTGAACCTCAATGAGGTTCGGCATCTCCGCGACTTCCTCGATTTTTCCGAAAAACTTCCGTACGCGCTTCCGACCGATAAACGTCTGCGCCATCATGTCCTCTCGCTCAATCGAACCATCGGGCTCGAACGGTCCCGTTCAAGCCGCCATGCTCGAACCCGCCGGGTTCGAGGCACCGAGGCGATCAAGACGACTCTCCAGAAGGCCGCAATCCATCGCGACCGTCGGGACAGGCGTCGAACCACCCATTGTCTGTGATTCGGCTAAGAAGTCCGAATCATCTCAATACGCTTGCCGTGGGCGGCATTGTCGGTGATTCCGCGACCTGGACTGCCGAAATCACCGATTTCCACCTATAGGCCGTATCAACCGCACCTTTCGCCGTGGCCGGACTGATCCGGCCATCCACGTCTCAAGCCTCGCGGGATCCCCGGATCTCGCTCCGCTCGTCCGGGGATTCAAGTGAAATAGGCATTCACCTACTTCAACTCAACCTTGGCGCCGACTTTTTCGAGAGTCGCCTTGATCTTGGCGGCCTCGTCCTTGTTGACACCTTCCTTGACCGGTTTGGGAGCGCCTTCGACCAAGTCCTTGGCCTCCTTGAGGCCGAGGCCAGTGATCGCGCGCACCTCCTTGATCACTTCGATCTTCTTGTCGCCCACAGCCGACAGCACGACCGTGAACTCGGTCTTCTCCTCGGCTGCCGGTGCGGCGGCACCCGCCGCGGGACCGGCCGCAACCGCAACCGCGGCCGCGGCGGAAACGCCCCACTTCTCTTCCAGCAACTTGGCAAGTTCGGCCGCCTCGAGCACGGTAAGCCCGGACAGGTCGTCGACGATTTTCTGCAGATCAGCCATGAGTGTTATCCTTCGGTTCTAACCTTCGAGTTGAGGCAGCTTCAGGCAGCCGCGCCTTCCGCGCTTTTGTTGGCATAGGCCTGTACGACGCGAGCGACCTTGGCGGCAGGGGCGTTCACCACCTGCGCGATCTTGGTCGCCGGCGCGACGATCAGGCCGACGATCTTCGCCCGCAGCTCATCGAGCGAAGGCAGGGCGGCGAGCGCCTTGACCCCGTTCGGATCGAGCGTGGTCTTGCCCATCGCTCCGCCAAGGATCACGAACCGCTCGTGGGTCTTGGCGAAATCGACGGCGACCTTCGGCGCCGCGACCGGATCGCCCGAGAAGGCGATCAATGTCGGCCCCTTGAGCAGAGGCCCGATCGAAGCGACGTCACTGCCTTCAAGAGCGATCTTGGCGAGGCGGTTCTTGGCGACCCGCACGCTCGCCCCAGCTTGCTTCATCTGCCGACGCAGAGTCTGCATCTGGGCGACCGTCAGGCCGGAATAATGAGCAACGACGACGACCTTGGTGGCTTTGAATACCTCGCCAAGGGCTCCGACGAGCTCGCTTTTTGCCGCGCGATCCAATTTAGCTCTCTCCGGTTGGCGGTCCCGTTAAAGGAAACCGCCGGGGTTGATGCCGGGCCGCGCCGTTCTGGTTCACGAAGAACCAGGCAGAACGACCTTCTTCAGCCTGCCCCCCGGCACAGCCAAGGCTGTTCCGGGCCATCGAGGTTAGAACCGAAGGACAATGTGCTTGCCCCGGTCTTCACCCGTCTATGCAGGCTTTATCGATTAAGCCGTTGCCGGCGCCTGCAGTCTCGGACAGGACGGTCATCCGGAAAATCCGGATGACCAAGCACGTTCACAATCACCGTCAAGCTCTTCCTTCCCTTAGGAAAATCCGCGCAGGATCAACGCTAAGAGAGGCCTCGCTCATCTGGTTTTCGAGAAACGCACAAAGGCGCGCCGACAAACCGGGCCGGCACGCCCTTGGTCTTTATTTAGCCGCTCGCGGCGGGTTTGCCAAGCGGAAAGCGAGGCCTCAGCTCGCGAACAAACTCTGCGGCTCGACTTTCACACCGGGTCCCATGGTCGAGGAGATGGCGACGCGGTTGATGAAGTGGCCCTTGGCGCCGGCCGGCCGCGACTTCTGCACGGCGTCGGCGAACGCTCGGATGTTCTCGATCAGCTTTTCCTCGCTGAACGAGGCCTTGCCGACGCCTGCCTGCACGACGCCGGCCTTCTCGGCGCGGAACTCGACCGACCCGCCTTTGGCGCCCTTGACCGCGCTGGTGACGTCCATGGTTACGGTGCCGACCTTGGGATTCGGCATCAAGCCGCGCGGGCCGAGCACTTTGCCGAGGCGGCCGACCAACGGCATCAAATCTGGCGTGGCGACGACACGGTCGAAATCGATATTGCCGCCCTGCACCTTCTCCACCAGATCCTCGGCGCCAACGATGTCGGCGCCCGCGGCCTTGGCCTCGTCGGCTTTGGCCCCGCGCGCGAATACGGCGACCCGCACCGAGCGGCCGGAGCCGTTCGGCAGGTTGACCACCCCGCGCACCATCTGATCGGCATGACGTGGGTCGATGCCGAGATTCATCGCCACCTCGATGGTCTCGTCGAATTTCGCCTTGGCCCGCTCCTTGACCATCTTCACCGCTTCGTTGAGCGGATAGAGCCTTTCGCGATCGATGCCCTCGCGCACCGCACGCGTGCGTTTTCCAAGCTTGCTCATGTTATTCCCTCACCTCGAGCCCCATCGAGCGGGCGGAGCCTTCGATCATGCGCATGGCCGACTCGATGGTGTCGCAGTTCAAATCCTTCATTTTCTGCTCGGCGATCTCGCGGACCTGCGCCTTGGTGACCGACCCCGCGACATCGCGTCCGGGCGCTTTCGAGCCGCTTTCGAGCTTGGCCGCCTTCTTGAGGAAGTGCGACACCGGCGGCGTACGCAATTCGAAGGAAAACGAGCGGTCGGCGTAGACCGTGATGGTGACGGGGATCGGGGCGCCCTTCTCAAGCTTTTGGGTCTGCGCGTTGAACGCTTTGCAGAACTCCATGATGTTGAGGCCGCGCTGGCCGAGCGCGGGACCGATCGGCGGCGACGGATTAGCCGCCCCGGCCGGCACCTGCAGCTTGACGTATCCGGTGATTTTCTTTGCCATGCTCTGCTCCTGTTAGTGGTGCGGCTGTCGGCGGCTGGCGACCGCCTTGGCCTCCCACGGCTTCACGCGTCTTATAGCTTCTCCACCTGCCCGAATTCCAATTCGACCGGAGTGGCACGGCCGAAGATCGACACCGCGACCTTGAGCCGCGAACGCGCTTCGTCCACCTCCTCCACCGTACCGTTGAAGGAGGCGAACGGGCCGTCCGACACGCGGACCTGTTCGCCGACCTCGAAGGAGACCGAGGGCTTCGGCCGCTCGATGCCCTCCTGCACTTGATGGATGATGCGCTCCGCCTCGGCATCCGACAACGGCATCGGCTTGTTGTCGGAGCCGAGAAAGCCGGTCACCTTGGGCGTATTCTTGATCAGGTGATAGGCCTCGTCCGTCATCTCCATTTTCACCAGGACATAGCCCGGGAAGAATTTGCGTTCGGCGTCGACCTTACGGCCGCGCCGGACCTCGACGACCTTCTCGGTCGGCACCAGGATTTCCTCGAACAGCGGCGACAGGCCGCGCTGTTTCGCCTGCTCGCGGATCGATTCGGCCACCTTTTTCTCGAAATTCGAGTAGGCGTGGACTGCGTACCATCGGCTCGTCATGTCACGAATTCCAGATCATGAATTTTCAAACGCGGTCAATGGAAAGCACTCAAGAGTTGATGCCGAGCAGGAAGCTGACGCCGATCCGCATGACTTGGTCCGCAAGCAGGAAAAAGATCGCCGCGATAGCGACCATCACGAACACCATGATCGTGGTGACCGTGGTCTCCTTGCGCGTCGGCCAAGTGACCTTTTGCCCCTCGGCGCGCACTTCCTGCAGGAACTTGAATGGACTGATCTTCGCCATCGCTCGATCCAAATAGGCATTCCCCGCCCACCTTTAAGGAGGAGACCGACACGGCGGATCCTTTTTTGGGGAATGTTCGCCGCGGATGTCCGTCACCGGGCCGCAGACGATGGATGCTTCCTACTGCCGGCCGGCCGCAGCGTCAAGGGACCGGAGGGCTGACAACAGAGGACAGATAGAAGGGGGGTTGTTATGGCAGAGCGCCGTAACTTCTGTCCTCCGTCGTCTGGAACTGGCAGGAGTGGAGGGAGTGCCCCGTTCTAAGAGAATCAACGGCTTAACAAAAGTGCGACAGCGCAGCGGACCCAAATCAAATCAAACAGTTAACCCGGTCCTTGTCGCACTCGTCTCCATTCGCAAAGGCCTTGTTTCGCCACGAATCGGCGATATTGGCTTTCACCACCCGCCGTATTGAACGAATGCATATTTTACCGATCGCTGAACGCTAGATGCAATCTCATGCCCAACATTGGAAGAAATCAGCCCTGCCCGTGCGGGAGCGGCAAAAAATATAAAAGATGTCACGGCGCCTATGCCGTGAACGAACCACCCCTGCATTCCAGCGAGCGACAGGCGGCCATCGACCTGCGCATGAAGCAAGCCAACGCGCTCAACGCCCGGCGCGAGAAACAGCAGGGATTGGGCCGACCGATCATCGCCGCCAAGCTGCGCGACCACCAGATGGTGGCGGTCGGCAAGCGCGTTCACTTTTCGACCAAATGGAGGACGTTCCACGACTTCCTGCGCGATCATTTATTCAGCCTTCTCGGCAAGGAATGGGGCGAAGCCGAATTGGCAAAACCGACCGAGGAACGCCACCGGATACTTCGGTGGTTCGACCAGGCGACCGAGGATGCGCGGCGGACGGGAACGAAGACCGGCGAGGTGTACAGCGCGCCAATGAGCGGCGCCGCGCGTGCCTTCGTTAATCTCGCCTACAACATCTATCTCATCGCCCATCATACGGAGAAGGACGGCGATGCAATCGTGAAGGGCTACGTCGAACGCCTCAAGAGCGCGCGCTCAGACGACTTCGCGGGAGCGCTATTCGAGACCTACGCCGCCGCCGCGTTTCTCAAAGCGGGATTTACGCTCGCATTCGAGAATGAGAGAGACGGGTCGGTGTCTCACGTCGAATTCGTGGCCCTCTATCCCAAGACCGGCAAGCGCTTCTCCGTCGAGGTGAAGGCCCGCGAGCGCGGCTTGGTCGATCCCGGCGCCGAAGATGTCGCTGACGTGAAGCGCCTGCGCGTCGCGAACAAGCTCAACAAGGCGCTCGGCAAAACGGCTGCGCACACGCGGGTTGTCATGATCGAAATCAACGTGCCGGAAGTGGTGATGTCCTATGAGGGCTGGCCGGCAGCGGCGATGGCGCAAATTCGCCACAACGAGCAGAGCGATTTTCCCGGCGGCGAAAAGAAGCCGAGCGCCTACGTGTTCGTCACCAATCATGCCTTTCATAACAATCTCGCCGAACTGGACGTCGGCATGCAGGTCCTTGCGGCGGGATTTCGCATTCCCGATTTCGGTCCCGAGGCGCGGCACCCGAGCTACAAGGGCGTCCTCGCAGCGCGTGCGCATCATGTCGAGATGTTCGCGCTCTTGCATTCGATGCAGACGCATTACGAGATACCCTCGACCTTCGATGGCGAGATGCCGCAGCTCGTGTTTCAGGATTCTGGCGAGCTGCCGCGGCTGCAATTTGGCCGCACCTATCTCGTGCCAACCGAGGACGGCCGGGAAGTCCCCGGGCGGCTGTACGACGCCGTCGTGCAGGAGGAGAACAAGCAAGTGGTCGGCTGCTACGAGCTAGCGACCGGCGTATCCGTCCTTGCGGTATGCCCGATCTCGGACGCCGAACTGGCGGCCTATCGAGCCTATCCAGACACGTTTTTCGGTGAAATCCGCCAGCCCGCCCGGCATGCCAAGACGCTGGTTGATTGGTGCGACTTCTTCTATGAGACCTACAAGGACACGCCGCGCGACAAACTGCTCGAATGGATGTCCGGGGCGCCGGATATCGAGCAGTTGCGGACGCTGCCGCAGGAAGACCTCGCCATCATCATTTGCGAGCGCTGGGCCTATAGCGCGTTTCAGACGGGAAATCAGAAACACGCCTCGTGATCCCGGCGCGGGTGGAGGTCGCTGGCCTCTATCAGCCGACGGGCGACCTGCTTAATCGGCTTCAATAGGCGGGACCGCATAGCTCGCTGTAACTCATCTCAATCGCCTTCTCTATGCTCATCTATGCTCATCTATGCTCACGGAAAATACCTCATAAGTCATTGAAATAGAACACTTTTCTGTTGTCATTGCACCGACACTGTGTTACCCTTCTCCAATTTTCGAGGTGCCGATGGCACAGGTCATGACCGCGAGTTGGCGGACGCCGCTACCCGAGCTTGCCACTTCAATCGGGGTCTCCCGCGGCACACCTCGGCGCGTGGGGGCTACCGCCGTTTACGCTCCCTCGAACCTGGCCCATGGTTCAACTCTGTCACGCCCGCAAGATATCTCGAATTGTACCGCGAAATCCTCGACCGGCTCGACCCGGCCGAAATCTACGATCGGCTAATCGCGTTTGGCGACGTTCCGGTGATGCTATGTTGGGAAGCGGCGTCCGACTGCCACTCAGGCAAGACATGGTGTCATCGACACTTAATCGCGCAGTGGCTCGAGGATCGCCTCGGCATTGAGGTGACCGAGGTCGGCTATCCGAAACTCGATCGGTCCGCGTTTCTCCGAAAGGCAGGGCTTCCTCCGTCGGATTACCGCGACGGCCCAGCCTGCGCACAGAATAGCTTCCGATAATGCCTATTCCCAAAACCAATAGCAGTCACTGGATGTCATCCGACGCGGCGCATCTTCCGGCGGAAGCTACACCCTCCCCTAGCCCCGTCATGCCATCTGCTGAAATCGCCGCCGCTGTCAGGTTCGCACGCGCTGAGAAGGCCGAAGCAACCCGCCGCGCCTACCGAACCGATTTCGAGATATTCCGACTCTGGTGCGCTGAACGAAGGGTCGCCAATCTTCCGGCAACCGCCGAGACGGTTGCGACAGTCCTTGCCTTTGAGGCGTCGCGCGCCATCAAGCCATCGACGATCGCGCGGCGGGTCGCTGCTATTCGCTATACGCACAAGCTCGCCAGCCACGAGCCACCGACCAACGCCGAGACAGTCCGAGCGACATTGCGAGGCATCCGCAGGACAATGGGGACCGCACCAATACGCAAAGCACCGATCACAGCTGAATGGGTACGGGCTATGGCCGCCACCACTCCCGATACGCTGGCAGGGCTACGAGACCGCTCTGAATCTGAAAACCGCACCCACGGCGCTAAAAAAATTGGGCCGGGTCAATACTTGGACTTTTTCAACAGAATCGGCCATGAGCCGACATCACGCCAGCGATCCCATATAACGTAGGAGGCCGCAAGATGAGGTGGCCCCACAAAACGGGTCGAGTGCTCAATGCCGGCGCGAACGCCGCGGGGGGAGGCCCTCCAAATGCGCCGGGTCCACGGGTCTTCCAAGGGAATGCCACCGCGTGCCGACGCGGGGAGCAACCCGGCTAACCCAAGCAGCGACGCGATTGCGAACGGGGCGATCGCCCGTTTGTAATATACGGCTAAAGTCAGCAGAAATCGCCCTCGCCATTTCAACACTTGATGCAGATCAAAGCCTGAGGGCGTCACTAGGTGCCATATCGCCACCGTAAAATCGGGGTGTTATGTTTGTCGTTGTGACGAAATACAACATGACTCTACGCATTGGCCGCACCATTTTTGCTGTTCTAGTTAGCCTGGCGGTCGCCACACTGCCGGCAGCGACCGGCTTTGCGGCCAATGTGGCAACAGCAACGAAAATGTCAGCCTCCAAGGCGATGCCGGACTGCGACCACCATCGCCAGGCGCCGAGCGATAAGACAAAAAGAACTGCGACAGATTGTGCATGTATGGCTGCTTGTGCGCTCACGTGCTTTAGCTTCACGGCGCCTGGCTTCTCCGGCATCACCTTTTCGTCGCCAGCCAGTACCGCGCTCAAGCCTGTTCGCACAGTCACCAATGTCTCCTCGCGAATGGGCAGTCCGCCCTACCGGCCTCCTCGCTCCTGACAACTCTCAAGCTGCATAGCAACGCGTGAGCTGCAAGCTCACGCGGATATTCGGCCGTCGCTCGATGATATCGACTGCGCTGCCGAGCAGAGAGCCATGAGGAATTGGAGATCATGAACACGAAGTTTTTGCTCGTCTCCGCTTTTGCGGTTGCGATGAGCCTGACCAGTGCTGCTGCTTCGTTGGCGGCCGCCATAGATTATGCCTTCGAACCGGTCGCTGCCGAACTAAAGAAGGGCGACGACGTGATCGTCGCCGTCCGCTTGCTGCACAAGCCGAGCGGAAAGCCGGTAACGGACGCCGTTATCGTGCGGACCCGCGTCGACATGGCGCCCGACGGCATGGCGGAAATGGAGTCGCCCGTTGCGCCACTGCCGGGCAGCGAGCCTGGCGTCTACGCCTTCAGAACCGATCTGCCGATGGCGGGGCGGTACCAGTTTAGCGTGGCCGCCAGGGTTCAAGGCGAGTCGGAGACGGTCGTCGGCAAGGTCGTTTTCAAAGCCGTCAAGTGAGCAGGCAACCACGGCGTCGCACTCCGATAGCCATCGGAGCGGTGGCTGCGCTGGCGGCCGCCGCTCGCCCATCCGCCTTAGCGGCAGGTCTGATCAAAACGAGACAGCCATGACCAAGATTCGCGTTGCGTTCATCTTCGCGCTCGGCCTCGCGGCCGGTGCCGTTGCGAGCTACTGGTATTCCCATCATTCGGGTGGCTCGGCGACGTCGCTGAACGTTGCCTTGCAGGCGTCCGCTGCCGAGCGAACGATTCTCTACTATCGCGATCCGACGGGTGCGCCGTTCTGGTCGGCCACGCCGAAAAATGATGCGCAAGGCCGTGCCTATCTCCCGGTCTACGATGGCGCGGAGCCAGTATTCACCCCGACTCCGGCCAATCCACAGGCCGCGCAAGGCGAGCGGAAGGTTCGCTTCTACCGCAATCCGATGGGGCTGCCCGACACCTCGCCGGTGCCGAAGAAGGACTCGATGGGGATGGACTACATCCCCGTCTTTGAAGGCGACGAACAAAACGACGGCGCGACCGTCAAAGTCAGCCTGGACAAAATCCAACGCACCGGAGTTCGCACCGAGCCTGCAGAGATGCGCGTGCTAGTTCAGCCCGTGCGCGCGGTCGGGTCGGTAGCAATCGACGAGCGTCGGTTAACGATCGTCGCGTTGCGGTCTGACGGCTACATCGAAGATCTTTTCGTCAATACGACTGGTCAGTCGGTGCGTGCTGGAGAACCGCTGTTTCGGGTCTTCAGCCCGCAGATTCAACAGGCCCAGATCGAGTTGCTCGCCGCGGCTGCAGGGCAGCGCGGCGTCGCTGCAGCCGACACCGAAAGCTATCTCCATGGCGCGATCCAACGTCTGCGCAATCTCGGTGTGCCCGAGAGCCGCATCCGCGAAGTCCGCGATAGCGGTATCAACCCTCGGACGATCGACTGGTTGGCACCAGCGAGCGGAACGGTCCTGGCCAAGCGGATCATCAACGGTCAACGAGTCATGGCAGGCGACGAACTTTATCGCATCGCCGATCTCTCACACGTTTGGGTCATCGCCGATGTTGCCGAAAGCGATCTCGCCGACATCAAACCGGGCACACCTGCCACGGTGACCTTCAAGGCCTATCGGGGACAGCCGGTCGATGGCGTCGTAACTTTCATTTACCCCGAGGTGAGGACGGAAACGCGCACCGTCCGTGTCAGAATCGAAGTCCCCAATCCGGACGAGCTGCTGAAGCCAGACATGTATGCCGACGTGGTGTTCCACGTCGAAAGAGACCGAGCAGCGGTCACCAGCGTTCCGACAAGCGCCATCATCGACAACGGAACGCGACAAATTGTGCTGGTGGCCAAGGGCGAAGGCCGCTTCGAGCCGCGGCCGGTCAAGCTCGGCCGCCGCGGCGACGGCTATGTCGAGATTGTCGAGGGCCTGCGACAACGCGAGGAGATTGTTACCACCGCGACATTCCTCATCGACGCTGAGAGCAACCTGCAGACGGCACTTAAAACCTTCTCCGATCAGGAGCAGGCAAAATGATTGCGGCTATCATTCGCTGGTCGGCGCGCAACCTTCTCCTGGTCGGATTTGCAGGCGTCTTCATAACGCTCGCCGGCTTGTACGCCGTGTCGCGGGTGCCGCTCGATGCCATTCCCGATCTCTCCGACGTTCAGGTCATCGTTTACACGGAATATCCCGGGCAGGCTCCGCAAGTTGTCGAGGATCA
>JBEKJZ010000108.1:0-16026 GCA_050010955.1 Xanthobacteraceae bacterium | reverse complement strand
CGCCTGCCGGAAAGCGTGATCGACGAGGAATGCAACTACATTCTCGATCTCGGCATCGCCTTTGTCGGCGGCAAGCGCATCGACAGCATGAAGGCGCTGCTGGCCGAAGGGTTTGACGCGATTTTCGTCGGCTGCGGCGCGCCGCGTGGCCGCGATCTCGATATCCCCGGCCGCAAGGAAGCGGCCAAGAACGTCCATACCGGCATCGACTGGCTCTCCAGCGTCTCCTTCGGCCACATCGATAAGATCGGCAAGCGTGTCATCGTGCTCGGCGGCGGCAACACCGCCATGGATTGCTGCCGCTCGTCGCGCCGGCTCGGCGGCGAGGACGTCAAGGTCGTCGTGCGCTCCGGCTTCGAGGAGATGAAGGCGTCCCCCTGGGAAAAGGAGGACGCGATGCACGAGGACATCCCTATTTTCAATTATCTGGTGCCGAAAGGGTTCACGCACGAGAACGGCAAGCTGACCGGCGTCACCTTCGGGAAGGTCAAGGCGGTGCGCGACGCCAAAGGCCGCCGCGATCTCGTGCCGACCGGCGAGCCGGACCAGCACTTTGCCTGCGACGACGTGCTGGTCGCCGTCGGCCAGGAGAACGCGTTTCCCTGGATCGAGCGCGATTGCGGCATCGAATTCGACAAGTGGAACATGCCCAAGGTCGACGCCAGGACCATGGCCTCGACGCATCCCAAGGCGTTCTTCGGCGGCGACGCCGCGTTCGGGCCAAAGAACATCATCTGGGCGGTCGCGCACGGCCACGAGGCGGCGACCTCGATCGACAAGTTCTGCCGCGGCGAGGACGTCAACGTCCGGCCGGCGCCGCAGATGACCGTCACCAGCCAGAAGATGGGCATCCATGAGTGGAGCTACGACAACGAGATCACGCTCGACCGGCGCTACCGAGTGCCGCATCGCGAGAAGGTCGTGGCGCTGCGCGACATCAAGGCCGAGGTCGAGCTCGGCTACGACGTCGAGCTGGCGTTGAAGGAGGCCGATCGCTGCCTCAATTGCGACGTGCAGACCGTGTTCACCGGGCAGCTCTGCATCGAATGCGACGCCTGCGTCGATATCTGCCCGATGGACTGCATCACCTTTACGCCGAACGGCGAGGAAGCCGACCTGCGCACGCGGCTGAAGGCTCCGGCCAAGAACCGCGCCCAGGACCTCTACGTCGCCGACGACCTGAAAACCGGCCGCGTCATGGTCAAGGACGAGGACGTCTGCCTGCACTGCGGGCTGTGCGCCGAACGCTGCCCCACCGGCGCGTGGGACATGCAGAAATATCTCATCGATATGACTCACGCAGAACAAGCATGCCGATCCAAAGCGTAAACGACTTCGTCGTCCGATTTGCCAACGTCAACGGTTCCGGCTCGGCGAGCGCCAACGAGCTGTTCGCCCGTTCGGTGCTGCGCATGGGCGTTCCGGTGGCGCCACGCAACATTTTCCCCTCCAACATCCAGGGCTTGCCGACCTGGTACGAGGTGCGCATTTCGGAGGCCGGCCATCTCGGCGCCCGCGGCGGCACCGACCTGATGGTGGCGATGAACCCGCAGACCTGGGACAACGACGTGGCTGGCATCGAGCCGGGCGGCTATCTGCTCTACGATTCGACCAAGCCGCTGCCGAAGTCGAAATTCCGCGACGACATCACCGTCATCGGCGTGCCGCTCACCGCCATCTGCAATCGCGAATACAGCGACCCGCGCCAGCGCCAATTGTTCAAGAACATCGTCTATGTCGGCGCGCTGTCGGCGCTGCTCGACATGGATGTCGGCGAAATGGAGAAGCTCATCGCCGAGCAGTTCAAGGGCAAGGAGAAACTGTTCGACGCCAACAAGAGCGCGCTGCATCTCGGCCGCGACTGGGTGATGATGAATGTCGAGCACCCGATCGGCCTGCGTTTGAAGCGTGCCGACGCGGTCGGTGACCGCATCTTCATCGAGGGCAATTCCGCCGCGGCCTTGGGCGCGGTCTATGGCGGCGCCACCGTGTGCGCCTGGTATCCGATCACGCCGTCGTCGTCGCTGGCGGAGGCGTTCACCCGCCATTGCCAGCGCCTGCGCGTCGATCCGGAAACGAAGAAGAACAAGTTCGCGATCATCCAGGCCGAGGACGAGCTCGCCTCGATCGGCATTGTCATCGGCGCCTCCTGGAACGGCGCCCGTGCCTTCACCGCGACCTCGGGACCCGGAATTTCGCTGATGCAGGAGTTTCTCGGCCTCGCCTACTTTGCCGAAATTCCCGCGGTGCTCTTCGACGTGCAGCGGGCCGGCCCCTCGACCGGCATGCCGACGCGCACCCAGCAGACCGATATCCTGTCTTGCGCCTACGCCTCGCACGGCGATACCAAGCATGTACTGCTGTTTCCCGAGGATGCGGCGGAAGCGTTCGAGTTCGGTGCGGCGGCCTTCGACCTCGCCGACCGCCTACAGACGCCGGTTTTCGTCATGCTCGATCTCGACATCGGCATGAATCACCGGCTGGCGCGGCCGCTCACCTGGGACGACAGCCGCAAGTTCGACCGCGGCAAGATGATGACCGCGGCTGCGCTCGAAGCCGGCAAGGAGTTCGGCCGCTATCTCGACGTCGACGGCGACGGCATTCCCTACCGCACCTATCCCGGCACACATCCGACCAAGGGATCGTTCTTCACCCGCGGCACCTCGCGCGACCGCTACGCCCGCTACACCGAGGAGGGCCCGGCCTACGCCGACAACATGCAGCGGCTCCTTCGCAAGTTCGAGACCGCCAAAGACATGGTGCCGCGCCCGCTACAGGCCAATGCCGACAAGCCGACCAAATACGGCGTCATCTATTTCGGCTCGACGTCGCCCGCCATGGACGAAGCGATCGAATTGCTCGAGACCGACGGCCACGCGCTCGACCGGCTGCGGATACGCGCCTTTCCGTTCCATTCGAGCGTGACCAGCTTTATCGGCGAGCACGATTTCGTGTTCGTGGTCGAGCAGAACCGCGACGCGCAATTGCGCTCGCTCATTGTCAACGAATGCAATATCGATCCGGTGCGGCTGGTGCCGATCCTGCACTACGACGGCACGCCGATCACCGCCCGCTTCATCGCCCGCGCGATCGCCGAGCACCTCGACGCGCTGAAAGTCACGCCGCTGCGTAAGGGCAAGGTTGTGTCATGACCTACGTCGTCAAGCCGAAATTCCACCATCCCGAGCTACCGAGGAACGATCTCGGCTATACCCACCGCGACTACGAAGGCGCGGTGTCGACATTGTGCGCCGGCTGCGGCCACGACTCGATCTCGGCGGCAATCATCGAGGCCTGCTTCGAGCTGGCGATCGCGCCGCATCGGGTGGCGAAGCTCTCCGGCATCGGCTGCTCGTCGAAGACGCCGACCTACTTTCTCGGCAATTCGCACGGCTTTAATTCCGTACACGGCCGCATGCCGTCGGTGCTGACCGGCGCCAATCTGGCCAACCGCGATCTGATCTATCTCGGCGTCTCCGGCGACGGCGACTCCGCCTCGATCGGTTTCGGCCAGTTCGCCCACGCCATCCGCCGCGGCGTCAACATGACCTATATCGTTGAAAATAACGGCGTTTACGGCCTGACCAAGGGCCAGTTCTCCGCCACCGCCGATCCCGGCTCGAAGTCGAAGCGCGGTGTCGTCAATACCGACAACGCCATCGACTTGGTCGCGATCGCCCTACAGGTCGGCGCCACCTTCGTCGCCCGCTCGTTTTCCGGCGACAAGGGGCAGTTGACGCCGCTGATCAAGGCCGCCATCGAGCATCAGGGCGCGGCCTTCATCGACGTGATTTCGCCCTGCGTCGCCTTCAACAATCACGCCGGCTCGACCAAGAGCTTCGACTACGTGCGCGAGCACAACGAGGCGGTCAACCGGCTCGACTTCATCACCGGCCGCGCCCCGATCAAGGTCGATTACGAGCCGGGCAGCATCGAGCTGGTCACGCAGCACGACGGCTCGACGCTCGCTTTGCGCAAGCTCGACGCCGACTACGACGTGCACGACCGGCTCGCCGCCATGACCTTCCAGCAGCAGCATGCCGCCAAAGGCCAGATCGTCACCGGGCTCCTTTACGTCGCGCCCGAGACCGAGGACTTGCACGGCCATCTCAACACCGTCGACGACCCGCTCAACGCGCTCGGCGAGAGCGAGCTTTGCCCCGGCGCGGCGGCGTTAGACAAGATCAACGCCAGCCTCCGGTGAGTACCGTCATTCCTCCGGGGCTTCGACGATCGGATCATAGCGCTTGGCGTCGAGGCCGAGCAGATTCCATGACTGCTGCATGTGCGGCGGCAGCGGCGCGGTGACGTCGATCACCTCGCCGCGCGGATGCGGCACGACGATGCGGCGCGCGAGCAGATGCAGCTTGTTCTGCATGCCGCCGGGCAGCTGCCAATTCTCCCGCGAAAAATATTTCGGGTCGCCGACGATCGGATGGCCGATATGCGCCATGTGCGCGCGCAATTGATGGGTGCGGCCGGTGACCGGCTTGAGCGAAAGCCACGCGAGCAGCGGTCCTGACGTTTCCACCACCGCGTAGTAGGTCACCGCATGGCTGGCGCCCTTCTCGCCGTGGCGCGCAATGCGCATCAGCGACTCGTCTTCGCGCTCTTCCTTAACGAGATAGGTCGAGATGCGGCCTTGCTGCACTTTGGGAACGCCGGCGACCAGCGCCCAATAGACCTTTCGCGCCGAGCGTGAGCGGAAGGTCTTCGCCAAGGCCGCGGCGGCGAAGCGGGTCTTGGCGACGAGCAAACAGCCGGCAGTGTCCTTGTCGAGCCGATGCACGAGGCGTGGCCGCTGGCCATGGGCGTCGCGCAAAACTTCGAGCATACCGTCGAGATGGCGTGTGGTGCCGGAGCCGCCTTGCACCGCGAGCCCCATCGGCTTGTTGACTACCAGCACGTCGGCGTCTTCGTAGAGCGTGATCGATTTGAGGAACGCGCGGGTTTTTTCTTCCGCTTCGCTGCCTGCCTCGCGCGGCTCGGGCTGTTCGAGCCGCAGCGGCGGAATGCGCAAGGTCTGTCCGGCCTCCAGCCGGTTCTTCGGCTGCGTGCGCTTGCCGTTCACCCGCACCTCGCCTTTACGAATGACGCGCTGGATATGAGAAAAACTCAGTCCGGGAAACCGCGCTTCGAGAAACCGATCGACGCGCATGCCGCCTTCATCGGTGGTCACCGCGACGTTTTGCACCTTACCCTCCCGCCGCGAGCCTTCGCGAGTGGCGGGGAGGGTCGGCGCTGCAGGCGCCGGGGTGGGAGGCGTTTTGCGAGCAACAACATGCCCCCCACCTCCGACCCCGACCGCTTTCCGCCGCTCCGCTTCGCTGCGCGGGTGGAGGGGAGATCGCCGCGCTTTGAATTTGCGCCCATGCTGATGCCTTGGCCCGGCGATCTGCTTGCCGCCGCCCGGCTGGCGGGGTCCGCGGGAGCCTCTCACGATCCGCCCCGTTCCCGGCGCAGCTTCGCCCAATATTCCAGCCGCTTGCGGATCTCGCGCTCAAAGCCGCGCTCGGGCGGATCGTAGAATTTGTGGCGGCCGAGCTGTTCCGGGAAATAGTCCTGGCCGGAGAACGCCTCGGGCGCGTCGTGGTCGTATTCGTAGCCAGACCCGTAGCCCTCGGTTTTCATCAGCTTGGTTGGCGCGTTGAGGATGTGCTTGGGCGGCAGCAGCGAACCTGCTTCCTTCGCCGTGCGCATGGCTTCACCGAACGCGACGTAAGTGGCGTTCGATTTCGGCGCCGTCGCCACGTAGATCACGGCTTCGGCGATGGCGAGTTCACCTTCCGGCGAGCCGAGGAAGTCGTAAGCGTCCTTGGCGGCATTGGCGACGACGAGCGCCTGCGGATCGGCAAGCCCGATATCCTCGACCGCCATGCGCACGACGCGGCGGGCGAGATAGAGCGGGTCCTCGCCGGCGTCGAGCATGCGGCAGAGATAGTACAGCGCGGCATCGGCGTCGGAGCCGCGCACCGACTTGTGCAGCGCGCTGATGAGATTGTAGTGACCGTCCTGCGCCTTGTCGTAGATCGGCGCGCGCCGCTGCACGATCTCCTGCAAGGCGGCGGCATCGAAAATTTCGCCCGCCCGCGTCGCCCGCCACACCTCTTCCGCCAGTGTCAGCGCGGAGCGGCCGTCGCCGTCGGCCATGCGGATCAGCGAGGCGCGCGCCTCGTCGTCGAGCGGCAGCTTTTTGCCTTCGATGGCCTCGGCGCGCTGCAAAAGCTTCTCGATCGCCGCGCCGTCGAGCGGCTTGAACACGAGCACGCGCGCCCGCGACAACAGCGGCGCAATCAGCTCGAAGGACGGATTTTCCGTGGTGGCGCCGACCAGCACGATGGTGCCGTCTTCGACGACCGGCAAAAACGAGTCCTGCTGGGCGCGGTTAAAGCGGTGAATCTCGTCGACAAAGAGCAGCGTCCCCTGCCCGGTCTCGCGCCGCGCCCGCGCCGCGTCGAACACCCTCTTGAGGTCGGCGACGCCGGAGAAGATCGCCGAGATCTGCTCGAAGTGCAGATCGGTCGCCCGTGCCAGCAGCCGCGCCACCGTGGTCTTGCCGGTGCCCGGCGGGCCCCAGAAGACGAGCGATCCGAGCGAGCGCGTCTCCAGCATGCGGGTCAGCGTGCCGTCGGGGCCGAGCAGATGATCCTGCCCGACGACATCGGCAAGCTGGTCCGGTCGAAGCTTATCGGCGAGCGGCCGCGGCGCGTTGTGCTCGAGGCCGGCGGCTGCGAACAAAGTCGGCGAGCTCTGCTTCGGGCGCGTGCTCATTCATCCACTGAATATGACCGATATCTGCTGGGCACCGCGCTTGATGGTGATGCGCCACTGCCGTCCGCCGGCGCGTACGATGTGATCGAGATCGGCGGATTTCGCGATCTTCTGGTTATTGACCGAGACCACGATGTCGCCCTTCTGGAAGCCGACCGACTGCGCCGCCGAGCCGTCGGCGACGCCGACGACGACGACGCCCTCGCTCTGCGGATCGAGCCGCAGCTCGTCGGCGAGCGCCGGCGAAAGGTTGGCGACGGTGGCGCCGCTGAACGGCGAACGCGAGCGGATTTCCACTTCGTCGCGTGGCGATTCGGGAATGCTCTGCAGCGCGACGGTCACGGCCATCTCCCGGCCTTGCCGGACGACACCGATCTGCGCGCTGTCACCCAGCGGCTTG
This sequence comes from Xanthobacteraceae bacterium, assembly GCA_050010955.1. GTDB lineage: Bacteria > Pseudomonadota > Alphaproteobacteria > Rhizobiales > Xanthobacteraceae > BOG-931. The sequence goes on along the minus strand of JBEKJZ010000108.1, from coordinate 8,855 downwards.
GTGGCAAAGCGGTAATCGAAGGCATTGGGATCGTCGACGACCGTGCCGTCGACGCTGACGATCAGGTCGCCGGTCTTGATACCGGCGCGGGCCGCGGGACTGCCGGCAGTGACGTTGGCGACCAGGGCACCGCTCGGCCGCTTCAGCCCGAGGCTTTCGGCGATCTCCGGCGTCACGCCTTGGAGCTTGGCGCCGAGCCATGGACGCTTGACCGCAGCGCTGCCGCCCTTGGCGGACGAAACCACCACCCGTACCATGTTCGCCGGAATGGCGAAGCCGATGCCCTGCGAGCCGCCGGAACGCGAATAGATCGCGGTGTTGATGCCGACGAGCCGGCCTTTGAGATCGACCAGAGCGCCGCCGGAATTTCCCGGATTGATCGCGGCGTCGGTCTGGATGAAGAACTGATAATCGGAGATGCCGACCTGGGTGCGCGCCAGCGCCGAGACGATGCCGTGCGTCACCGTCTGGCCGACGCCGAACGGATCGCCGATCGCCAACACAACATCGCCGACCTGCAGCTCATCGGAATTGCCGAACTCCAGCAGGGGAAATCGCTCGTGCGCGTCCTTGATGCGCAGAATGGTGAGGTCGCTGCGCTCGTCCTTGAGCACGATCTCGGCGTCGAACTCGCGCTTGTCGGCGAGCGCCACCTTCACTTCGCTGGCGCCTTCGATGACGTGGTAGTTGGTGACGACGAGGCCCGACGGATCGACGATGACGCCGGAGCCCAGCGAGCGTTGCACCTGCTCGCGCGGCATCGCGCCGAAGAACTGGCGGAACAGCGGGTCGTTCATGAACGGGTTGCGATTCTCGATGACCCGGGCGGCATAGACATTGACCACCGCCGGCGCCACGCGCTTGACCACCGGCGCGAACGACAGCACCAACTCGGCGGACGAGCCCGGCACCACGCGTTCCTGCGCGCTTGTGCTCGCGAGCGTCAGGAATGCAAAAACGGCGGCATCCAGTACGGTGCCGGAGGCGCGCAGAAGCGGCATGCAGAGACCCCGAATCGATGCCGTCCCATATAGGCGCGCGAGCCGGGCTTTAGAAGGGCGCGGCGCGCTAGGCGGCGGCGGGAGCCGGCTCCTCGGCGCGCACTTGGACCGGGCCGGAATCCTTGCCCTTCGCCTCGACGTCGCGGTCGACGAACTCGATCACCGCGACCGGCGCCGAATCGCCGTAGCGGAAGCCCGCTTTGAGCACGCGGGTATAGCCACCACTGCGTTCCTTGTAGCGCGGGCCGATGACCTCGAAAAGCTTTTTGACCATCGCCAGATCGCGCATCTGCGCGATCGCCTGCCGGCGGGCGTGCAGATCGCCGCGCTTGCCGAGAGTGACCAGCTTCTCCACGACCGGGCGCAAGTCCTTCGCCTTCGGCAGCGTGGTGACGATCTGCTCGTGCTTGATCAGCGACGCGGCAAGGTTCGCCAGCATCGAGCGGCGATGGTCCGAGCGGCGGCCGAACTTGCGGTGGGTTTTGGCGTGACGCATTGACTTCGTCAGATAACAGACGACGGACGACGGACGACGGAATTAGGCATTCTCATCATCTGTCCTCTGTCCCTGTCGTCCGTCCTCTCCTCAGTAGTGATCCTCGAACCGCTTGGCCAGTTCCTCGATGTTCTCCGGCGGCCAGCCGGGAACTTCCATGCCCAGATGCAGGCCCATCTGCACCAGCACTTCCTTGATCTCGTTGAGCGACTTCCTGCCGAAGTTCGGCGTCCGCAGCATCTCGGCCTCGGTCTTCTGCACCAGATCACCGATATAGACGATGTTGTCGTTCTTCAGGCAATTGGCCGAACGCACCGAGAGCTCGAGCTCGTCGACCTTCTTGAGGAACGCCGGATTGAAGGCAAGATCGGGGATCGCCTCCTGCGCAGTCTCGCGCTTGGGCTCCTCGAAGTTCACGAACACGTTGAGCTGGTCCTGCAGGATGCGCGCGGCGTAGGCGAGCGCGTCCTCGGGACTCACGGCGCCGTTGGTCTCGATCGACAGCGTCAGCTTGTCATAGTCGAGGATCTGGCCTTCGCGGGTGTTCTCCACCTTGTAGGAGACCTTGCGCACCGGCGAGTAGAGGCTGTCGACCGGGATCAGCCCGATCGGCGCGTCCTCCGGACGATTGCGTTCGGCCGGCACGTAGCCCTTGCCGGTATTGACCGTGAATTCCATGCGGATCTCGGCGCCCTCGTCGAGCGTGCACAGCACGAGCTCCGGATTGAGCACGACAATATCGCCCACGGTCTGGATGTCGGCGGCGGTGACGGTGCCCGGGCCTTGCTTCTTCACCACCATGCGCTTGGGCCCGTCGCCCTGCATCTTGATGGCGATGTCCTTGATGTTGAGCACGATGTCGGTGACGTCCTCGCGCACGCCGGCAATCGAGGAGAACTCGTGCAGCACGCCGTCGATATGCACCGACTGCACCGCGGCGCCCTGCAGCGAGGACAACAGAATGCGCCGCAACGCGTTGCCGAGCGTCACGCCGAAGCCGCGTTCCAGCGGCTCGGCGACCACCGTCGCCACCCGCCGCGCGTCGGCGCCGGCGCTGACCTGCAGCTTGCCCGGCCTGATCAATTCCTGCCAATTCTTCTGAATCGTCACGTTGTCACCCATCGCGTTGCGCGGCGCGATCCGCTCGCGCGCCTCACTCCGCTCCGTGAGGCCAAGGTCTTGCGGCGGCAGATGTTCCACTTGTTCCATCGGCCGGATGTCCTATACGCGCCGCCGCTTGCGCGGCCGGCATCCATTGTGCGGAATCGGGGTTACGTCGCGGATCGAGGTAATGGTGAAACCGGCGGCCTGCAGCGAGCGCAGCGCCGATTCCCGCCCCGATCCGGGGCCCGCGACCTCGACCTCGAGCGTGCGCATGCCGTGCTCCTGCGCCTTCTTGGCGGCGTCCTCGGCGGCGACCTGCGCAGCGTAGGGCGTCGACTTGCGCGAGCCCTTGAACCCCATCGTGCCAGACGACGACCAGGCAATGGTATTGCCTTGCACGTCGGTGATCGTAATCATGGTGTTGTTGAATGTGGCATTCACGTGCGCGACGCCCGAGGCGATGTTCTTGCGTTCGCGTCGGCGGACGCGCGTAGCTTCCTTACCCATTCCCCTTGCGGGTGCGTGCATTGGTATGCGTACGCTGCCCGCGGACCGGCAGGCCGCGACGATGACGCAATCCGCGATAGCAACCGAGATCCATCAGCCGCTTGATGTTCATGGCCACTTCGCGCCGCAGATCGCCCTCCACGATATAGTCGCGGTCGATCACCTCGCGCAGCTGCAGCACTTCTTGATCGGTCAATTGCGATACCCGGCGCGCGTCGGGAATCGACACTTTGTGCACAATTTCCTTGGCCTTGGCCGGGCCAATGCCGTGGATATATTGCAGCGCGACCACGACGCGCTTGTTGGTCGGGATATTGACGCCGGCGATACGGGCCACCTCAGTTACTCCTTATGCGGGCCAGCCCAGGGTGTCCCTGCACCGCCCGGCTGCGATCTGTCGATTCGAATGTCACCTGAGAAGGCCACAAACGTAAAAAGCCAACGCCTGCCTGCCCTTGCGGCTTGGCATCGCTGCTAAATCTCCGACCTGATATTCTATGCTTATTAATGGATTCCCCGCGCTTTCGTCAACCTCGGCTGGCGATTTCGTGTAAATAGTTATCACTGGGCGCCGAGTCTCCCGGTTTTCGGCTGATCGAGCGCCTCGCCGGTATCATTCGGCCGGTTTGGCCGTCATCGACGCTCCCTCCTGGACTTTTTTCCTATTGCCGGCTCCGCCGGTAGCGCCCGGTCGATGGCGGCGGCGACCTCCGGGATCGGCGCCATGCCGTTGACGGTAATCAGCGCGCCTTTATCCCGATAATAGTCGATCAGGGGCGAGGTTTGCTCGCGGTAGGCCTTCAATCGGCGATGCAGCACCTCAGGGTTGTCATCCTCCCGGAGCGCTTCGCCTCGCGCCTTCATCTCCTCGATTCGGCGCTCGATACGCTTGATGAGCGCGTCCTCATCGACGCGCAACTCGATCACGCCGTCGAGCGCCAGGTTCCGCTCCGCCAGCATGCGATCAAGTGCCGCGGCCTGCGGCACCGTGCGCGGAAACCCGTCGAGAATGAAACCTTTGTGCGCGTCCGGCTGCGCGATCCGTTGCGCCACGATCTCGACCACGACATCGTCGGGCACAAGCCCGCCGCGCGCCATGATCTCCTGAGCCTGCCGGCCAACCGGGGTGCCCGCCTTCACGGCGGCGCGGAGCATGTCCCCGGTCGAGAGCTGAACGATGCCGTATTTGGCGACGAGACGCTGAGCCTGCGTTCCCTTGCCAGCCCCCGGCGGGCCCAGCAGGATCAATCTCATCGACGGCGCCCCCTCAGTTTCGATCGCTTGATCAAGCCTTCGTATTGGTGGGCCAGCAGGTATCCCTGCACTTGCGCCACCGTATCCATGGTCACGCTGACGACGATGAGCAGCGAGGTGCCGCCGAAATAGAACGGCACCGCTGCATACGAGATCAGTATTTCCGGGAACAGGCAAACGACCGCCAGATAAGCCGCGCCGATCACTGTAATCCGCGACAATACGTAATCGATGTACTCAGCGGTGCGCTCGCCCGGCCGGATGCCGGGGATGAAGCCGCCGTGCTTCTTCAAATTCTCGGCGGTCTCGGTCGGATTGAACACGATCGCCGTGTAGAAGAAGGCGAAGAAGACAATGAGCCCGACATAGAGCGCCAGAAACAGCGGCCGCCCGTGCGAGAGCTGCGTGGTGATCAGCGTCAGCCATCCCGGCCCCTGCCCGGCGGTGAAGTTGGCGACCGTGGTCGGCAGCAGCAGCAGCGAGGAGGCAAAGATCGGCGGAATGACGCCCGAGGTGTTGAGCTTGAGCGGCAGATGCGAGGATTGGCCCTCGAACATGCGATTACCGACCTGCCGCTTGGGATACTGGATCAGCAGGCGGCGTTGCGCGCGCTCCATGAACACAATGAAGGTGATGACGGCCACCACCATCACGATGACGATGAGAATGAGCCCGGTCGAAAGCGCGCCCTGGCGGCCGAGTTCAAGGGTGCCGGCGATGGCCGAGGGCAGTTGCGCCACGATCCCCGACATGATGATCAGCGACGTGCCGTTGCCGATGCCGCGCTGCGTGATCTGCTCGCCGAGCCACATCAGGAACATGGTGCCGCCCGTCAGCGTGATCACGGTGGAGATGACGAAGAATGGGCCCGGATCGGTGACGACGTTGCTGGCGCCTTGCAGACCGACGGAAATGCCGTAGGCCTGAAACGCGGCCAACACCACGGTGAGGTAGCGCGTATACTGATTGATGATTTTGCGGCCCTGCTCACCCTCTTTCTTGAGCTGTTCGAGCGTCGGCGACACCGTCGTCATCAGCTGGATGATGATCGAGGCCGAAATGTAGGGCATGATATTCAGCGCGAAGATCGCCATCCGGTGGATGCCGCCGCCGGCGAACATGTTGAACATCCCGAGAATGCCGCCGGCCTGGGAATTGAAAATCTGATTCCAGGCGTTGGGATCGATGCCGGGCAAGGGAATGTAGGTGCCGAGCCGGTAGACCAGCAGCGCGCCGAGCGTGAACCAAATGCGCTTCTTCAGCTCCTCGGCCTTGGCCAGCGCCCCGAAGTTGAGATTGGCTGCCAGTTGTTCTGCTGCAGAAGCCATTCCGCTGGTGCTCCGTTGCCCGCCTATATAGGCATCAGGCCGCCCGTTCGCTCGTCTCCGCCTTGGGAGCGAGGATTTCGACCGAACCGCCGGCCTTCTCCACGGCGGCGACCGCCGATTTCGACGCGCCGAACACCGTGAGAGCAATCTTCGCCTTGATCTCGCCGCCGCCAAGGACGCGCACGCCGTGCTTGGCTCGGCGCAAAACACCGGCCTTGACCAAAGCCGCGGCATCGATGGTTGCCGCCGGATCGAGCTTGCCGGCGTCGATCGCCTGCTGCAAGCGTCCGAGATTGATCTCGTTGAGCTTGCGCGCGAATGCCGTATTCTTGAAACCGCGCTTGGGCAAGCGGCGATGCAGCGGCATCTGGCCGCCCTCAAACCCCTTGATGCGCACGCCGGAGCGCGCGGTCTGGCCCTTACCGCCGCGACCGCCGGTCTTACCCTTGCCAGAGCCGATGCCACGGCCGATGCGCTTACGCATCTTGCGAGCGCCGGGGCGGTCGGCGAGTTCGTGAAGCTTCATTCTATTTCTCCACCACGCGCACGAGGTGCGCGACCTTGGCGATCATGCCGCGCGTTTGCGGCGTATCGACAAGCTTGGCAACGCGGCCGATCTTGTTGAGTTTGAGCCCGACCAGCGTCTCGCGCTGGGTGTGATCCCGGCGCATCGGGCTGCCGGTCTGCTGCACCGTGACGGTCTTGCCAGCCTTGTGGTCCGCATTCTTGCCGCTATTCATCGCCTGCTCCCGAGGCCTCAATCGGCCGCTTGTTCGGCCTCGACGTCGCGGCGGCGCGCCTGCAGCGCCGAGACCTTGATGTTGCGGCGCGCGGCCACCGAGCGCGGCGAATCCTGATGCTTCAGCGCGTCGAACGTCGCCCGTACCACGTTGTACGGATTCGAGGTGAACACCGCGCGCATCGGACCGCCGGCGATGATGCCGGTGCCGGGCGGCGCCGCGCGCAGATAGACGCGGCCGGCGCCATGGCGGCCGGAAACGTCATGATGCAGCGTGCGGCCCTCGCGCAGCGGTACCCGCGTCAGCGCCCGTTTGGCGGCGTCGGTCGCCTTGCGGATCGCCTCCGGCACTTCGCGCGCCTTGCCGTGGCCGAAGCCGACCCGGCCCTTCTGATCGCCGACCACCACCAGCGCGGCGAAGCCGAAGCGCCGGCCGCCTTTCACCACCTTGGCGACGCGGTTGATGTGGACGAGCTTGTCGACGAACTCGCTATCGCGTTCTTCGTTTCGCCGCTCGCGGGGTTCACGTGCCATATTTGCCTACCATGTTGATCAACTCTTCAGCTCGAGTAGGGACGACAGACGACGGACGACAGACGACAGATTTGCGCCGTACCACGTGCTCTTTATCTGTCCTCCGTCGTCTGTCGTCCGTCCTCCGTCATCCGATCCTCAGAAATTCAGCCCGCCCTCGCGCGCGGCCTCGGCCAAGGCCTTGACGCGGCCGTGATAGAGGTAGCTGCCGCGGTCGAACACCACGTCCTTGATGCCCTTCTCCTGGGCGCGCTCGGCGATGAGCTTGCCGACGGTCTTGGCCGCCGCGACGCTGGCGCCGGTCTTCAGGCCCTCCCGCGCCGATTTTTCGATCGAAGAGGCGGCAACGAGCGTGACGCCGCGATCGTCGTCGATCACCTGCGCATAGATGTGCTTGGACGAGCGGAACACCGAAAGCCGCTTGCGCTCGCTGGCGGTGCGGCGCAGCGTGCCGCGCACGCGCCCCTGCCGCCGCTTGATCCTGTCACTAAGCTTGGTCATCGGGCGGCTCCGTTACTTCTTCTTGCCTTCTTTGCGGAAAATGCGCTCGCCGGCATATTTGATGCCCTTGCCCTTGTAGGGCTCGGGCGGCCGATATTCGCGGATTTCGGCGGCGACCTGCCCGACCTTCTGGCGATCGATGCCGCTGATCACGATCTCAACCGGGCGCGGCGTCGCAATCGTGATGCCCTCCGGGATCGGATAGACGACGTCGTGACTGTAGCCGAGCGCGAGCTGCAGGTTCTTGCCCTGCACCGCGGCGCGATAGCCGACGCCGTTGATCTCGAGCCGCTCTTCGAAGCCCTTGGTGACGCCGGCGATCAGATTGGCGATCAGGGTGCGCGACGTGCCCCATTGCGCGCGTGCCCGCAGGGTGTCGGCGCGCGGATTGACCATGATGCGGCCGCCCTCGAGCTTGACCGTCACATCGTCGTGCAGCACGACTTCGAGCGAGCCTTTCGGCCCCTTCACCTTCACGGTCTGACCCGCGACATTGGCGGTGATCCCGGCGGGGATCGCGACTGGTTTATTGCCGATGCGGGACATGGCTGGTTATCCGTTGCTCGCTTTCGCCTGCGTTCCCGGTCAAAATACCGTGCAGAGGATTTCGCCGCCGACATTGGCGTCGCGGGCGTCGTGATCGGCCATGACGCCCTTGGGCGTCGAAACGATGGCGACGCCGAGGCCATTGTTGATGCGGGGCAAATTCCTCACCGAGGTATAGACGCGGCGGCCCGGCTTGGAAATGCGCTCAAGCTCACGGATCACCGGCTCGCCCTCGAAGTATTTCAGCTCGATCTCGATCTCCGAGCGGCCTTCGCGATCGACCACCGCGTAGCCGCGGATGTAGCCTTCCGCCTTGAGCACTTCGAGAACGCTTTCGCGCAGCCGCGAGTTCGGACTGTAGACCTTGGACTTGTTGCGCATCTGCGCGTTGCGGATGCGGGCCAAAAGATCGCCGAGCGGATCGTTCATCGACATCGTGCGACCCCCCTCACCAGCTCGACTTCACCAGGCCGGGGATCAGCCCTTTCGAGCCGAGCTCCCGCAGCGCGATGCGCGACAGTTTGTGCTTGCGGTAATAGCCGCGCGGCCGGCCGGTCATCTCGCAACGGTTGCGGATGCGGGTGGCGGACGAGTTGCGCGGCATTTCGGCGAGCTTCAGCGTCGCGGCGAAACGATCCTCGACCGGCTTGGTCTTGTCGCGCGCGATCGCCTTGAGCCGCGCGCGCCGGCCGGAGAATTTCTTGGTCAGCCGGCGGCGCCGGCTGTTCTTCTCGATCGAACTCTTCTTCGCCATCTAGGTCTCCTTGCGGTTCCGCGTCTGAGGCTTTGCCGCCTCACTGCCGGAACGGAAAATTGAATGCCGTCAACAAGGCGCGCGCCTCGTC
>JBEKJZ010000107.1:0-10562 GCA_050010955.1 Xanthobacteraceae bacterium | reverse complement strand
CGCCTGATATGCCCGCCTTCCAGCCGTACTGGGGAAAACCCGCCGTACGGAATGATAGGGAGGATCGAGGAAACGTCGGCATCATTCGAAGTCCGGTCCGCGCCTCGATCCCACCCGACCATGCCGAGACCTTGGAGGCCGGCCGCGAAATGCACGGGCCCCCGGCCTCGTTGGCTTTGTCGTCGAGCGAGACCCCGATCCATGCCGCGTCTTTGCAGACGCGCGCGCGAATCTCGACGGCATGCTCGCCGATGGCGGCGGTGAAGACGAGGGCATCGAGCCCGCCGAGCGCCGCCGCGAGCGAGCCGAGCTCGCGGCCGATGCGGTAGACGAAGAGATCAACCGCCTCCTTCGCCGCCGGCAAATCGCTCGCGAGCAAGGTGCGCATGTCGGATGAGAGGCCGGACACGCCGAGCAACCCGGAATGCTCGTAGATCAGGTGCTCGACGGCTTTCGCGTCCATCCCCTCGTGCTGCAGCAAATAAAGGATGACGCCGGGATCGAGTGTGCCGCTGCGTGTTTCCATCGGCAGGCCGTCCAGGGCGGTCATCCCCATGGTGGTGGCGATACTGCGGCCTGCCGCGATCGCGCACATGCTGGCGCCGTTGCCGAGATGGGCGACGATCAATTTGCGGCCGGCGCAATCGGGCGCCACCCGCGGCATGACCGACACGATGTATTCGTAGGACAAGCCATGGAAGCCGTAACGGCGCACCCCTTTGGCGGTGAGCGCCCGCGGCAAGGCGAATTCCTGTGCGAGTGGCGGCGCGCTGCGATGAAAGGCGGTGCCGAAACAGGCGACCTGCGGCACTTTGGGTGCGATGGCGCTGACCGGGCGGATCGCGGCGATATTGTGCGGCTGGTGCAGCGGTGCAAGCGGCACCAATTCCTCGATCGCGGCGAGCACCTTGTCGTCGATCAGCACCGGCTTCGCATAAGCGAGGCCGCCATGGACCACGCGATGGCCGACCCCCGCAAAGGCGGCCTCGCTGCCGACATGGGCGGCGAACCAGTCGTGTATGGCCACCATCGCGCCGTGATGATCGCGGCCGGCGATCGGCTGCTTGATCAGCCGGCGGCCTTGCGCATCGGCGACCTCGATTCGCGCCGCCGTTCCGGTTGCGGCTCCGAGCCCCTCGACCTGGCCATGCGCGCCCGCGGCAAGCGATCGATCCGGCGCCGTCTCGAAGATTGAGAATTTTATGCTCGACGAGCCGGCGTTGATCACCAGGAGCGGCTCGCGCACGACGCTCAATCCGCTAGCTTGCCGATGTCGGCGGCGGCGACGCGGCGGGCGTGGGCGTAAAGCGCCGCGACGGCGCAGCTCGCCATCCGGGTGCGCACATTGTCGGCGCGGCTGGTCAGGATGATCGGTACCCGGGCGCCGAGCACGATGCCGGCGGCATCGGCGTTGGCGAGGAAGCTCAGTTCTTTGGCGAGCATGTTGCCGGCTTCGAGGTTGGGAACCAAGAGGATGTCGGCGTCGCCGGCGACGGGCGAGGCAATGTGCTTGACGGCCGCCGCGGCGCGATCAATGGCGTTATCGAGCGCGAGCGGGCCGTCGAGCAACCCGCCGATGATCTGGTCGCGGTCGGCCATCTTGCACAGCGCGGCGGCATCGATTGTCGAGGGGATTTTGGAGGTGATCGTCTCAACCGCGGAGAGAATGGCGACTTTCGGCTGCTTAATGCCCAGCGCCTGTGCGAGCTCGATCGCATTCTGAACGATGTCGACTTTGTCTTCGAGCGTCGGAAAAATATTCACCGCCGCGTCGGTGATGAAAAGCGGCTTGGGATAGGTCGGCACATCCATGATGAAGACATGGCTGATGCGGCGCGCGGTGCGGATGCCGGTCTCCTTGTTGACGACTCCGGCCATCAGCTCGTCGGTGTGGAGGCTGCCCTTCATCAACGCGTCGACTTCCCCGGTGCGGACAATCTCGACGGCCTTCGTCGCCGAGGCATGGCTGTGCGGCGTGTCGACGAGCTGCAGACCGGTAAGGTCGAGGCCGAAGGAAGCCGCGAGCGCCCGGATGCGGGCCTCGGGTCCGACCAGAACCGGCTTGATGATCTTGGCCTCGGCCGCTTCGACCGCGCCGCGCAGGGAGGTCTCGTCGCACGGATGCGCCACGACCGTGCGCACCGGCGCCAGCGCGTGGCAGGCATAGATCAAACGATCGTACTTTTCGTGCCGGCGCGGTTCGGCCATCCCGTCCATTGCACCTCTCGTGGCTACAAATCCTGTAAGCGCTTGTTTTCCGTGACGACCCTTTCGAGCAGCGGGGCCGGCGTGAAGTCTGCGCCCATTGTCGCTTCGAACTCCCGCAGCTTGGCGAGGACTTTGTCGGGACCGATCAGATCGGCGTAAAACATCGGGCCGCCACGATAGACCGGCCAGCCGTAGCCGTTGATCCAGACGATATCGATGTCGGAGGCGCGCTGCGCCTTGCCCTCCGCGAGGATCTTGGCGCCTTCATTGATCATCGGATAGATGCAGCGCTGCAAAATCTCCTCGTCCGAGATGGTGCGCCGGTTAACGCCCTTCTTGGCGGCAAAGTCGAGGATGATCTTTTCGACCAGCGGCGAGGGCTTGGCGTTGCGGGCTTCGTCATAGTCGTAGAAGCCGGCGCCGGTCTTTTGCCCGCGCCGATCCATCTCGCACAGGATTTCGCGGATGGTCGAGGATTTGCTGATCTCCTTCGACCAGCCGATGTCGAGGCCGGCGAGATCGCTCATGGCGAAGGGGCCCATGGGAAGGCCGAAATCATAGAGGACGCGGTCGACGTCCCAGGGCATGGCGCCCTCGAGGATGAGTTTTTGCGCTTCGCGCTGGCGCTGGTGCAGCATGCGATTGCCGACGAAGCCATGACACACGCCCACGAGCACCGCGATCTTGCCGATCTTCCTGGCAAGCTGCATGACGGTGGCGATTACCGGCTTGGCCGTTTTTTCGCCGCGCACCACTTCCAGGAGCCGCATCACGTTCGCCGGGGAGAAGAAGTGCATGCCGATGACATGATCCGGCCGGCTCGTGACCGAGGCGATCTCGTCGATGTTGAGATAGGACGTGTTGGATGCGAGGATCGCGCCCGGCTTGGCGATCTTGTCGAGCTTGCGGAACACCTCCTTCTTGACGTCCATATTCTCGTAGATCGCCTCGATCACGAGATCGCAGTCGGATAAAGCGTCGAGGTTCAGGCCGGGGCTGAGCAGTCCCATGCGGGTTTGCACGTCGGCTTGCGTCAGCCGGCCTTTCTTGGCCGTATTGTCGTAGTTGCGGCGGATGGTGGCGACGCCGCGGTCTAGCGCGTCCTGCGCCGTCTCGACGATCGCCACCGGGATGCCGGCGTTTTGGAAATTCATCGAGATGCCGCCGCCCATCGTGCCGGCGCCGATGACGCCGACCTTCTTGATCGGCAGAATAGGCGTATCGTCCGGCACGTCGGCGATCTTCCACACCTTGCGCTCGGCGAAGAATACATAGCGCTGCGCCTGCGATTGCGCCGTCGTGACGAGATTAAGAAACTCTTCGCGCTCTCGCTGTATTCCCTCGTCGAACGGCAGGTCGACCGCGGCCTGCACCGCGCGCAAGGCGCCCTTCCAGGCTTCGAAGCCGCGGTATTTGCGGGCGTTGTCGCGGCGGACCTTCTCGAAAATCTCCGGCCGGCCGCTGGCGGCTTCGACCTTGTCGGTGAGATCGCGGATTCTGCGCAACGGCATGCGCGTGTCGATGACCTTTCGCGCGAACGCGAGTGCCCCATCACGCAATTTTCCTTCCTCGACAAGCTCGTCGACGACGCCCCACTGCAGGGCCTGCTTCGCCGGAAACGGCGTGCCGGAAAGAATGGCTTCCAGCGCATTCTCGACGCCGATCAGCCGCGGCAGGCGCTGGGTGCCGCCGGCGCCGGGAATGATTCCGAGCTTGATCTCGGGCAAGCCGAATCTCGCCGAGGGCACGGCCACCCGATAGTGGCACATGAGGGCCACTTCGAACCCGCCGCCCAAAGCCGTGCCATGAATCGCAGCGATGACCGGTTTGGTGCCGCCTTCGATCGCGGCTTGGCTGTCGGTGAGGGGAGCGCCCTTCGGCGGCTTGCCGAATTCGGCGATATCGGCCCCAGCAATAAAGGTGCGGCCCGCGCAGATCAGCACGATGGCCTTGACGGCGGGGTCGGCCATGGCTTGCCCGACGCTGTCGCGGAGCCCGGTGCGGACGTCCGCCGACAGGGCGTTGACCGGCGGTGAATCGATCGTCAGTACGGCGATATCGCCTGCGCGAGTGAGATCGGTTACGGCGTTGATGGCGGCCATTGCTCGTTTCCTCTTGGCTTGCCGGGTTGCTGCGGTCTGAATAAGGTGGGCCGCAACATACATAATATGCGAGGGGGGAGGAACTTTCGTGTCGCTATTTGATCTTCATGGCAGGGTTGCAGTAATCACCGGGTCGTCGCGGGGCATCGGCCGCGCCATCGTCGAGCGGATGGCCGAGCACGGCGCCAAGGTCGTCGTTTCCTCCCGCAATCTCGAGCCCTGCCGCGAGGTAGCAGATGCGATCAACGCAAAATACGGCGACGGCCGCGCCATCGCCCTATCCGCGAATATTTCCTCGAAAGAGCACCTCCGGGGTCTGGTCGACGAGACGATGCGGGCATTCGGCCAAATCGATATCCTCGTCTGTAACGCCGCCTCCAATCCGCACTACGGGCCGATGGCGACGATCAGCGACGAGCAGCTGCGCAAGATCCTCGACAATAACATTGTCTCCAATCATTGGCTGATCACCATGGTGGCGCCGCAGATGACTGCCCGCAAGGACGGCTCGATCATCATCGTCTCGTCGATCGGCGGGCTGCGCGGCAGCCCGGTCATCGGCACCTATTGCATCTCCAAGGCCGCCGATTTGCAGCTCGCCCGCAATCTTGCCGTCGAGCTTGGACCGCACAACGTCCGCATCAATTGCATCGCTCCGGGCCTCATTCGCACCGACTTCGCGCGCGCTCTCTGGGAAAAACCTGACAATCTGAAACGCCGGAACGAACAAACGCCACTGCGCCGCATCGGCGAGCCCGACGAGATCGCCGGCGCCGCGATCCTCTTGGCCTCGCAGGCCGGAAGTTTCATCACTGGGCAAGCCATCGTCGTCGATGGCGGTGTTACGATCGCCTGAGCGTGACAAGTGCGGCCGCCTGAGCCGCGAAGGAGAACTGGCCGATGTCCGATCTCGAAAAATTCCGCAGTGAAACGCGCGCCTGGCTCGAGGCGAATTGCCCGCCCGACATGCGGCTGCCGCTGGAGCACGACGACGATCGCTTCTGGGGCGGGCGCAACGCCAAGTTCAAGTCCGAGGGCCAGCGCCTGTGGTTCGAGCGCATGCTGGCGCGCGGCTGGACCGTGCCGGAATGGCCGAAAGAATATGGCGGCGGCGGGCTGTCGCGCGAGGAGGGCAAGATCCTACGCGGCGAAATGCGCAAGCTCGGCTGCCGTTCGCCGCTGGATTCGTTCGGCATCTGGATGCTCGGTCCGGCGTTGCTCAAGTACGGCACCGAGGCGCAAAAGCGCGAATATCTGCCGCAGATCGCGCGCGGTGAAATTCGCTGGTGTCAAGGTTACTCGGAGCCCAATTCCGGATCGGACCTCGCCTCACTGGCGACGCGTGCCGAGGACGAGGGCGATCATTTCCTGATCAACGGCCAAAAAATCTGGACCAGCTACGCCGACAAAGCCGATTGGATCTTTTGTCTGGTGCGCACCGATCCGGTGGCGCCCAAGCATCTCGGCATCAGCTTCATTCTGTTCGACATGAAGACGCCGGGCGTTTCCACCAAGCCGATCTTGCTGATTTCCGGAATGTCGCCGTTCTGCGAAACCTTCTTCGACGACGTGCGGGTACCCAAGGGGAACGTGGTCGGCGAACTCAACAAGGGCTGGGAGGTCGCCAAATATCTGTTGACGCATGAACGCGAGATGATCAGCGCCATCGGGCTCGGGGCAGGGCGCCCGCTCGGGCAGATCGCCGCCGATTCGCTTGGTACCGACGACGGCGTGCTCGCGGACATCTCTTTGCGCGCCGATATTGCGCGGTTCGAGATCGACGCCCTGGCGTTTCAGCTTGCTTTAGAGCGGACCGGCGACCTCTTGAAGGCCAAGCAGGCGAGCCCGGCGATTTCGTCCATGCTCAAGTATTACGGCGCCGAATTGAACAAGCGTCGCCATGAGCTTTTGATGTCGGCGGGCGGTTCCGATGCGCTGGAATGGGAAAGCGAACGCTCTCGCCGCGGCGAGCAGGCCCGCGCCTGGCTGCGCACCAAGGGCAACTCAATCGAGGGCGGCACCGGCGAAGTGCAGCTCAACGTCGTAGCCAAGCGAATTTTGGAACTGCCCGGCGCGTGATGGCGGAGCGGACGATGGCCCTCATTCTCAACGAAGAGCAGACGATGGTGCGGGACAACGCCCGCGCCTTTCTTGCCGCCAAGACGCCGGTTTCGCATTTGCGCAAGCTGCGCGACGCCCGCGATCCCAGCGGATTTTCCCGCGAATTGTGGAAGGCGTTCGCCGAGATGGGATTTTGCGGCATCCTCGTGCCCGAGCCTTTGGGCGGCTCCGGCCTCGGTTATGTCGAAGCCGGATTGATCATGGAGGAGATCGGCCGCAATCTGACGCCGTCGCCGTTTCTCTCGACCGCCCTGGTCGGCGCCACGGCGCTTCTGCGCGACGGCAACAACGCCCGCAACGCCGAGCTTTTGCCGAAACTCGCCGCCGGCGATCTTCTTCTCGCGCTGGCGGTCGACGAGCGCACGAAACACGCGCCAAGCGCAACGGCGCTCAAGGCCGAACGCAGCGGCAACGGCTTTGCGCTGACCGGCGACAAATGCTTCGTCGTCGACGGCAACGTTGCCGATCTGTTGATCGTCGCCGCGCGCAGCTCCGGCGCGCCGGGCGAAACCGAGGGTCTGACGCTGTTTCTGGTCGACGCCAAGGCGAACGGCGTCGCCGTCGAGCGCACCGTCATGGTCGACGCCCACAATGCGGCGCGCATCCGGTTCGATCGGGTCCAGGTCGACGCCGATGCCGTGATCGGCGAGGTCGATCACGGTTGGCCGGTTCTCGAAGCCGCGCTCAATGTCGGCCGCGCCGCCGTCGCCGCCGAACTGACCGGACTGGGCGAGGAGGCGTTCGGCCGCACACTGGCCTACCTCAAGGAGCGCAAGCAATTCGGCCAGCCGATCGGCTCCTTCCAAGCCTTGCAACATCGCGCCGCCCACCTGTTCACGGAGCTCGAAATCACGCAGGCCGCGGTCTTGAAGGCGCTGCAGATGCTCGACAGCGATTTCGAACGCGCGCCGCTGTTCGTTTCGGTCGCCAAGGCGCGCGCCGGCGCCAGCGCCACGCTCGCGGTGCAGGAGGCCGTTCAGATGCACGGCGGCATCGGCATGACCGACGAATTCGATATCGGCTTCTTCATGAAGCGCGCGCGGGTCGGTCAGGAGCTATTTGGCGATGCGGGCTTTCACGCCGACCGCCTGGCCCGGCTACACAATTATTGATCCCGGATAGCAGACTTCGGCGTACCGCCGTCAGCGTAAGGGACAGGCCATGGCGGCAGCGAAGACATGATATTGTTCTCGCCCGGCATGCTGCCGCGCAATGTCAACGGGAAGATCCTGGAAAACGAACTCAAGCGCCTGTTCCTCGAACAGGCGCATTGAGCCCGGCGAGACGCACTCTCAGATTCGCGTATTGGTATATTTGCGCATTTCCAGGCGCGAGATTGCCCGGCAATGGACTTCGTCCGGACCATCGGCAAGCCGCAGCGTGCGGATATGCGCGTACGACGACGCCAGACCGGCGTCGCTGGTCACGCCCATGCCGCCGTGTGCCTGGATCGCGTCGTCAATCACGCGCAGCGCGACGCGCGGCGCCGCCACTTTGATCATGGCGATTTCGAGCTGCGCCGCCTTGTTGCCGACCTTGTCCATCATGTCGGCGGCCTTGAGACAGAGTAGGCGCGTCATCTCAATGTCGATGCGCGCCTCGGCAATGCGCTGCTCCCAGACCGAATGCTCGGCGATCTTCTTGCCGAAGGCGACGCGGGAGAGGAGCCGCTTGGTCATCTTTTCCAATGCGACTTCGGCCGCACCCAGCGTGCGCATGCAATGGTGGATACGCCCCGGGCCGAGCCGGCCCTGGGCGATTTCGAAACCGCGGCCCTCGCCGAGCAGAAGATTGCCGGCCGGCACGCGCACGCTGTCGAGAAGGACCTCGGCATGGCCGTGCGGCGCGTCGTCCCAACCGAACACGGGCAGCATGCGCACGACCTTGACGCCGGGCGTGTCGCGCGGGACGAGAATTTGCGATTGCTGCTCGTGCCGGGCGCGGGTCGGGTCGGTCTTTCCCATCACGATCAGCATTTTGCAGCGCGGGTCGCCCACCCCCGACGACCACCATTTGCGGCCCTTGATCACGTAATCGCCGCCGTCGCGGGTAATCGAGGTTTCGATATTGGTGGCGTCGGAAGAAGCAACCGCCGGTTCGGTCATGAGGAACGCCGAGCGGATCTCGCCGGCGAGCAGCGGCTTGAGCCATTTTGCCTTTTGCTCCGGCGATCCGTAGCGATGCAGCACTTCCATGTTGCCGGTGTCGGGCGCCGAGCAATTGAACACTTCCGATGCCCAGGAGATGCGGCCCATCCGCTCGGCGCAAAGCGCGTAGTCGAGATTGGTCAGTCCGGCGCCGTGATATTCGCCTTTGTCGTGATCGGAGGAGGGCGGCAGGAACAGGTTCCACAGCCCCTCGGCTCTGGCCTTGGCTTTGAGCTCTTCGAGGACCGGGATGACCTTCCAGCGCTCGCCTTCGGCGGCCTGGCGCTGGTAGGTTTCGACCGCCGGATAGACGTGCGCATCCATGAAGGCGGTGACGCGGTCACGCCAGTGCTTTTGCCGCTCCGACATTGTAAAATTCATGACGTCCCCTCTCCCTGACTTTGCGTGACATAGAAGGCGCTAAAACGCAATTCGCAGAAGCCTAGTGCAAAACTCGTCCCAACCATAGCAGTGGCGGCGCATGGGTGCCACGCTTGAGCCGCCCCGGCTGCCGCGCTAGAGGGAAACCGGGAAGTGCGGAGATTTTGCCCATGACCGGCGCGGCCGAAGGCGAGATTGTCACTGCCGCCCTGCTTGTCATTGGCGACGAGATTTTGTCGGGCCGCACCAAGGATAAGAACATCGGCTACGTCGCCGAATATCTGACCAATATCGGCATCGACCTCAAGGAAGTGCGCGTCGTCCCCGACGAAGAGCCGGAAATCGTCGCCGCGCTCAACGCCTTGCGCGCGCGCTACAACTATGTCTTCACCACCGGCGGCATCGGTCCCACCCACGACGACATCACCGCGGACGCAGTCGCTAAGGCGTTCGGCGTGCCAATCGACTATGACCCCCGCGTGGTCGAGATTTTGCTTGCCCGGCTGGTCCAAACCGGCGGCGTGATGAACGAGGCGCGCATGCGCATGGCGCGCCTGCCCGCCGGAGCCGAGCTGGTGCTCAACAAAATCTCGGCAGCGCCCGGCTTTCGCATCGGCAATGTCATCGTCATGGCCGGCATCCCACAAGTCATGCAGGCGATGCTCGAATACGTGACGCCGCAGCTCAAGACTGGCGCCAAAATGCTGTCGGAAACCGTGCGCGCCGACTGCCGCGAGGGCGATATCGGCACCGAACTCGGCGCCGTCGCGGCGGCGCATCCCGGCGTCGTCATCGGCTCCTACCCGTTCATGGACGAGAAACGTGCCGCCAACGCCCATGTGGTGATGCGCTCGCGCGACTCGCAAAAGCTCGCCGCCGCCAAGGCCGCGGTCGAGGCGATGCTGGCCCGCGTGCAGGCGCAGCTCGCGGCCGGCTAGAGCAGGGAGCCCGCAGTGCAGCAGCCCGACACGCCGCCCCCGCGCAATCCGGAAAAGATCTTTCCGGTTTCGTGGGAACAATTCCACCGCGATTCGCGGGCGCTAGCCTGGCGGTTGAGCGGCGCCGGTCCGTTCGAAGCCATCGTCTGCATCACCCGCGGCGGTCTCGTGCCGGCGGCGATCGTCGCCCGCGAACTCGGCATCAGGGTGATCGAGACGGTGTGCGTGTCGAGCTACAACCACACCAGGCAGGGCGAGATGACGGTGCTCAAGGGCGTTGCCCCCGCGATTGTTGCGCTCGGCGGAGGGCAGGGCGCCGGCGTTCTCCTGGTCGACGACCTGGTCGATACCGGCAAGACCGCGACTGTCGTGCGGGCGCTAGTGCCCCGCGCCCATCTCGCCACGGTCTATGCCAAGCCGATGGGCCGCCCGCTGGTCGACACCTTCATCACCGAAGTGTCGCAGGACACCTGGATCTACTTTCCCTGGGACACCGGGCTCGCCTTCCAACCGCCGATCAACGAAGCGGGATTATAGAGCGGCCGCGACCGTGCACTCCGCGCTTCGACGCGCGCGCGGTGGGTGCTACAAGTGCGGCCGCGCGGACTTTGGGGTCCGTCGCGCGGACGTGGCGAAACGGTAGACGCAAGGGACTTAAAATCCCT
>JBEKJZ010000106.1:0-10973 GCA_050010955.1 Xanthobacteraceae bacterium | reverse complement strand
AACGTCAATCTCGACACGGCGCAACTCGGGGTGACCGAGAGCGCCGAACAGACCGCAACAGGCGTTCGCTACAAGAAGCCCAAGAGCGGAAAGGGACGTACGGTAGCGCTGTCGGCGCGGGTGGTGAACGAGCTGCGGGGCATCGCGTCCAGCAAGCCGAAGAGCTTCTAAAGCTCGGCGTGCCCCTGACGGACGACGCTTTTATCGTTGCCCAGGCCGATGGCAGTCCCTTGCAGCCGCGAACCATCACTCACCAATGGCATCAGCTGCTGGCGAACAACAAGGCGCTGCCGCGCATTCGCTTCCACGATTTGCGGCACGCCCACGCGACCCACATGTTATCCTCCGGCGTGCATCCCAAGATCGCCAGTGAGCGCCTTGGACACTCGAAGGTCGGGATCACGATGGACTTGTATTCGCACGTAATGCCAGGGATGCAGGAAGACGCCGCCGCGCGCGTTGACCGCGATCTGGAGGACGTAATAAACAGGCGCACGAAAACGATTGGGTAGCAAAAGGGTAGCAACCGGCCCTTTCCACGATCAGCCGAAATACTGATTGTGCAGCAATCTCAATGGTTTGGAGAGGTGGCTGAGCGGTTGAAAGCACCGCACTCGAAATGCGGCATACGGGCAACCGTATCGGGGGTTCGAATCCCTCCCTCTCCGCCAAATTCACCACTCTTGCGCGCCGCTAGCGGGCGTTTCGCCCGCCAGCAGGTCGCGCATCCACGCGCGATCGATATTCTGTCCTGACAGCACGAGGCCGATCCGGCGCCCTTGCATCCGCTCGCGTTCTTGCATCAGCGCGGCGAGAGCTGCGGCGCCGGCGCCCTCGGTCAGCGTATGCGTGTCGCTGAAATAGATGCGGATCGCCTCGGCGACATCATCGTCGGCAACCTCGACGATCCGTTCGGCGCCGCGGCGGATGACGGCAAGGGCCGCTTCGTCCGGCACGCGCACGGCCATGCCGTCGGCAAAGGTCAACGCCGAATTTGTCGCGACCACATGCCCCGCCGCGAACGATAGGGCATAGGCGTTGGCGCGTTGCGCCACGACCCCGACGACCTTGGTTTTCAGGCCGAGCGCGTCGCGCACGCCAATGACCCCGGAAATCCCCGAGCCGAGCCCGATCGGCACATAAACGGTGTCGATGTCGGCGATGGCGGTGAAAAGCTCGTGCGCGTAAGTGGCAACGCCGATGACGAGATCGCGATGATACGACGGCGCGAATTCATAGCCGCGCTGGCCGGCGATCTCTGCCGCATGGTCCTTCGCCTCGTCGAAGTCGCGGCCGTGTTCGATGAGTTCGGCGCCGAAACTGCGCATCGCCGCGTTCTTCTCGGCCGAATTGCCATGCGGTACGACGATCGCGGCCGCCAGTCCGGCGCGTTGCGCGGCGAAAGCGAGCGACTGGCCGTGATTGCCGCGCGTCGCCGAGACGATGCCTTTGATATGCGGCCGTTCGCGTTTGAGCCGCTCCACGTAGAAGAGGCCTCCGCGCAGCTTGAAAGCGCCGATCGGCGTGTGATTTTCGTGCTTGACGAAGACCTCGGCGCCGACACGCGCGCACAGCAGCGGCCACGCATATTGCGGCGTCGGCGGCACGGCGGCGCGTACGATCGGCAGAGCCGCTTCAACATCGCCGAGCGTGAACATTGTTCCTTATCCCGTCGGGTTCGGGGCTTCCGGCCATTGGGTCGCCAGCGCCTATTATAGCGTCCGGCGCGAGCGCCGGTGGCCTTGAGCCTACGGCAGGCGCCACCTATGCTGTCCGAGCTGTTGCGCGACGGCTTGGGTTCGCTGCGACAGTTTTGGCGACGGCTGGACGGGATCAATGCACGGCCCCCGCAAACCAATCGATGAGGCGAGACTCGAGGCGTATTCCATGCGGCTCGAGGATATCGACGTCAGCCGGCCGGAATTGTTCCGCCGCAATGCGATGTGGCCGTATTTCGAACGGCTGCGCAAGGAAGACCCGGTTCACTATTGTCCGCAAAGCCGCGTCGGTCCTTACTGGTCGGTGACCAAGTACAAAGACATCATGCACGTGGAGACCAATCACCGGATCTTTTCGTCCGACGTCAATCTCGGCGGCATTGGCATCCAGAACACCAAGCCGGACTACCGGCGCGAGAGTTTTATCGCGATGGACGAGCCTCGGCATGGTCAGCAGCGCAAGACCGTCGCGCCGATGTTCCTGCCGGAAAATCTCGAGCAGCTAGCGAACACGATTCGCGTGCGGGCCCGCGAGATTCTCGACCACTTGCCGCGCAACGAGACTTTCAACTGGGTCGATCGCGTCTCGATCGAGCTGACCACGCAAATGCTGGCGACGCTGTTTGACTTTCCCTGGGAGGAGCGACGCAAACTGACCCGCTGGTCCGACGTGGCGACCGCGGCGCCCGGCAATCGCGAGATCATCGCTTCGGAAGCGGCGCGCGATGCCGAACTGCGGGAATGCGGCGCCTATTTCCAGGAACTGTGGAACGAGCGTGTCAAGCAGCCGCCGAAGACCGATCTTCTGTCGATGATGGCCCACAGCGAAGCGATGCGGGACATGGATCCACGGAACTTCCTCGGCAATCTCATCCTGCTGATCGTCGGCGGCAACGACACGACACGCAATTCGCTCTCCGGTAGCGTCTACGCGCTCAACCTGTTCCCCGAGCAATACAAGAAGCTTCGGGAGAATCATGGGCTCGTGCAAAACCTCGTGCCCGAGACGATCCGCTGGCAGACGCCGCTCGCCCACATGCGCCGGACCGCGCTGACCGATACCGAGATCGCCGGCAAAGCGATCAAGGAGGGCGAAAAGGTCGTGATGTGGTACGTGTCGGGAAACCGCGACGAGGACATGTTCGAGAACGCCGATGATTTTGTCATCGAGCGGCGCAACGCGCGCAATCACATCGCCTTCGGCTTCGGGATTCACCGTTGTCTCGGTCTTCGTCTCGCGGAATTGCAGCTTCGTATCGTGTGGGAAGAGATCCTGCAGCGGTTCGCGACGATCGACGTCGTCGATGAACCGAAGTGGATTTATTCGAATTTCGTCAAAGGCTACGAGACGCTGCCGGTGCGGATTCCCGGGTAGGCGCACCTGAGAAACGCTCGCCGGACGCTCGTCGCTGTTTTCGCCGCCGGGCGTCGCCCGGCAAACGCGGCCGTCAGCTCGCGGCGGCGTTCAATCCTTGGCCGGGGGCCGTGGGCGCCTGAACCGTCGCGATTGACCCGGGTTTTGTCGCCGGTGCTGCCGCTTGGGCGAGCGGCCGGCTCAGATGCCTGGTCTGGTATTCTCCCCAGGCCAATACCACCGCGAAGACGATGAACGCGGCGACAATCGCGGCGACGATGACGGCATCGGTGATGGGCATGGCTAGCTCCCCTGCCCCGTCATCATGGCGACGTCAGCGACGGTCAGCTTTGATATGAATCAATGCGAGGTATGAGTGTTCCGCGTCGCGCGCGGATCAGGGTTAACCCAGATCAATGTCGCTCGCGGCCGAAATGCATTTATAAGGATTCCGAATCTAGATTGGATCGCTCGAAGCAGGCGAAGCCGCGCGCCCCGTTGAGATTGGCGGAACATGTCAACCTATCGTCTCGACAAGTTATTCTCGCCACAATCCGTCGCTGTCGTCGGCGCCTCTCCGCGCGGAACATCGCCGGGCCGGGCCGTCCTCGCCAATCTTCATCGCGCCGGCTTTGCCGGCCCGGTCTATCTCGTCAATCCCCGCTACGATGCGATCGAGGGAGTTCGTGCGGTCAAATCCTATGATGATCTGCCTGGCGCTCCCGACCTGGCGGTAATCGCGGCGCCGCCATCGACGGTTCCGTCGGTCGTTGCCGCGGCAGCGGCGAAAGGCACGGCCGCCGCCATCATCATCACGGCGGGACTGGGACACGGCCCCGGGTCGCTTGCCGAGCTTTGCGTGAAGAACGCTCGCGCCGCCGGCATGCGCGTCGTCGGCCCCAATTGTCTGGGTGTGCTGGTACCCGGCGTCAAACTCAATGCGAGCTTTGCCGCCTCTTCGCCGCCGCCCGGCGACCTCGCGCTGATTTCGCAATCCGGCGCGCTGGCTACCGGATTGGTGGAGTGGGCGTCGGTCCGCGGCATCGGATTTTCCGCCATCGTCTCCATCGGCGACAGCATCGACGTCGATTTCGCCGACGCGCTCGACTTTTTCGCCATGGATCGCCGGACCCGCGCCATTCTTCTGTACGTCGAATCGATCAAGGACGCCCGCAAGTTCATGTCGGCGGCCCGTGCCGCGGCGCGCGCCAAGCCGGTGCTGGTGATCAAATCCGGACGCCACGCGCAGGGCGCAAAGGCGGCGCTGACGCATACCGGGGCGCTGGCCGGATCGGATGCGGTCTATGAGGCGGCGTTCCGCCGCGCCGGTCTGTTGCGCGTGCTCGATCTCGACGAACTGTTCGCTGCCGCCGAAACGCTGGGCCGTTTGACCGCGCTGCCCGGCAAGCGGCTCGCCATCTTGACCAACGGCGGCGGCATCGGCGTGCTGGCGGTGGACCGCTTGGCGGATTTCGGCGGCGAACTTGCCGGCGTTTCCGCCGAGACGATGAAGAAACTCGACGCGGCGTTGCCGCCGATCTGGTCGCGCGCCAATCCTGTCGATATTGCCGGCGACGCCGACGACGCCCGGTACGCCGTCGCGCTCGAGCAGCTGCTCGAGGACAAGGAAAATGACGCGGTGCTGGTCATGAACGTGCCGACGGCGCTGGCCTCGGCGAGCAATGCCGCGAAAGCGGTGATTGCCGTGACCGAGCAGCATCGCAAAAAGCACGTTCCGGCCAAACCGGTGTTCGCGATGTGGATCGGCGAAAACGGTCCGGCGACTGGGTTCGACGCCGCCGGCATTCCCAGTTACGGGACGGAGACGGCGGCGATCTCCGGCTTCATGCATCTGGTGCGCTACCGCGGACTGCGCGACTTGCTGATGGCGACGCCGCCGAATCTGCCGCGGGATTTTGCGCCGGATGTCGCGGCAACGCGGCCGGTCATCGAAGGCGTACTGCGCGATAATCGAAACTGGCTCGATCCGGTGGAGATGACGCAGGTCTTCGCGGCTTATGGAATTCCCATCACGCCGGCCGCTCTGGCGCGCAACGCCGACGAAGCGGTGGCGGCCGCCAGGCCCTACTTGGCCGCAGGAACCGCCGTGGTCATCAAGATTCTATCGCCCGACATCGTGCACAAGTCGGAAGTCGGCGGCGTCCGCCTCAATCTCACCAACGAGGCCGCCGTGCGTCAGGCCGCTTCGGACATTCTCAGCAAGGCGCGGGCGGCAAGGCCCGAGGCGCGCATCACCGGCGTCACGGTTTTTCCGATGATCCTGTGGCCGAAGGCGCGCGAGCTCATTGCCGGCGTTGCCGACGATCCGACGTTCGGTCCGGTGATTGTTTTCGGCCAGGGCGGTATGGCGGTCGAAGTGATCAGCGACAAGGCGCTGGCCTTGCCGCCGCTCGACCTCGATCTCGCCCGCGGTCTGATCGCGCGCACCCGGGTTTCCCGCATCCTCAAGGCTTACCGCAATGTACCGGCCGCGGACCAGGACGCGGTCGCGCTCCTTCTGGTCAAGCTGGCGCAGCTGGTAGCGGATTTCCCCGAGATTCGCGAGATCGATCTCAACCCGGTTCTTGCCGACGAGACCGGCATTATCGCCGTCGACGGCCGAGTGTCGGTTGCGCCGGCCGCGATGCGCCGCCAGGCGTCTGCCGGCAATCCGCGTTTCGCCATCCGGCCCTATCCGACGGAGTGGGAGCGGCACGTGCGGCTGTTGGACGGAACGCCGGTTCTGTTCCGGCCGGTTCGGCCGGAAGATGAGCGATTGTATGGGCCGTTCCTCGCCGCCGTGACGCAAGACGACTTGCGGCTGCGTTTCTTTGCGCCGCTGAAGGAGTTCAGCCACAGTTTCATCGCGCGCTTTACCCAAATCGATTACGCGCGCGCCATGGCCTTTATCGCCATCAAGGAGGCGACCGGCGAAATGCTCGGCGTGGTGCGGATGCACGCCAACACCGAGTACGATCGCGGCGAATACGCCGTCCTGGTCCGCTCCGATCTGAAGGGTAAAGGCCTCGGTTGGCTGCTCATGCAGACGATCATCGAGTACGCGCGCGCGGAAGGTTTGCACCTGATCGAAGGCCAAGTGCTCCGCGAAAACACCACGATGCTGGATATGTGCAGGGAGCTGGGATTCGAAATCGCCGGCGATCCGCAGGACCCGGGCGTCACCAGCGTCAAGCTGTCGATCAAGAACTAACTGTCGATGTCATCGTCGGGCAGGATGCGAAGTGCCGCGCCGTCGAGGTCGTCGTATTGCCCGCTCTTGAGCGACCATAAGAACCCGGCGAGCCCGGTAAGGCCGAGCAGCAAGGCCATGGGAACGAGGTAGATGAGCACGTTCACGCGCTGATGTCCTCGAGAAGCGGCCGCGGCGTGGCCTTGGCTGTCAACTTGGGGAAAGGAACCGACGAAAGCGATGCAGCCTCAGCCGACATCGCGCTGCCGTTCGAGTCCGGGTTGGGAAGGCGATCCACTGCTGCCGGAGCGAGGCCGCCATCGGCGGCCAGCCGCGCGCGCAGCGCGTTGAGCGTGACCAGCATCGAGGAGCTCGACATGGCAACGGCGGCGATGAGCGGCGTGACCAAGCCGGCGATCGCGATCGGCACCGCCAGCGCGTTGTAGATCACGGCGAGCGCCAGGTTTTGTTTCATCAAGGAACGCGCCCGCCGCGCCACGACCACGGCGCGCAGCACCGGCTTCAAGTGGTCGCCGAGAAACAGCGCGTCGGCATGCGCCTGGGTGAGATGGGCGGCGGTGACCGGCGACAACGAGACGTGAGCGGCGGCGAGCGCCGGCGCGTCATTCAATCCGTCGCCGACCATTAGCACGCGGCGGCCCTGCGCTTGCAACGCGTCGATGACCGCGATCTTCTCCGCCGGCTTCAGGCCCGCGCGCCAATCGCCGATGCCGAGTGCGTTGGCCACCGGCGCCACGGCGGCCGGACGGTCGCCGGAGAGTACGATGAGATGCAGGCCGCGCCCCATAAGGGCCTTCGCCACCGCGATGGCATCGGGCCGCAAGGCCTGCCGAATGGCGAAGGTCGCGGTTTTGCCGCCCCGGGTGAAGGTGATGAAGGACGCCGTTGAATCGCGCGCCGCCGTCGGCTGCTCCGGCTCGGCGAGCCCGCAGAATTTCGCGCCGCCGAGGCGAGCTTCCTCGCCGTCGATGACTGCGCGAACGCCTTGGCCCGGCTCCTCGACGGCGCCGGAATAAGCGATCCGCTCGCGCGCCCGGCGCGCCAGCGCGGCCGCAAGCGGATGGCGGCTCGACAGCGCGAGCCGCGCCGCCCGTTCCAAAATGTCGGAGTCAATATCCGTGGTTTCGTCGATGCCCGGCTCGGGCAGCGTCAAGGTTCCGGTCTTGTCGAAGACGACGGTGTCCACCTCGGCGAGCCGCTCGATGGCATTGCCGCCGTTGAGAATGACGCCGGCGCGGAACAGCGAGCCCGCGGCGACGACCTGCACCGCGGGAATGGCAAGCGCCAGCGCGCAGGGGCAGGTGATGATCAGCACCGCAATGGCAATGACGATGGAATCGTGCGGCGATGCGCCGGCAATGAGCCAGCCGACCGCCGTAAGCGCCGCCGTTGCGTGCACGACCGGCGCGTAGAATTGCGCGGCGCGATCGGCCAATCGCACGGTCTGCGACTTCGCCGCAATCGCCTTGTCCAGGAGCCGCTGCACCTCTTCGACCAGCGTCCCGGCGCCGGCGGCAGTGACGCGCAGCGTCAGCGCGCCGGAAATGTTGATGCTGCCGGCATAGACCGTCGTGCCGGCGCCGACGGCGCGGGGCAGCGTCTCGCCGGTCACCAGGCTCTCGTCGATCTCCGAAGTGCCGCCGAGGATGGCGCCGTCGGCAGGGATGCGGTCGCCGGGCCGCACCAGCACCCGGTCGCCGGGATTTAGCGCAGCGACCGGCACCTGGGTGAGTTCGCCGCTCGCTTCGAGCCGATGCGCGAACTCCGCTTTCAGGCTTGCGAGATTGCCGGCGAACACC
Organism: Xanthobacteraceae bacterium; assembly: GCA_050010955.1. GTDB lineage: Bacteria > Pseudomonadota > Alphaproteobacteria > Rhizobiales > Xanthobacteraceae > BOG-931. The sequence continues at coordinate 2,891 of JBEKJZ010000106.1, read as the reverse complement.
CGCGTTTTGCGCCGCATCGCCAGGTCGAGGTAGCGGCCGCAGAGCAGAAAAAACAGCAGCATAATCGCCGAATCGAAATAGGCGTGCGCGGCATGCGTGGCGGTCTCGAACACGGAGAGCGCGAGCGCCAGCACGACGCCGAGCGAAATCGGCACGTCCATGTTGAGTTGGCGGGCGCGCAAGGCGCGCAAGGCGCTGCGAAAGAACGGCTGGCCGGCATAGGCGGCGGCCGGCAGCGCGATCAGCGCGGACAGCCAATGGAACAGGTCGCGCGTCTCCTGCGTCATGTCGGAGACGTTGCCAGCCCACACCGAGATCGACAGCAGCATGACGTTCATGGCGGCAAAGCCGGCGATGGCCAGGCACTTCAACAGCCATTTGGCTTGGGCGCTGTCGTCGGCTTCGACGCGTTCGGGCGCGAACGGATGCGCCTGATAGCCGATGCCCTCGATCGCTTTGATGATGCCGGCCGCGTCGATCTCACCGTCGCGCCAATCGACGGCGAGCCGGCGCTGGGTGAAGTTGATCCGCGCGTCGATGATGCCCGGCAGTTTGGTCAGGCCGTTCTCGATCTTGCGGATGCAGCCGGCGCAGGCGACGCCCTCGACGGCAAGCGTCATGTGCGAGGCGCCGGCCGCGCCGCGCTCAACGAACATCGAGAGATCGAGTTTTTCGGCCATCTCGGTTGCTCACCGCAAGACGATGCGATTCTTGGATCGGAATTGCCGCTCGCCTTGGCGCGTCAATTCGATGACGAGGTCCCATTGCCCGGGGGATATGGCGACGCTGCCGCGAAAATGGCCGGGCTTGTCCTCGCTGACGGCCACGGAGCGGTCGAGGCGGCGATCGGTCGGACGCTCGAACGTCGCGGTGGCGGCGATGCCGGCAACGGCCAGGCCGGTGCCATCGCGCGCCACGATATCGAGCAGCGCGCTGCCGTCCGCTGCGGGCGTGACGCTCGCCTCGACCCGCCAATGCTGAGCATCCTGCGCCCTGGCCATGGCGACGTCGCGCTCGAACAACTGTCCGGCGCGGTAGGAACTATCCGTCTCGACGCCGCCGAACGTCGACAGCGCTTTGTGCACCAGCAGGCCGTTGGCGCCGAGGACAACGCCGAAGAAAGCGACAAGGCCGACCAAGACCATCCGCCCAGTCAGTTCCCGCGGCGGCTTGCTCCGCTGCCGCATGACGGAGGGCAGTTCGGCGTCACTGCCTGCTGAACGATTCACTGACATGCTATCGTCTCATGGCCCGAGGAAATGATCGCCGGCGCTCGCGGCGGTGCCGCCCTTCTCCGGCGCGATGGTGAACTTGAGAGGAACCGAAGCTCCCGGCCCGAATCGTTGACGCGTGGTGACCAGCACGCGCACTTCGCGGGATTGATCGGGGCCGACCTCGATGACCGGATCGCCGCCTGAACGCGTGGCGCTGCCAATGACGTCGACCCCCGCATCGGCGAGACCCGCGACCTTGAGCACGAAGCTTTGCGGCTCGAGCGTTTTGTTGAGGATGCGAACGGCGAAGGCGTTGCGCAGCGCGCCGTCGGACAGCCGCACGAACAGTGGGTTGCGGTCGTGGATGACGCTAATGCCGTCGTTACGCCGCGTCGCCAACGTATAGATCATCACCGCGCCGACCAGCGCGATGATGGCGGTATAAAGTACCGTGCGCGTTCGCACGAGGCGGAAGAGCGGCGTTTGGCCCTGCTGCCGACGCTTGATATTGACGTCGGCGTCATAGGCAATGAGGCGAGCAGATCGGCCGACTTTTTTCATCACCGCATCGCAGGCGTCGATGCACAGGCCGCACTGAATGCAGCCGAGACTGGAGCCCTCGCGGATGTCGACTCCGGTCGGACAAACGTGCACGCATTGCAGGCAATCGATGCATTCGCCGGCGGCAAGGCCCTGGTCGTGCAGCGCCGCGGCTTTCTTAAGCGAGGCACGCGGCTCGCCGCGGTCGTAGCGATAGGTGACGTTGAGCGCGTATTCGTCGGTCAACGCCGCCTGGATGCGCGGCCACGGACACATGTAGACGCAGACCTGTTCGCGCATCCATCCGGCCAGCGAGTAGGTCGTGAACGTCAATAGCGCGATGAAGACGTAGGCGATCAGCGGCGCCTGAAACGTCGCCAGGTCGCGGACGAGGGTCGGCGCATCGGCGAAATAAAGCACCCAGGCGCCGCCGGTCCACCAGGCGATCATCAGCCAGAGGAAATGCTTGGTTGCCGCCCGCGCCAGCCGATCGACGCTCCACGGCTGCCGGTCGCGCTGCAGATGTTCGCGGCGGTCGCCCTCGGTCCAGCGCTCGATGGCCTGGAATAGATCGGTCCATACCGTCTGCGGGCAGAGATAGCCGCACCAGACCCGCCCGGCGATGGTGTTCATCAGGAACAGCACCATCGACGCCAGGATCAAGAGGCCGGTGAAATAATACACCTCCTGCGGCCAGATCTCGATGAAGAAGAAATAGAATCGCCGGCTCGGGAAGTCGATGAGAACCGCCTGGCTCGGCGCGTTCGGCCCGCGATCCCAGCGCACGAACGGCAGCAAATAATAGATGCCGAGCGTGATGAACAGCACCTGCCATTTCACGCGCCGGAAAGTTCCGCTAACGCGCTGCGGATAGATCTTTTGCCGGGCGACGTAGAGCGGCCCATCGTCCGGCGGGTCGGGTTCGGTCGCGCCGACGGGCAGCGGCGTTCGTGCGCCATCGTCGCCAAGCGCTGCGAGCGCTGGTTGCCCGAGCTGCGACGAACGGGCGGCCTGCATCGCGAGCGCGTTGTCGCCACCCGGATCCATCCGTCACTGCTCCCCGCCGCCAAGCGTGTGCACAAAGACCGTCAGCGCCTTGATGGTGACGTCGTCGAGCTTGCCGCCCCAGGCCGGCAT
>JBEKJZ010000105.1:0-10975 GCA_050010955.1 Xanthobacteraceae bacterium | reverse complement strand
ATCGCATCGCCTATCAGCCGAACTCCACCTACATGTTCGATATCAAGGGCCGCCTCGACGAAGCGACCTTGGCATCAGAACGATTCGAAATGGAGGCGCGGTCCAATTTCGGCCGTTGGGGCCTGTATGTTCTCTATGGCGATTATGCCGCGCAGCCCGCGCTTGGATTCTTGACGCAGCGCGAAGGCATTACCGCGGGGACGTCGATCAAGCTCACAACCAATTGGGTGGTCACGGCGTCGGTGAGTTACGACCTATTTGCCAACGAGTTCTCCTACACGCGGGTCAGCCTGGGCTACGTCGACGATTGCTATATGTTCGCCCTGAACGTCGGCACCGGATACACCTACAACGGTACCACCTCGCCCGTTCCGAACAACACAGTCGGTGTGGAATTCAGTATGCGGACATTGGGTCCGAATGTGCTGACCTCGGGTGCTTACTGAGTACCCCGCTGCAGCGGGTTTGGGTATACCCGCACAAAATAGCCCCCGCCGACCACGTCCATCATCGCGCCGCAACCGCGCGCCGCGCTGGCCCAGGAATAACTTCCTGACTTCCTGCACCCAGGGCCTGGAACATCAAGCAATGATCTCACGTTGATGTGGGTCGGAAATGGCGGAGTTGCCGAGCATGTCGCTTATTTTGACGCTCGCATTGCGAAATCTTTTTCAGGATCGGCTTCGGTTCATCGCAACCTTGATTGGCATTTTTTTCCGTCGTCCTCGTCATGGTGCAGCTGGGGCTTTATTTCGGCTTCGGCCGCATGGTGACGGCGATGATTGATCATGCTTGCGCGCAATTTATATCGAGGACGGTCGACTGGCGCGTGAAGAGCGGGTCGACTGCAATTCTTATCAGCTGCGCCGCGTCTCGTAGCGCACGACGCAGAGTTATTTCGCGATCTGGCCGACGCGTCGCGATGACCGCATCACGGTGTCAGCGATAAATGCATCGACATCGCGCAGGACCGGGACCAGAAAACGCAGCAGCGGCGCCAGCGCGGCGATGATGAGGTAGTGCCCCACCCGCCGATAGGTCAGCACCGTCGCGGCATTACCGGCGGCGCGAAGCCGCGCGGCAAGCCGCGTGGAATTGCCGGGCTCGACAATACGGTCGTGGCTGCCGGTCATCAGCAGCGCCGGCGGCGCGCCGGGCGCAACATGGAAGATCGGCTGCGTCTCCGGCCGTTCGGCGCCGCCAAAAATCACTTTCAGTATTTCGTCCCGCAGCGGCATAAAATCGTACGGCCCGGCGATGCCGATCAGACCGGCAATATCGCGACTGGGCGCCAGGCCGACCTGGTGCAGCCAGCGGCTATCAATCGCCAGCATCGCGGCGATGTGGGCGCCGGCCGAGTGGCCTTGCAAAAAGATTTTTTTCGGATCGCCGCCGAAGCGCGCCGCGTTATCCTTGACCCAGCGCACGGCAAGCGCCGCATCCTCGATGAAGTCGGGATAACGGGCCTCCGGATAGACGCGATAGTCCGGCACGACCGCGACATAGCCGCGGCGGGCCAGCGCCTTGGCCACGTAGCGATACAGCCGTTTGTTGCCGCGGCGCCAACCGCCGCCGTAGAAGAACATGACAACGGGCGCGGCGCTGGCGTCAACGGGCCGGCAAATGTCCAGCGTGTGCCGCGGACGCCCGGCGTAGGCGACGGAAAGCGTGATCTTGATGGCGCGCCTCATGCCGGCGGGAGTAGGAATTCAATCGGACCAAATGAGGGCAACGCGGCGGAGGTCATCGTCGCGGCGAAGATATCTCCCGCCAATTGATCCCGCGTATGCTTTTCGGCCACATTGCTGCCGCGCCTGGCTTTCGCTGCGCACGTGCTTGGAGCCGAACAACTGCTGGATTATGAAGTAGACCCCTGTTAACTGCCGACGGCAAATCGGCGTTAGGCAGTGTTCGGCCGACTTCAAGGAAGCAATGACGAGCGATCCCTCAAGGCAGCCGGGCGTGAGCGGGACGGACGAAGGGCTTTGGTGCGAAATCACCGCGCGGGATGTCGCGCACCGCCCGGCGCTGTTTTTCGACCGCGACGGCGTCCTGGTCGAGGACGCGCATTATCTCGGCCGTGCGGAAGACCTGCGCATGCTCGAAGGCGCGTCGGCTGCCGTCGCGCGATGCAACCGGGCGGGAATTCCCGTCGTGCTGGTCACCAATCAGTCGGGCATCGCGCGCCGGCTCTACGATTGGCAGGGTTTCCATGCCGTGCAGGCCGCGGTGTCACGCGCGCTGGCGAAGGCCGGAGCACATCTCGACGCCACGCTCGCCTGCGCCCATCACGCCGACGGCAGCGCGCCTTTCAATATCGCCGATCACCCTTGACGCAAGCCGAGCCTGGGCATGATCCTCGCGGCGGGCAGCCGGATGAAGCTCGATTTGGCGCATTCCTGGATCGTCGGCGATCGCGCCGCGGACATTGCCACGGGGCGCGCCGCGCATCTTGCCGGCGGCATCCTGATTTCGCCGCGGGCGGATGACCCAGATCGCCAAGCGGCGCGGGGCCTCGCGGCGCCGGATTTCATTGTTGAAATATCTGCTTCGCTCGAGGCCGCCGTCTCGCTTCTGCTCGCGCAGGGCCGCCTGCGCGCGCAGGGCCGCGGGGCAGGGTAGCGTCACGGCGCAAAGCCCGGTATTGGAACCGCGCCGGGACACCCCGCGATACGAGCGGCCGGACCGGATGCGATCTGCGCTGCCACGGAGAGCTTTATGCGCGTGACCATGATCGGCTCCGGCTATGTCGGCCTAGTTTCCGGCGCCTGCTTTGCCGATTTCGGTCACCATGTGACCTGCGTCGACAAGGACACCGCGCGGATTGCAGCGCTCAATCGCGGGGAGATGCCGATTTTCGAGCCGGGCCTGGCTGAGCTCGTCGAGACTAATGTCCGCCAGGGCCGGCTCGGCTTCGCCGGCGACGCGGCGTCGGTCGGCGATGCCGAAGTGGTGCTCATTGCGGTCGGCACGCCGTCGCGCCGCGGCGACGGTCACGCCGATCTGAGCTTCGTCTACAATGCCGTACGCGAGGTCGCGCCGCTGTTGCCCGCCACGGCCGTGGTGGTGACCAAATCGACGGTCCCGGTTGGCACTTGCGACGAGATCGAACATATTCTGCGCGAAACGCGTCCCGGGGCCGATCTGCAGGTGGTGTCCAATCCGGAATTTCTGCGTGAAGGCGCCGCCATCCAGGACTTCAAGCATCCCGACCGCATCGTCGTCGGAACCGAGGACCAGCGGGCGCGCGCCGTGCTCGCCGAGCTGTACCGGCCGCTCTATCTGAACGCCGCGCCGCTCGTCTATGTCAGCCGGCGCACCGCCGAGCTCATCAAATACGCGTCCAACGCCTTTCTCGCCACCAAGATCACCTTCATCAACGAAATCGCCGACCTCTGCGAATGTGTCGGCGCCGACGTGCAGGACGTGGCGCGCGGCATGGGTCTCGACAACCGCATCGGCAAAAAATTCCTTCACGCCGGTCCCGGCTTTGGCGGTTCGTGCTTTCCCAAGGACGGGTCGGCGCTGATCAAGACCGCCCACGATCATGGCGCCCAGTTGCGCATCGTCGAGACCGTCGTCGCCGTGAACGAGCAGCGCAAACGCGCCATGGCGCGCAAGGTGGTGGCCGCGGTCGACGGCTCGATCCGCGGCAAGACGATTGCCGTGCTCGGCCTCACCTTTAAGCCGAACACCGACGACACCCGCGACTCCCCGGCGATCCCGCTGATTACGGCGCTGCAAGACATGGGCGGCAATGTGCGCTGCTACGACCCGGCCGGCATGGAGCAGGCGAAGCCGCAACTGGCCGACGTGACGTACTGCCAGAGCGCCTACGAAGCCGCCGCGGGCGCCGTCGCCCTGGTGATCGTGACCGAATGGGAGCAGTTTCGCGCGCTCGACCTCGGTCGGCTCAGGCAGCTCATGGCGCAGCCGACGATCGTCGATCTGCGCAATGTCTATCGCGCCGACGAAATGCAGCGGGCAAACTTCCGCTACGTCGGCATCGGGATCCCCGGGATTGCCGCGCTGCCGCAACCGCACAGAATCGGCGAGCGCTAGCGCAAGCCATTCATCTTTTCGGAAAACCGGCTTCCACTTTTGAGGATCATGCTCTAACGATAGTTTGCGGCTTGCAGCTCGAACATGCGCGCGAAAATAACGATCCTGGACGAACCAATCAGCGCGCTCCATCCATTCGCCGAGTATGAAGCGTTTTCAAAGTTTTCGCGAACTCGCGACCAGACGCCAATAGCCTGATTTTACTTCCGCTCTGGAGGGTACAGCCGACATGCCGGGACCTTCTGCTGACCTCGCCCCGGTCGGCATCGGCGGCGCCGACGATGGCGGAACCAGCGCTTGATAGTTTTTCATCGCCAGTTCATTGCCGACAAATACGCACCGGCAAAAGTCGGGATCGGCGTAGAGATAATAGCGGCGATCCCCTTTTGTGCGACGAACAAACTTGCGTGGCGGGAGCAGGCGCAACCGTTCCATCTGCGTTGGCGTCGTCGTGGGACGCATGATGAAGCCCATATCTTCGAGCTTCATGTCCGTGCCTTCCTGGCCAGCAGCCGCGGGTCCAACAAACAGCATAGCGACGAGCAAGGCAGCAAAGTGCGCAGGGTGAAAACGCATCGAAATCCTCAACGCGGCGCGCTGTTGGCGCGATACGGCGTTAGACCGTCTGCGCCGTCTACATCTGTACTGGGCGCAACTTCAGCTGCGACCGTGATTGACCCGGAGCCGACATGCGGCCGATGTAGCGGCGATCCACCAGGCGATGTGCGACAGGTCGCGACTCCTGCTCCCAAAGCGCGTTGAAAGACCGGTGCAGTAACCTTTTCCGTATGAGAAAGCGCTGGCGAAAAAGCGCGGCGCAGCGCGCTCACGCCACGCGAAAGACGTTTGAAACGTTGTCGGCCGCCGCTTCCCGGCTGGCGCGCTTGACCCGGTTGCGTCCGTCGCCCTTGGCCTCGTAGAGCGCCGCGTCGGCGAGTTTGAGCAGCACGTCAAGAGCCTCGGCCGACGTTTCGCTCATCGCCACGCCGCCGCTGACGGTGCTCTTGACCGGCTGGCCGCCGACAAAGCGGCTACTTTCCGCGAAGGATGAGCGGATGCGGTCGGCGCGCACGTACGCCGCCTCGATCCCGCATCCCGGCATGATAACCGCGAATTCCTCGCCACCGATGCTCCCGAACAGGTCCTGCGGCCGCAGCACGGCGCAGGTCATCTCGCAGAACTTCTGCAGCACCGTGTCACCCACGGCGTGGCCGAACTGATCATTGATGGATTTGAAACGGTCGAGATCGAACATCACCACGGAAGCCGGCATGCCGTCGCGGCGGCAGCGCCGCAGCGCGCGCTCGCCGGTGTCGAGAAAATGTGCCCGGTTGGCGATGCCGGTCAGCGCGTCGATGCGCGCAAGCGCTAACGTTGCCGCCTCGTCGCGCTCCTTGAACAGGGCGATGGCAAAGACCGCAGTGCCGAGCGCGTACACGGTCGTTTCGAAATAAATGAATCCGAAGAGGCTCCATAGCGCAGGCACGGCGTCCTGCCCAGTCGAGCCGATGAACGTGGAATACACGCCGATTAGCAGGCCGACGCCGTGCACGGCGTTGAGGCCGACGAGCGGCCAGCGGGCAAACAGCCGGTCGGTCTTGCCGAAATACAGAGTAGCGGCGGCTAGAAAGCTGTAGACGACGCCGATCCCCATCGAGATCGAGATGATCACCCCGCGCAAAATGGGCACGCTGCCGGCCGCGATCAGTGCCGCCGGACCAGCAAATGCCAACAGATACGAAGCCGGCCTGCGATCGATATTGCGCGCGCCCTTCCACATCAGGCCCGCCTGTGAGGTGAGAAATACCCCGGCGGCGGCGGACCAGAGCGGCTGCCGCAGCGTGTATCCCAATGTCAGTGCGATGATGCCGAGCGACGCGGACAAATGCGCTGTTCCCCACACGGCGAGCACTGTCATCCTTCGGTTCTGCGCCCAATAGAAAAAGAGCAGCGCGCCGGCCAAAGCCATCGCGAAGCTCTGCATCACACTCAGCGTCGGCAGATCGAGCGTCACGGGAAGTCCGTTCGCAGTCGCACCGAGACCATTGAAGGCATCTTCGGGACTATAGGCGCTCCGTTCCCTTACGCGGCCTTAATGCGGCTTCTCTATATTTGTCCCAATGTACGCCGCGTATATTTTCTCCTCAGGAGTTTCCCGGATGCCGTTTGCGACAATTGTGCCGATCTCGGTAGGCAAAGATAAAGATATGGCGCGCGCATGCGACGCAATTGGCCCTGAACGTCGTTTGCTGGGGTGCGGCGATAGGTCCGTAGTTGGGGACAGAGCGGAAGTCGCTTGCGCACGCTCGAAATGACGTGGATGACCCAGTTCGGAAGTGGTGTGTGCGTCGCAGCAGTCGAGACCATGATGATTGTGTGAGGTCATCGCGTCAATTGCAAAATCTTATCGATGGTTCGATCGGTCGTTCATTGATATCCAAGGAGGGTTGGTTATCAACGCAACGTCAGCCCAAAATCAGCGCCGAGGATTGTTTGGAGAGGCTCGAGCGGTCTGACGCATTGGGCGCGAATCCCTTTGTGCCAGGGTTAAGAAGCGCCACTTCGAAATTCATTTCTTTCGAGCTGCTTGAACGCGGGATATTACGTTGTCACGCGCAACGTTGCGCAATTCGTCAATCATTCTTTCTGCTGTCGCAACATTTGTTTTGGTCTTAATAAGGTATTGCATATAGTCCTGCGCTACCGCCAAGCAGGCAGAGGTGATAGACGCCGCAATTGTCTCCGGAGGCTGCTGTGAAGAAGAAAAAAGATCAAAGTTTTTATCTATGCAGTGCTTATAGGATTCAATATATTTGTCCTCCGCTTTTAGATTAGGTGCAATTCTCTTGTCTTCTGACCTCGCCTCAGAAGCCACGAAAGGCAATAGACAAAGGGTGAAAATGATCAATCCAAATTTCATGCTACGGCCTCCTCACCCTTAGCAACTTATGGTTCGCCGATCTAGTACTATTCAGTCTTGCAAGACGGACGGATGGGACTTACTTATTGCTCCCGGCGGGTGGTGCTCGCAAATTTCCCCATGGATCGAGGGTCTTCTTGACGACCTGCGTATGCTTCAGGGTGGCTTTGTAGGCCTCATCCGTCGTTTTTTCCTCGGCCTTCTTGCGCGCTTCCTCGGCTTTTTGGCGCTCGGATTTGGGGAACGGTTGCGCGTGCGAAGCCGGTGTCAGCAAAGCCGCAATGAGGAGCGCCGCGGCAAATGATCTCGCAAGATGGTGCATGTTGCTCGGGTTGCTTTGCTGCGACGCCGGTTGCAAAGGCGAGGTTCGTACCCGGGGTCGACGCTTTAGGCTGTGGCGTCGGCTACTACAACTAGATGGTTCCACCAAATCGCTAGCGCCATCTTTTCACGGGCAAGTTGATTTGTGAGTTGGTTTAAAAGAAGGCACGTCCTCTCGGGGCCAATGCGTCAGCGGCTTATGCGACGCTGTCGCGAACTCGGGAATTCAAGATAAGGCGGCCTGCCAACAGTACATGAACGTGGTTGTGACCCGCTCATGGGCTGTCGCGTGCAGCTTCGGCCGGCGCCGCCGGCCCCGGCACGTCCGGCACCGCCGAGGCGAGCGCCGTCACGGCCTTCGTGAAGCAATCGAGCGGCGCCCGCGTAATGCCGGCACCGATCTGGCCGACGCCCGCCTGGCGATGGGCAATCCCGGTATTGACGATCGGGAGGATCCCGGTATCGACAACCTTGCGCGCGTCGATCCCCGCCGGGGTCCCAACAAAATCCATCGTCGGCAACGCGAAGCCGCCATTGCGGCCGACGGTGATGTGCCCCATTGCCGCCGTGTTAGCGATGGCTTCTTTGAACGTGCCGCCGACGAAGCTTACGATTGCCGGCGCGGCGGCCATCGCGAAGCCACCCAATCCCGCCGTCTCGGTGATGGCGCTGTCGCCAAGATCGGGGGCCGCGTCCGCGATCGAATAGCCGGGGAAAAACAAGCCGTCGACCACCGGCGCTGCTGTCGTGAACCAGCGATCGCCGGTGCCGCTCGTCTGGATGCCGAACTCAACGCCGTTGCGCGCCATCACGGTGACCATGCTGCTGCCGGCGACGCCGCGGGCGGCATCGAGCATCGCCTTGCAGGCAGCCATCGAGAGATTGAGGAAGAAATGGCCGTTGCCGGCGATGAAATCGACCGCGGCCGCGACATCGGCGCGGCTCGCCTTGGAGCGCACCATCGCCGGCACGAGGCGCTTGAGCAGCAGCGAGGTCGCCGCCGCGTTGCGGTTGTGCAGCTCGTCGCCCATGTTGAGCGCGAGCGCGATCAGCGGCTTGAGCTCGATCTCGCCGGAAACCTTGAGCGCCGCTTCGAGCACCTTTCGCAGCTTGCTCGCCATCCATTTCAGCCGCGCGATCACCTCCGGCCCGGCGGCGCCGAAGCGCAGCACCTTGCCGATCCCCTCGTTGAGATTGCTGAAGCTGCGGCGGCCGGATTTGGCGTCGCGCACGATCCACACCGGCATCGATGGGCTGATAATGCCGGCCATCGGGCCGACCGCGGAATGATGGTGACACGGCGCGAACGCGATCTTGCCGCTCGCGGCGAGCTTAGCCGCGCCGTCGAGGTCACGCGCCCAGCCTTCGAGCAGCACCGCGCCGAGGATCGCGCCCTGCATGGGGCCGCACATTTTGTCCCAAGCGACCGGTGGACCGGCATGCAGGATAATGCGTGCGTGCATGCCGGGGATCGCGTCGCCTGCCACTGCAATTCCTTCGATTACCGGCGCGCTGGAGAGATAGGCATCGAACGCCTGGCGGTTGGCGGCCTCGACGAAGGGATGATTGACAAGACGCGCCAGTGCCCGCGCGGCCTCGCGATCGCCGCGCGCCGGCGGCGCCCACTCGATCTCCAAAACTTTGCCGCCCGTATTCGAAATCGCGTCGGCGAACGAGGCCAGGCCGACGTTGAGCACCTGCAGGTCCTGAGCAAGCAAATCCATCGTCATTTTGCTTTCGTGGAAACAGCGTCGGTTTCCGGTGCCGCGATCCGTGCCGCGAGCCGCACCGCCTGAGCATTGGTCTTTGTAACAATCATGCCGGCTCCGGTGAGCGTTGCCTGTTGTCGCTTGAGGTCCTGCGGATCGGCTTCGGTGCCGCAGACGAAACCGATGACAACGAGCCGGCGGCCGGCGTCTGCCGCCTGCGCGATCGCCGCCGCGATCGCCGGCGCCATTGCGGCGGCCGGGTCCGGATGCGAACCGTAACCGAGAACGACGTCGAGCAGGAGGACGGCGGTCTGCGGATCCCGCGCCTCGATCGCGATGCGCTCGTTGCGCAGCCGATGATCGATCATCGGGTGCGGTCGACCGCGCGTGAATACGTCGTCGCCGAGATCGATAAGCGTGTGGGCGCGGCTGTGCCATACGTCGGCCAGCGGCTCGGCGCCGCCGATCGGCGTGTTGGAATAGACCGGTGCCACATGCTCGCTGAGCAGTAGCGCCGCCTCGCTGCAGAACGTGCCGCCGCTGTAGAGTCCTCGCACATAGCGCTGGGCGGGCCCGGGGCGCCGCACGTCAACCGACAACGCAGCAAACCCGACATCGTCTGGCTGCCGGCCGGCCGAAAGCGCGACCGCGGTGACTGCCGCATCCTCGAGCGTCTTTACGGCATGAATATTCGACGCTGCCGGCACCTTCGGGCCGGCGCCGAGAAAATTGACTACCACTGGTTTCCCGGCCTTGCGCGCACTTTCGAGCACGTGGACTGCGACTTCGGGTGCCGGCGCCTTCGAGATCAGGACAATGACGCGCGTGCCCGCATCGCCGGCAAGCGCATCCAGGCCCTGATGCATGGTGAGGCCTCGGACCTCCGTACGGAGGTCACGCCCGCCTGTGCCGATGGCTTGGCTCACGCCGTGGCCCAGCTGGTCGATCAGGCACGTCACCTGCTGCAACCCGCTGCCCGACGCCGACACCAATCCAATGTCGCCGCGGCGGACCACGTTGGCGAAACCAAGCGGGATGCCACCGAGTATCGCCGTGCCGCAATCCGGGCCCATGACCATTAGGCCGTGCGCTCCGGCGTAGCGCTTGAGCGCGATCTCGTCCTCGAGTGCGACATTATTGCTGAACAGCATGACATTGAGGCCGAGATGCAGCGCCTTCATGGCTTCGGCGGCCGCGTAGTCTCCCGGCGTCGAGATCAGCGCCAAGTTGGCCGCAGGCATCGCCTCTAATCCCATTTCGAGGCTGCGCGGGGATTCGCGCCGTGCCGGGCTGGCGAGACTGTCGGATTTGACATCGAATGCGTCGGAAGCCTCAGCCATAGCGGCTTCGAGCGCCGCTTCGCTGTCCGCCTCGATGGCGATCAAGAGATCGTTGGGCCCCGCCTCGACCTCATGCGTCGCCAGGCCCGCCTCGCGCAGCAGGGCCCGATTGGCCTCGGATGCCATGATGGCCGTCGCCTGACGGATGCCTGGCAGCTGACCGAGCCGCGCGGACAGCTGCATCAGCGCCACGGAATCCCGGTAGAAGTTGCGAATGACGCTGGCCGCGGTCGGCACCTGCAATGTCCCCTAGCGATCGGTCCTTGGTAGCCGCTTTTCAACCGATTGGCCAAACGCCGCTGTTGACGATTATCGCACTCAAACCGCGCACCGGTCCATCCGCCGACCCCCAGGCCGTGGTGCCGAGCCGCAGGCCGAGGACGCCGCAGGCAGCGTTTTGCCAAGTTGAGCCCGGCCCATATCTGTTACGTCTTTGCAAGAGTCGTTACTTGTCCGGCACCATCCGGCACCACGGCGGTTGCTTCGATTTCAAAGAGCAGTTCGGGCATCGCCAGCTTCACGATTTGCACAGCCGTCGAGGCCGGCGGCGCCTTGGTGTCGAAGTACCTGTCGCGCACCTCGCGAAAGATCGCGATGTGCGAAATGTCGACGAAGTAATTGGT
>JBEKJZ010000104.1:0-20054 GCA_050010955.1 Xanthobacteraceae bacterium | reverse complement strand
CGGTGGCGAAAGACGGCGCCGAGATAGCAGAACGCGGCCGCCTTGCCGGCCGCCGGCGATTGCAGATAGGCGCGCGAGACCGGAATGGTGAGGTCGGGCCGCAGGCACAATTCGCGCCCGTGTGGATCGCTGGTGAGAAACATGCGCCGGCGGATATCCTCGCCGGACAGGTCGAGGAACGGCTCCGCCGGCTGCACGACCGGCGGCTCGATCGGGGTGTAGCCGGCGCGCACATAGGAGGCGACGAGCTGTTGCGCGCGCTGGTCCGAGCCGTTCATTGCCATGCTCGACATGATGGTCATATCCACGCCGGCGTATGGTTAATCGTTTCCAAGCGCGACGTTCAGGCTAATTCCGCGGCCCTTTAGCACGACAAGCGTCGCTATTCGATGAAGATTGGCGGGAGCCGTTAATCGGCGCGCCGCGGCGCAGCCTAAGCCTAATGATCCCCGCCGCGCACCGCCGCGACGATCGCGGGAACCGCGCGAGGGTCCGTGGTCATCTCGATGTGGCTGAGCCCGGGGATGACGGTCACCGGAATGTCGGTCCTGACCGCGGCAATGGTGGGGGCAAACTTGGCGGCGTCGAAAAGCTCGTCCTTTTCCCCGACCAGCACGGCGATTGGGCAAGCCGCATGGCGCAGATCGGCGGCGTAATCCTGTGTCGCAAAGTCGCGCATCAGCAGCCAGGAATAATGGTCGGTGAGGATATCGGCGCGTTTCGGATCGATGGCAAAAGCCAAAGCCGTGAGGTGGTCGAAGGCGTGAATGTCGACGCGATTGAGCAAAGCGAGCGCGATGATCCGCGGGATGTAAGGCGCGGCCCACGCTTGCGTCTGCCGATAGGTCGGCACCCGCGGGCCCAGCATCGGCGACAGCAGCATTGCCCGCGCGAAGGATTTTCCGACCGGCGAGACTGCCGCATGCAGGGCATAGCCACCGCCGGCCGAGAAGCCGAGTAAAACCAGTTTTGCATTCGGATGTCGGGCCGCGACAGCAGCGACAAAATCCGCAAGGTCGTCGTCGAGTTGACCGGCAAAGTCGATATCGCCGCGCACCCCGGTCCGGCCGTGGCCGCGAATGTCGGGAGCGTAGACGGCGATCCCCTGCGCGCTCAGCGCCTTCGCCAGCGGATGCAGGCTGGAACTCGATCCCGACGAACCGTGGATGGCGATGACGACCAGCGCCGGATCGGACATAGGCGGGTTTTCGCGCCAGACGCGGAAGGCGATTGGCGTGCCGTGGTGCGCCGGGATCGTTTCGACCGCCGGCAGATCGCGGAAATCAACGCTCTTGAACGGGTCGCTGACCGACGCCAGCGGTGGCGCCGGCTTGCTGGTCCCGAACGCAAGCATGGCGCCCAGGGCGACCACGACGGCGATCGCCAGACCGCCCACGACGAGCGCAAATATCCGCAACATCCGCGCACCTCTCAGTGCCACTTTTGCCGATCGAAAGACTCACCCTCGTTTAAGCCCGTGGCGGGCGAGCACCGCGCGCACGGCTTCGACCAGTTTCTCCTCGGCGACGGCAAACTGCGCCTCGGCCTGCTTCTGCAAATGCTCCTCGCGGCCCTTTTCCAGCTTTGCCAGTTCGGCGCCGACGATCAGATCCTTGATGGTGACTTCGCCTTTGGCCTTCTCGTCGGAGCCCTGGATGACCACGCAAGGCGCGTTGCGCTTGTCGGCATATTTCATCTGCGGACCGAATTTTCCCGCGCCGAGATAAAGTTCGGCGCGGATGCCGGCCTTGCGCAACGCGGCCACCATCTGCTGGTAATCGGCAAGGCGCTCCTGATCGAACACTGTGACCACCACCGGGCCCGGCTCGGGCCGACTCTCGAGCTTGCCGAGGTGTTGCAGCGCGGCGGCGAGCCGCGACACGCCGATGGAAAATCCCGTCGCCGGCACCGGCTCGCCGCGAAAGCGCGAAACCAGCCCGTCATAGCGTCCGCCGCCGCCGACCGAGCCGAAACGAGTCGAACCATCCTTGCCGTCGGTCGAGAATGTCAGCTCAACTTCAAAGACCGGGCCGGTGTAATATTCGAGGCCGCGGACGACTGAAGAGTCTACGCAGATCCGATCTTCCTGGTATCCGGCGGCCTTCACAAGTTGTGCAATTCTACCAAGCTCAGAACGTCCTTCCTTGATGAGGTTTTGCCCTTCCATTTGCAGAAATTGCATGGGCAACTCACCAGCAATTCCCTCGTGCACAACTCCGGGAGCAACCTCCTCGAATGTAAATTTGAATTTGAGGCTTTGAAATATGGCTTCTATCTGCGCTGCATTTAGGTCGGCTCCGCGCGCAAAATCTCCGCTCTCGTCTTTGCGGCCTTTACCGAGCAACTGACGCACTGCTTCATCGCCAAGTCGATCACGCTTGTCGATTGCACGAAGCACCGTGAGTCTTCTTGCAGCATTTGACTCACCGCTAAGCCCAATTGTCTCTAGAACCCCATCGAGCACCTTACGGTTATTGACCTTCACAACATACGACCCGCGCGGAATGCCCAACGCCTCCATGGTATCGGCGGCCATCATGCACATCTCGGCGTCGGCGGCGGGCGAGGCCGAGCCGACAGTGTCGGCGTCGAACTGCATGAACTGGCGGTAGCGTCCCGGCCCGGGCTTTTCGTTGCGGAACACCCAGCCGAAGCGATAGCTGCGATACGGCTTTGGCAGCGTGTCGAAATTCTCCGCCACGTAGCGCGCCAGTGGTGCGGTCAAGTCATAGCGCAGCGACAGCCATTGCTCGTCGTCGTCCTGGAACGAGAACACGCCTTCGTTCGGCCGGTCCTGGTCGGGGAGGAATTTGCCGAGCGCGTCGGTATATTCGATCGTCGGCGTCTCCACCGGCTCGAAGCCGTAGCGCTCGTAGACCTGACGGATCGTCTCCATCATCCGCCGGGTCGCGGCGATCTCCGCCGGCCCGCGATCGGCGAGCCCGCGCGGCAAGCGGGCTTTGAGTTTGTTGGTTTTGGGTTTGTCGGCCATCGCTTATGCCCTAGCCAACTCATATCCGGATGGCTAGTACTTGCCAGGGTATTTTTAGCGAGGATTTGCCATGATTTCCCGACGCCAGGCCATGGCGATGGCCATCACAATTCTGGTCGGGGCGGCAACCCCGGCCCGCGCGAAGGATTCCAGTTTGGTCGGTCAATTCGATACCGACCACGACGGCACCGTCGACCTCGCCGAAGCCAAGAAGGCCGGCAGCGACATGTTCGACAAGCTCGATGCCGACCGTGACGGCACGCTCACCTTCAAGGAACTGCGCGGCCGCATGAGCCGCAAGGAATTCGCCGCCGCCGATACCGACAAGGACGGCACCTTGACCAAGGAGGAGTACTTGGCCTTTGTCGAGCAGCGGTTCAAAGCGGCCGACAAGGACCATGACGGGACGTTGAGCAATTGGGAGTTTCAGACGCCCAAGGGCCGTGCCCTGGTCCGGCTGTTGCGCTAGAGTCGGCGAGACGGCGCGGGCCCGACGGCGACACCGTTGCCGGTTCCAAAGCGCAAGTCCGCAGGACAACAGTCATGACAGACACCAACGTATTGGCGCGGCAGACCAACGATCTCGACGCATTTTGGCTGCCATTTACGCCAAACCGCGCGTTTAAGCGTGCGCCGCGGCTGATCTCGCGGGCCAAGGACATGCATTACTTCACGCCCGACGGCCGCGCCGTGCTCGACGGCCTCGCCGGTCTGTGGTGCAGCAATGCCGGCCATAACCGCGACCCGATCGTCGCCGCGATCCAGCGCCAGGCGGCGGAGCTCGACTTCTCGCCGGCCTTCCAGTTTGCCCACCCCAAGGCGTTTTCGCTGGCGAGCCGGATCGCCGCGCTGGCGCCGGGCGATCTCAATCGCGTGTTCTTCTGCAATTCAGGCTCGGAGGCGTGCGACACCGCGCTCAAGATCGCGCTCGCCTACCATCATGTGCGCGGGGAGGGCACCCGCACGCGGTTGATCGGCCGCGAGCGCGGTTATCACGGCGTCGGGTTCGGCGGCATTTCCGTCGGCGGCATGGTCAACAATCGCAAGTTCTTCGGCACGCTGTTGGCCGGCGTCGATCATCTGCCGGCAACCTATAGCCGCGAGCACCAGGCGTTCACCAAGGGCGAGCCGGAATGGGGCGCCCATCTGGCGGATGAACTCGAACGCATCGTCGCGCTGCACGACGCCTCGACCATCGCCGCCGTCATCGTCGAGCCGATGGCCGGCTCGACCGGCGTGCTGCCGCCGCCCAAGGGCTATCTCCAGCGCCTGCGCGCGATCTGCGACAAATACGGCATCCTGCTGATTTTCGACGAGGTCATTACCGGCTTCGGCCGGCTCGGCCATGCCTTTGCCGCCGAGCGCTATGGCGTGATGCCCGATCTGATCTGCTTTGCCAAAGGCGTCACCTCCGGCGCGGTGCCGATGGGTGGGGTGATCGCGCGCGAGAGCCTCTATGACGCTTTCATGCGCGGCCCCGAGCATGTCATCGAGCTGTTCCACGGCTACACCTATTCGGCGCATCCGCTCGCCTGCGCCGCCGGCCTCGCCGCGCTCGACCTCTATCGCGACGAGAACCTGTTCGAACGGGCGAAGAAGCTGGAACCGGTCATGGCCAACGCGGCGATGACGCTCAAGGGCCTGCCGGGGGTGCTCGACGTGCGCACCGTCGGCGTCGCCGCCGGTATCGATCTCGCCTCGCGCCCCGGCGCCGTCGGCTTGCGCGCCTACGAGGCCATGGAGCGCGCGTTCCACGACGAGGACCTGGTGATCCGCGTCGGCGGCGAGACAATCGCCATTGCGCCGCCGTTGATCGTGAGCGAGGCGCAGATCGCCGAGATTTTCGAGAAACTCGCACGCGTCATCCGGGCGGTCAGCTGATCTGCAGTTGCCCTAGTGTCCCGATTCCGAAATTCGCATCATTATGCGGCACCCTCGTTTGCGAACTTCGGAACCGAAGGACACTAGCAACGTATTGATCTAGTGTGGCTTTGGTTCAGAAGTCCGCATGACGAGTTCGCGGCAAAAATGATGCGGACTTCTGAACCACCACACTAGTTTTACGCAAAAGCCGGACTTGCGGCTGCGCAGGGCTTGTGGACACTGATACCCTCGGCAAACGAATCATTTCGGGTCTTGGAAATCTGACATTTCCCGGAAGACCGCTTTGGCGCTTCGGGAAATGGTGCTGCGCAAGCGAAACGGGGTCCGCATGGTGCGCATCCGCGTCATCTTCATTGCCGTCAGCATCGTGCTTATCGCCGCCGCGCTCGGCGCCGTGCTCTATCTTCGCTTGGGGTTCTCCGTCACTGACGCGGTCCTGGTGGCACTCTGTTTGCCGGCGGCGGCCGCGGTCTACGGTGCCGTCGCCGCCGACAAGCGTGAGCGCGCCGTGGTGAACCAGCAGGTGTTCGAGCTTGTCCGCGGCTCAAGCGATCTGGCGCGCCAGCTCGCGGACTTCGACCGCCGGCTCGGAGCGGCGGAGGGCAAGGTCGAAACAGTCCTCGACAAAGCGCTGGCGGCAACCGCGCCGCTCGCCGGCGAGGTCGAGGAGCTTTCGCGGCTGGTCAAACAGCTTGCCGACTTGGTTGCGGTGCACGACGTGGTGCTCGCCCGTCCCCGTGGCGACGATCGGGGCGCCCCGGACGCGGCCGCCGAGACCGCACCCGCGGCGGCAATCGCCAGCGCCAAGCCGGCTGACCCGGCCGCTGCGCCTGCCGTTCGCGAGGTCGCCGCCTTTAGCGGGCTCGACAAGGACGCCATCATCGCCGCCGTCCACGCCGCCATCGAAGGCGGCAGGATCGATCTGCACCTGCAGCCCATCGTCACTTTGCCGCAGCGCAAGGTGCGCTATTACGAGGCGATGTCCCGGCTCAATGCGGAGAACGGCGAGGTCGTGGCAGCGGCCGATTTTCTGCCCTATGCCGAGGCCGGTGCGCTCCTGCCGAAGCTCGACGGCCTTGCCGTGTCACGATGCGTGCAGGTGGTGCGGCGACTGTTGCTCAAGAGCGGCGACATCGGCTTGTTCTGCAATCTTTCCTCAGCGACCTTGACCGATACGGGCTTTCCGCAATTGCTCGAATTCATCGACGCCAACCGCGCGATCGCGCCGTCGCTGATCTTCGAGTTCACCCAGGGTGCGGTTCGCGCCATGGGACCGGCCGAGCACGCCGGACTTGCGGCGCTGGCCGGCCGCGGATTTCATTTTTCCATGGATAACCTCGCCGACCTTCGCATCGAGCCGCGTGAATTGACCGCGCGCAGCTTTCGTTTCATCAAGGTGCCGGCTGCGCTGTTGCTCAAACGGCCCGGCGCCGCTTCGACCGGCGTCCAGCCCGCCGAATTCTCCGACCTGCTCGGCCGCTTCGGCATCGATCTCATTGCCGAGCGGATCGAGAGCGAACCGGTCGTGGTTGATCTTCTGGATTACGATGTCCGCTTCGGTCAGGGATTTTTGTTCTCGCCGCCGCGTCCGGTGCGTCCGGATGCGCTGCAAGGCGTTGCCGGCGACGCCGCTCCCGCCGCGCCGGGCGGCGGGTCCGCGGAACTCGTTCACGCCGGCAGTGGAAGCGACTGATCCTCGGATCAGCCCGCCCGCCCATTCGACGCGCTGATGTCGCCAAGCACCTTGCCCACCATCATCGATCGATTTGCGCCGCTGGCGCGCGGCTATGACGTGCTGCTGTGCGACGTCTGGGGCGTGGTGCACAACGGTGTCGCGGCTTTCGCCGCCGCCTGTGAGGCGCTCACGCGTTTTCGCGCCGGCGGCGGCACCGTGATCCTCATCACCAACGCGCCGCGACCCGGCGCCGCCGTGCAGAAGATTCTCGACCGCTTCGGCGTGGCGCATGACGCTTATGACGCGATCACGACGTCCGGCGACGTCACCCGCGGCATCGTCGAGAGCCGGCTCAGCGAACGCGTGTTTCATCTCGGGCCGCGCCGGGATCTGCCGATCTTCGCCGGGCTCGATGTCACCTTTGCGCCGCCCGAGACCGCCGATTACGTGGTGTGCTCCGGCCTGTTCGACGATGCCACGGAGACGCCGGAGAACTATCGCGAGCTGCTGACGGCGATGCGCGCTCGTTCGCTGTTCATGGTCTGCGCCAATCCAGACATCGTCGTCGAGCGCGGCGACACGCTTCTCTACTGCGCCGGCGCGCTGGCCGATGCCTATGTGGAGCTTGGCGGCGAGGCGCTTTATTGCGGCAAGCCGCACGCCCAGATCTATGAGGTGGCGCTGGGCAAGGCCGCCGCCTGTCGCGGCGGCGAGGCGCCGCCGCGCAGCCGGGTACTCGCGATCGGCGATTCGATCAGAACCGACCTGAAGGGCGCGGCGTCGTTCGGCGTGGATTGCCTGTTCGTTACCTCCGGCATCCATGCCGAAGAATTCGGCGGGCGCGAGGCGCCGGATCTGTCCGCTGTCGACGCGATGTTCGCCGACGCCGGCGTCGCACCCAAAGCGCTGACGCGTAAGCTCGAATGGTGAGCGGAAACTGTCTATTCGCTGGCGGCGAACACCACCTCGATCTTGCTCTTCAGTGTCTGGGCATTGAACGGCTTGACGATATAGTTGTTCACGCCGGCTTTCCTCGCCGCGATCACGTTCTCGGTCCTCGATTCGGCCGTGACCATGATGAAGGGCGTCTCTCCCAGCTCCGGATCGCCACGCACCTGGCGGAGCAGGTCGAAGCCGGTCATCGGCTCCATATTCCAGTCGGAAATCACCAGCCCGTAGCGCTTGGCGTGCATCTTGGCGAGCGCGGCGGCGCCGTCGGGCGCATCGTCGACGTCGGCGAAGCCGAGTTGCCGCAACAAGTTGCGGATGATGCGAACCATGGTGCTGTAGTCGTCGACAACCAGCACGGGCATCGAGGGATCGAGAGCCATGGCTCTGCTCCTTGGCGCGGGTAATTTGCGCGGAGTCGAGCTCCGTCGGCTCGTTCCGAGGGTGGCAGGCGCCCCGACGCTGTCTCCCCAACGGGGGCTGATTTACCACCCGGAATTTGAATATCGGGTTAATCGCTGTAATCGCTACAGCCGCGACGTACAACTCCTGCGAAGCCCGTGCTTGACTCGGCGCCGCTGCGACGGCACCAAGCGGCGCAGTTTACTTAACCATTGAGCCCGATGGCGCCGAAACGCTTCCTCGTCGTGCGCGATACTGGGCCCGCTGGCGCGCTCCGTGGCGCCGTCCTCGCTATCGGCAATTTCGACGGGGTGCACCGCGGCCATCGGGCGGTGATCGCGGTCGCGCGCGACCACGCCAAAAGCCTCGACAAGACTGCCGCGGTGCTGACTTTCGAGCCGCATCCGCGCGCCTTCTTCAAGCCCGGCGAAAAGCTGTTTCGGTTGAGCGACGAGGCCACCAAATTGCGGCTGCTGGCCTCGACCGGGCTCGATGGGGCGATCGTACTGACCTTCAATGCCGATTTGGCGAACGTCACGGCGGCGGAGTTCGTGACGCGGATCCTGGTCGGACGGTTAGCCATCAGCGGAGCCGTCATCGGCTTTAACTTCCACTTCGGCAAGAATCGTGGGGGCTCGCCAGACTTTCTCGCCGCCGAAGGCGTCAAACACGGCTTTGCCGTCGACGTGGTGCCGGCCTTCGAGGTCAACGGCCGTCCGGTCTCCTCCGGCCCGATCCGGGACGCGCTCGCCGCTGGACGCCTCGACGAGGCGACGGCGTTACTCGGTTTTCCATGGTTCGTGTCCGGGGAGGTCATTCACGGCGACAAGCGCGGCCGCGAGCTCGGCTTCCCGACCGCGAACTTGCGTCTCGACGCCGCCTGCGGGCTGCGCCACGGCGTTTATGCGGTCCGCGCCGCGTTCGGCGGCCGGCGTTACGATGGCGTCGCCAACTTCGGCCGCCGCCCGATGTTCGATACCGGCGCCGTACTGCTGGAAGTCTTTCTGTTCGATTTTGCCGGCGACCTTTACGGCCAGCGCATCGACGTCGCTTTTATCGACTGGATCCGCGACGAAGAGGTGTTCGCTTCGGTCGACGAGCTGGTGGTCAGGATGTGCTCGCGCGCCCATTGCGCCGCCATAAAAGCCAGCAACGCAATCGGCACGAGGCGTTGCCAGCCGAGCGAGCGGCCGGCTTGCATGGCGACACTGAGAATTTTCGGGTCGAGCAGCCAGGCCGATGACGCATGCGCGCGGGCGGCGCGTTCGAGGATGGCGCGTTCCCGGGCGCGGCGACGCGACATGGCGGCAACGATGGCGCCGATCAGCGCGATCAGCACAAAAATGCCGGCCATCACCAGGCCGGCGAAAACATTTCCCAATTCCAGCGCCAGCCGATCGTAGCTGGCGACACAAAGGAAGACGAAGGCAGTCAGCGACGCGACGGCGATGATCGCGAGCCAGACGAAGAGGCCGGGGGTGGCGCCGCTGCGCGCCTGCAGCGCAAGCTTGATGTCGTGCATCCAGCTTTTGACCATAGGCCCTCGCCTCCGCACGGCGCCGCCGCGTCAGCGGCGCCGGATTCCTCACGGCGCCATCAGCGGCGCCAAAGTCACCTGCGCCACGTCGCCCCGAACAGGAATGCCAGACCGGCGACGATCGCCAGCGTCGTGTAGGGCCGCGTCTTTATCGACTCGTCGATCGCCTCGACGAAATGATCGGACACTTCGCGCACGGCGTCGACCGCCTCGCGCCCCTTGTCCTCGGCTTCGGACACCGCGTCCTCCATGCTGGCCTTGGCGCGGCGCCAGGCAGCGTTACCGGTGCCGGCGACGATGCTGGCGACTTGCTCGCCGAGGCGCCGGAGTTCGTCGCGCAGGGCCTGCAGATCATTCTCGATATTGCCCGAAGCCTCCGCTGCCGCCTTGCGCACTTCGCGGACGCCCTCGCGCGCGTCTTTGGCCGTCTCCCGAATATTCTGTGAAGCCGTTGACGCGGTGTTCATGTCTCTTCTCCGTACATTGGATGAGCCAAGGTGCCCGGACAAGTATATAGGCACAGAAAAGTTCCATTCAATCAGGAAGTTCAACGTCGTCGGCGGGAAACAAATGGTTGAATACCACAAGGCCGATGATCGACAGCGGCACTGAGAGAAATGCGCCGATCGGCCCCCACATCCAAGTCCAAAACGCCAGCGCAAGAAATACCAGAAGTGGATTGAGCGTGAGTCGCCGCCCGACGATCGTCGGCGTGATGAAGTGTCCCTCTGCGGTGGTGAGCGCAACGAAACCAAGTGGCGCGATAAACGCGTGGCCGAGCAAGGGGAAGGTCACCAAGCCGACGCCGAACAAAACCACCACCATGGCGGCCGGTCCAACGTAGGGCACATAGTTCAACGCCGCGGCCAGGAGACCGAAAATCGCCGGATTGGGGAATCCGAGGAGCCACGCGCCAAGAGCAACGATCGTTCCGAGCGCGGCATTGATAACCGTCACCACGATCAGGTAGCCGGCGAGGTTTTTCTCGATGTCCCTCATGATTTTCAGGAAACGCAGCTTGGCGTCGCGGTTTCCGAACAACGAGACGATATGCACGCGCAGTTCGATCTGGCCGACCAGAAAGAACATCAGCGTGCCGAAAAACAGCAGGAGCTCGCCAGCGGCAGGCGTGAGAAACGCGACCACCGGCAAGACGACATTGGGCGGGGGATTATTGACGTTGAGCATTCCGTCATCGCCGCTAAAAAGCGCTTTTTCCAACTCGTGCAGCGCCGCAAGCGGCTGGTCGAGCACGGAGAGCTTTTGCTTGATGGTGGCCCCGATTTCGGGAGCGCGCCCGATCCATTCGCTTACCGGGCCGGCCAGTGCGGTCGCCGCCAAGGCCAAAGCTCCGACGCCAAGCGCGACGACGATAATGGCGCTGATCCAGGGCGAAATGCCGTGACGTTTGCCGGCCTTGATCAGCGGCGCGAGCGTCAACGCGACGACCGCCGCGGCAAGCGTCGGCAGCAGGATGGCGCGGCCGATATAGAGGAAGCCACCGAACAGCAGCAGGAAGATGCCGATGGTCGCGGCCTGACCGGCCGATGTCCATACAGTGGCGACGTTAGCCACCGGCTGCGGGTCGCTGATGACCAGGGCGTGGCGGACCTCACGCCTGGCACGAAGATATTCCACAAGGCCTCCTCGCCCGACCCAAATGTCCCAAAGCGTCAACGCGAAGTCTGGGCGGCCGGTTCCCCCGGCTTTCGCCAGCTGCGCCGGGAACAGCCCTTTGCGCCGCGTCATCGGCTTGTTAGAAGGCCCGCCATGAACGAACCGTCCGCCAAGGCCCGCGATTACAGCGAAACGCTGTTTCTGCCCAAGACCGATTTCCCGATGCGCGCCGGCCTGCCGCAGCGGGAGCCGGAAATCCTGGCGCGCTGGAAGAGGCTAGACCTCTACGGCCGCCTGCGCGCCGCCGCCAAGGGGCGGCCCCGATTCATCCTCCACGACGGCCCGCCCTATGCCAACGGCAACATCCATATCGGGCATGCGCTCAACAAGATCCTCAAGGACGTGGTGAGCAAGAGCCAGCAGATGCTCGGCTTCGATTCGAACTACGTGCCGGGCTGGGACTGCCACGGCCTGCCGATCGAGTGGAAGATCGAGGAGGAGAACTACCGCGCCAAGGGTGCCTCCAAGCCGGATTTCTCAAATCCGGCCGCGCTCATCGAATTCCGCCAGGAGTGCCGGGCCTTCGCCGCGCACTGGATCGCCGTGCAGCGCGAGGAGTTCGAGCGACTCGGCGTCATCGGCGACTGGGCGCATCCCTACACCACGATGGATTTCTTCGCCGAGGCGCAGATCGCGCGCGAGCTGAAGAAGTTCGCCGCTAACGGTACGCTCTATCGCGGCTCCAAGCCGGTGATGTGGTCGGTGGTGGAAAAGACCGCGCTCGCCGAGGCGGAGGTCGAGTACGAGGATTATGTCTCGGATCAGGTGTGGGTGAAGTTTCCGGTAAAAGACATCCCACCGGGAAGCATGGGGGATCAAAACGATCCCGAGTTTCATGAACTCCTGCCACTGAATACTTCCATCGTGATTTGGACGACCACACCGTGGACGCTGCCGGGAAATCGCGCGATCAGCTTTAATCCTAAAATCTCCTACGGATTTTATCGCATTAAAGATGCGGCAACGGACAATTGGGCAAAAGTCGGCGATTACTTATTGCTCGCAGATACTCTTGCGCCCGAGGTTATGAAGCAAGCACGTGTTGTTGCCTACGACCGACTGGGTGGCATCGACGCAAAACACTTGGCTGTCTTAGAATGCGACCATCCGCTGCGCAATAAGATCACAGGGTACGGCTTCAGAGTCCCGCTTCTTCCCGGCGACCACGTTACTGAGGATACCGGCACGGGCTTCGTTCATACGGCGCCCGGCCACGGCCGCGAGGACTTTGATATCTGGACCGCGCATGCGCGCGAACTCGCTGCGCGCGGCATCAACACGACGATTCCCTACACCGTCGATGCTGATGGCCGTTTCACCGAGCAAGCGCCCGGCTTCACCGGCAAGCGCGTGCTCACGGAGAAAGGCGAGAAGGGCGACGCCAACGAGGCGGTGATCAAGGCCTTGATCGATGCCGGTATGCTGATCGCGCGCGGGCGCTTGAAGCATCAGTATCCGCATTCGTGGCGTTCGAAGAAGCCGGTGATCTACCGCAACACCCCGCAATGGTTCATTGCGATGGATACGCCTATTGAATTCCCGCCCAGGCAAGGGCTCACGCTGCGGCAGCGTGCTAACGAAGCGATTAGTTCGACACGTTGGGTCCCGCCTCAAGGGCAGAATCGCATCGGGGGAATGATCGCAACTCGCCCCGATTGGGTGATCTCGCGGCAGCGTGCCTGGGGTGTGCCGATCACCCTGTTCATCAGGGAGAAGCCGGACGGCTCAGTCGAGATTCTCAACGATCCCGACGTCAATGTGCGCATCATCGACGCCTTCGAGGAGGAGGGCGCCGATGCCTGGTACAGGCCGGGCGCGCGCGAGCGTTTCCTCGGTAAGCTCGCCCACGAAGGCTGGCAGAAGGTCGACGACATTCTCGACGTCTGGTTCGATTCCGGCTCGACGCACGCTTTCGTGCTCGAGGACCCGACACACTTTCCGGCGCTTGCCGGCATCCGTCGCCGGCACGACGGCGGCGACGAGGCGGTGATGTATCTCGAAGGCTCCGACCAGCACCGCGGCTGGTTTCAGTCGTCGCTGCTGGAATCCTGCGGCACGCGCGGGGAGGCGCCGTTCGACATCGTGGTCACGCACGGCTTCACGCTCGACGAGCACGGCCGCAAAATGTCGAAGTCGCTCGGCAACACGGTGGCGCCGCAGGATGTGATCAAGCAATCGGGCGCCGATATCCTGCGGCTTTGGACGTGCGCGACCGACTATTGGGATGACCAGCGAATCGGCCCGGAAATCCTGAAAACGTCCGTCGAGACCTATCGCAAGCTGCGCAACACGCTGCGCTGGATGCTGGGCAATCTCGCGCATCTGCACGGCGACGAGCGCGTGGCGGTGGCGCACATGCCGGAGCTCGAGCGCCTGATGCTGCATCGGTTGGCCGAACTCGATCCGCTGGTTCGCGGAGCTTACGGCGATTTCGACTTCAAGCGCATCTTCGCCGCGCTCAACGCTTTCATGACGGTCGACCTTTCGGCGTTCTATTTCGATATCCGCAAGGACGCGCTCTATTGCGATCCGTATTCCTCGCTTAAGCGCCACGCCTGCCTTGCCGTGCTCGATCATCTGTTCCGCTGCACGGTGACCTGGCTGGCGCCGATGCTGTCATTCACCGCGGAGGAGGCGTGGCTCGCGCGCGATCCGGCCGCTTCGTCCGTGCACCTCGAATCCTTCCCCGCCGTGCCGGCGTCCTGGCGCGACGATGCCCTCGCGGAGAAATGGCGGAAGCTGCGCAATCTGCGCCGCGTCGTCACCGGCGCGCTCGAACTTGAGCGAGCCGCCAAACGTATCGGCTCCTCGCTCGAGGCAGCGCCCATGGTCTATGTCGCCGACCCAGAGCTTTTCGCACTGGCGGTCGATGTCGACCTTGCCGAATTATGCATCACCTCGGCCGCGACCCTAGTCGAAGGCGATGGGCCGCCGTCGGCGTTTCGGCTCGACGACGTGCCCGGCGTCGCGGTCGAGCCCCGCCGCGCCGAAGGCCGCAAATGTGCCCGTTCGTGGAAGATCTCACCTTCCGTCGGGCTCGATCCGCAATTTCCCGACGTGACGCCGCGCGACGCTCAAGCGCTGCGCGAATGGGATGCCATGCGCAAGGCGGCGGAGTAGGAGGCGGCGTGGCGGATGCGTCACAAAGACCAGCGGCCCGCTCCTATGCGTGGGGACCGCTAAGCGCACTCGGCCTTGCCGTCGCCGCGGCGACCGGCATCGTCGATCAAGCGTCGAAGCTTTGGCTTTTGGATGTGTTCGATCTGGCGGACCGGGGGCGGGTGGCGGTCACCTCCTTTGTCGATCTTGTCGTCACCTGGAACACCGGCATCAGCTATGGGCTCCTGCAGCAAAACGGGCAGTTCGGGGCGTGGGCGCTGCTCGCGTTCAAAATGGCGGCGGTCGCCTTTCTCTGGATTTGGCTCGCCCGGGCGTCCTCGCGGCTGACCGCCACCGCGCTCGGGCTTATTATCGGCGGGGCGCTCGGCAACGCGGTCGACCGGCTGCACTGGCCCGGCGTCATGGATTTCGTGCTTTTTCACATAGAAACCGCCGGTTGGAGCTTCCGCTGGTACGTTTTCAACTTGGCCGATGTGGCGATCGTGGCCGGCGTGGCGGGCCTTCTTTACGATTCGCTTCGGGTAGGGGGCGCCGCAAAAGCGCCCTGATCGCGGATAAAGAAAATAGCCAGAGGGTTTAGGCAATTCCTCTGGGACGATTTCTGGGATGCGCCGGATTGGCGCATCGGGGTGTGAGGTATGCCGCAGGATCATGGTCGAGGTCGAAGGGTCGATCGCGGGGCGGACGTGGGCGCCATGCTCCTGCGCGCCGCCGTCGGCGTTGCTTTGATCGGCCTTGTCGCGGGCTTCGATCCGTCTACGGCGCGAGCCGCCGACGACGATACGAATGCCTCCGCCTGGTCCAAGTTCATGCAGACCCTCGGCCTCAAGAAAGGCCCCGACGACCCAGACATCGACCTCACGGAACGGTCGCCGCTTGTCGTGCCGCCGAGCCGCGATCTGCCACCCCCGGTGGCTGAGGCGGCGGCGCCCACGCCGGATTGGCCCAAGGACCCGAAAGTCAAACCCCGCAAACACCACAAGGCCAACATCGTTCCTGCGGCACCGGATGGCGCGGCAACCGTTCAGACGGCCCCACCTCCGCCCTACGTGAAAAAGACTTGGTATAATCCTACAACCTGGTTCAACAGCGAAGAATACGCGACGTTTACCGGCGAGCCGGCGCGCGACAGTCTGACAGATCCGCCGACTGGTTACCGCACGCCGTCGCCGGATCATCCCTACGGCGTCGGCCCGGAAAAGAAGGCGAAGCCACAAACCGCGACCGCCGCGCCGGCCGCGGCTGCGCCTGCGGCGACGCAGCCAGCGACCCCACCGGGGGCCCCGCAACCCGTGACGCCTTCGGCGGCGCAGCCAGCGACGCCAGCGGCGACCCAAGCGGAGAGCCAGACCGGGAAGTAGCGGCGACCGGCCGACGCTCCGGAGGGACGAGGAGCGTCTTTGCCTGATGTAGTTGCGAGTGCCAGACGGCAAACTGAACGGGCGCGGCGCACTTTGCCGTTCCCGGTAGGAGGCTATCGATCAAGCTTGGGGAGGCTCAATTCGTGTCGAAAACGCTGATTCTCCTGATCGCGCTCGTCGGCGCTGCAGGCGTCGCGCGCGCCGCCGCGGAGCCTCAGGTTGCGGATTTCACCCTCGGCAACGGTCTTGAAGTCGTCGTCGTGCCGGACCATCGCGCGCCGGTCGTTACCCACATGATCTGGTACAAGGTCGGCGGCGCCGATGAGACGCCGGGCAAATCCGGCCTCGCACATTTCCTCGAACATCTGATGTTCAAGGGCACGGCACAGAACCCCGGCAATCGCTTCTCGCAGGAAGTCGCTGCCATCGGCGGTCAGGAAAATGCGTTCACCGCCAGCGACTATACCGGGTTCTTCCAGCGGGTCCCGCGCGAGCACCTCAAGGAGATGATGGCGTTCGAGGCCGATCGCATCACCGGGCTGGTGCTTACCGACGCGGTCGTGCGTCCCGAGCTGAATGTCGTGCTCGAAGAGCAGAACATGCGGGTCGCCAACAATCCGAACGGCCGCCTGGCCGAGCAGATGAACGCCGCGCTCTATCTCAACCATCCCTACGGCCGGCCGGTGATCGGCTGGCGGCCCGAGATCGAAGGCCTCAGCCGCGACGAAGCGCTGGCGTTCTATCGGCGCTTTTACACTCCGAACAATGCCATCGTCGTTGTTGCCGGCGACGTGACGCCCGAAGAAGTCAAGGCCGACGCCGAGGAGACCTACGGCAAGGTTGTGCCACGCGCCGAAATCGTTCCGCGCCAGCGGCCGCGGGAGCCGGTGCAGGAAGCGCCGCGCACCGTGACGCTCGCCGATGCGCGCGTCGAACAGCCGAGTCTGACCCGCTTTTATCTGGTGCCCTCGCGGATAACGGCGAAACCCGGCGAGAGCGCGGCGCTGGAAGTCTTGGCCCATGTGCTCGGCGGCGGCGCCAACAGTCGTCTCTACCGCACCCTCGTGGTCGAGCAGGGTATCGCGCTCGGCGCCGGCGCCTATTATTCGGATACGGCGCTCGATTACGGCAAGTTCGGCGTCTACGGCGCGCCGAAGCCGGGCAAGACCCTGCACGACGTCGAGGCGGCGATTGATGCCGTCCTTGCCGATGTCAGCGAACACGGCGTCACCGCTGACGAGCTCGAACTCGCCAAGAACCGGCTGATGGCCGACTCCATCTACGCGCAGGACAATCAGGCCACGCTGGCACGCTTGTACGGCGCCGCGCTGGCGACGGGCCAGACCGTCGACATGGTGCGCAACTGGCCCGAGGCCATTCGCGCCGTGACCGCCGACGCGGTGCATCAGGCCGCGCGGACTTGGCTCGACCGCCGCGCCTCGGTGACCGGCTATCTCGTCAACAGCCTGCAGTCGGAGGAGAAGCACTCGTGAACGCCATGACGCCGGCCTTGAACCGCTCCCTCCTGCGCCGCGGTGCCGGTGCCGTCGCCGTCGCGGCGCTTGTTATTTTTGCCGCGCCGGCTTGCGCCACGACCATCGAGCGCGTGCTGAGCTCGGGCGGCATCGAGGCCTGGCTGGTGCGCGAGCCGGCGGTCCCGCTCATCGCCGTCAATTTTGCCTTCGTCGGCGGCGCGGCTCAGGATCCGGCCGGCAAAGCCGGCACCGCGAGCCTGGTCGCTTCGCTGCTCGACGAAGGCGCCGGCGATTTCGACTCCACGACCTTTCACGATCGCCTCGAGCGCAAGGCCATCGAGCTCGGCTTCGAGGCGGAGCACGACACGTTGCGCGGCTCGCTGCGCACGCTAGTGGAGAATCGGGACGAGGCGTTCGACGATCTGCGCCTGTCGCTCACCGCGCCGCGCTTCGATCCGCCCGCTGTCGAGATCATCCGCGCGCAGATGCTGTCGGTGCTGCGGCGTTCTGCGACCAGCCCGACCGACATCGCTTCGCGGCGCTGGTGGGACACTGCGTTCGCCGGCCATCCCTATGGCCGCCCGGTGAGCGGCACGCTGGAAACGGTTCCCGACATTACCATCGACGATCTCAAAGCCTATACGGGGCGGGTGCTGGCGCGGGCAAACCTGAAGGTCGGGATCGTCGGCGACATCGACGCCGAGGCGGCCAAATCGATGCTCGACCGCGTGTTCGGCGCGCTTCCAGCGCAGCCGGATCTCGCCCCGGTCGCCACCGTGGCGCCGCAAGGGCTCGGTCAGCGCATCACGGTCAAGCTCGACGTGCCGCAAACGGTGATTACGTTCGGCGGTGCCGGCATCGCGCGCAAGGATCCGGATTTCATGGCCGCCTACATCGTCAACCAAATTCTCGGCGGCGGCACGTTTTCCTCGCGGCTTTACCGGGAAGTGCGCGAGAAGCGTGGCCTGGCCTATTCGGTCAACGACGACCTCGTTCTGCTCGATCACGCCGCTTTGTTCCTCGGCGCCACCGCCACGCGCGGCGATCGCAGCGGCGAAACCGTCGATCTCGTCGAAAAGGAAATCCGCCGGCTGGCCGAAGACGGCCCGACGCCCGAGGAACTCGCCAAGGCCAAGGCCTATCTCAAGGCCGCGTTCGCGCTCAATCTCGATAGCTCGAGCAAGATCGCCGCGTTGCTGGTGCAGCTGCAGCGCGACGACCTCGGCATCAATTACATCAGCCGGCGATCGCAATTGATCGATGCGGTGACGCTCGACGACGCCAAGCGCGTGGCCAAGCGCCTCCTCGACGGCGGGCTCCTGGTTACCGTCGTCGGCCGGCCGGAAGGGATCGTTTCGACCAGCGTCGACTTTTCCGCCCCCGCGAAGTGAAACGCAGCGGGGGAGGATAAGCGTCTTCTTTGCTCGAGCCCCCCGTGATCCGCGTCACCGCCCATATCAACTTCGACGAACGCGAGATCGAGGAAAGCTTCGTGCGCGCCTCGGGGCCGGGCGGCCAGAACGTCAACAAGCTTGCGACCGCGGTGCAGCTTCGCTTCGACGTGCGGCACTCGCCGTCGCTCACCGACGACGTGCGGGCGCGGCTCGAGCGGCTGGCCGGCGCACGGCTCACCCGCGACGGCGTTCTGGTCATCATCGCGCAGCGCCATCGCACCCAGGCGCGCAACCGGCAGGACGCGCTCGACCGCCTCATCGATCTCATTCGCCGCGCGGCGATCCCGCCGCGGCCGCGGCGACCGACCAAGCCGACGCGAGCTTCGCGCGAGCGCCGCATCGAGGGCAAGAAGCGCCGCGCCGGGCTCAAGCAATTGCGCCGCGCCAAGCCGTCGTTCGACTGAAACACCCCGGATTTCGTCGCTACGCGATCCGAGTTACGGTTGCGCCGTCAGCGAGTCGCCCATGCCCGTCCGCCAGCTTTCCGAAGCCATCATCAACCGCATTGCCGCCGGCGAGGTGGTCGAGCGCCCGGCGAGCGTGGTCAAGGAGCTCATCGAGAACGCGCTCGATGCCGGCGCCACGCGCATCGACGTGCTGACCGACGGCGGCGGCCGCCGCCTCATTAGCGTGACCGACGACGGCGAGGGCATGACCCGCGCCGATCTGACACTGGCGGTCGAGCGCCACGCCACGTCCAAGCTCGCCGACGACGACCTCGTCTCGATTCGCACGCTCGGCTTCCGCGGCGAGGCGCTACCCTCGATCGGCGCTGTGGCGCGGCTTGCCATCGCGACGCGCCACAAGAGCGAGCCGCACGCCTGGTCGATCGACGTCGAGGCCGGCGCCAAGTCGGCGCAGAAGCCGGCGGCGCTCGGTGCCGGCACCCGCGTCGAGGTGCGCGACCTGTTCTATGCGACGCCGGCGCGATTGAAATTCCTCAAGCTCGATCGCACCGAGGCCGAGGCCGTGCGCGAAGTGGTGCGCCGGCTCGCCATGAGCCGGCCGGATGTTGCCTTTACGCTCGCCGGCGAGGAGCGCGCGCCGGTGACCTTTGCCGCGACGCTGCCCGGCGCCACCGGGCGCCTTGCCCGCCTCGGTGACGTGCTCGGCGCCGACTTCCGCGCCAATGCCCTCGAGATCGCGGCCGAACGCGACGGCGTCGCGGTTGAGGGTTTTGCCGCGCTGCCGACGCTGACGCGCGCCAACGCGCTCGGCCAATATCTCTTCGTTAACGGCCGGCCGGTGCGCGACAAGCTCTTGATCGGCGCGGTGCGCGCGGCTTACGCCGATTATCTGCCGCGCGACCGCCACCCGCTGGTCGCGTTGTTCGTCACACTTCCGGCGCGTGAGGTCGATGTCAACGTGCATCCGGCCAAGGCCGAGGTGCGGTTTCGC
The DNA here is from genome assembly GCA_050010955.1 of Xanthobacteraceae bacterium. Classification (GTDB taxonomy): domain Bacteria; phylum Pseudomonadota; class Alphaproteobacteria; order Rhizobiales; family Xanthobacteraceae; genus BOG-931. The sequence goes on along the minus strand of JBEKJZ010000104.1, from coordinate 131 downwards.
AATGCCGGCCTGGTCCGCGCCCTGATCGTGCACGCGCTCAAACAAACGCTCGCCCGCGAATCGACCCGCGCGGCGACGACGGGCGGCGGCGCCACCATCGCGGCGTTCAAGCCGGCGGCCGGCGCGCCGCG